>JAQWJM010000048.1:0-18013 GCA_029248335.1 Phycisphaerales bacterium
CGCCGGCGGTGATGGTGGCCCGGAACATGATCTCAGGATGATGGCCCTCGGTCCGAGTACGAATGGAGTCCTGGATTCGCCACCGGTGACGCTCTATCTCAGCGGCGGCGGGGGAAGGATCACGATCGAAGCCGTGGAGGAATGATCCCCCGAGGTCTTGCAGTCGCGTGGCTTGAAGCCGCAGTCGATCGGCGTCCGGTCGTGGATTGAATTCCCGGAGTCCCGAGACATTCCGTAGGGCCGGGGGCGTTTCATCGATGTTCGATCGTCGGATGGCGCATCATGTCCGGTGTGATCGCGTCCGAGGTTCTTTCGAGCCCTCCGGGCGTTACATCAGGGAATCGAAGTCGACTCCACGAACGCGCTCGCGTCGGTTTATCGAGGGCCTCGAGCGACGCGCGGTCGAGGTTCCGTGGACGGCGGGTCCGCGGGCGGCTGCGCCGGGGACACGCCTCCACGGATCCCCTGGTGTCGGTGACGCCGCCTTTCGTGGGTGATCGTCGACGGGACGCTGTCGCCGCAGGGGCGTCGCCTGAACGGCAGCCTGAACGACGACGTTTGCCGCCGAGATCGGCTCCGCCGATTCAAGCCGTCGATTCGTCGTTGACTTCAGTCTGCGGCCGGAAGCGTCGTCGCCACGATCACCACGGCCCCGGCGAGGATGGTCACCGAGAGCGCTCCAACCGCAAGAATGGTTCCAAATGGCGGCGTGAGGTTCATGTCGTGGTGCTGGTCGTGTTTCGTGTCATGGCTCACATGCTCGCCGTCCCCGGGGCTCATGCTCATTCCGCCATGCTTCGAGTGTTGATCGTCCGGGTTCATCGAAGCCATGTCGTGGCCGGCGTACGGACCAGGAGATCCCTTTCGTACGGTCATCATTCCGTGCTTGAGATGTCGCGTGACCAGCCACCAGTTCATCGGGTACGCACAGAGGAACCCGGCGATCAGCGACATGGACATGATGAACCAGAAGGAAGCATTGGCCGGATCAGTCGATCCGTCGACGTTCGCCATCCAGAACTTCGAGACGATCGTCATGCCCGCCATGAGCAGGTTCATCGAAAGGAATTCCGGGATGAAGGTCATTCGCAATGACTTCAAATAGTCCCCACCCGCCATGCCTTTCATCGCGAACGCCTGGAAGAAGAGCCAGCCGAAGCCGAACCCGAGGACGTACTCGAGGGTGAAATCAAGGGAGAACGTGAGCGTCAGGATCGAAGCGATGGCGGCGCCGGTGATGATTCCGAGGCCATCGCCGCTGGCGCAATGCATGGTGGATCCAAGCACCTGCTTCCAGATGGGAGCCACGTATGCTTCGTGGGTGCCTGGCAACGGTTCTCGGCAGCCGAGCACGTAGAAGAAGGCGGCGAGCGGTCCCGCGAAGATCGTGAGGATGATGAATCCCCAGCGGAGCGCGGTGGCCTCCGGTGTTCGCCACACGTCGATGGCGACGAACAGCACCGAGATCCCGGTCAGACCGAACCAGAGCAGCATGACTCCATCGAGCATGTGGTCACTCCGGCGCGATCATACCTCCGCGATTGATCGGCGGCGCCGCGGCTTGTTGCGAGAAGCATTCAGTACGGCCAGCCGAGACTTCGCAAGCCAGCCCCGCACCACCGGTCGCGCCGCTGTCGTCGGGCGACGTCGTGATTCGGGGCACCCCCTAGACTGGGGGCATGCATGGACTCCCTGAACCACGTCCGGGCGTTGGATCGCTGATGCTCGTGGCCTTCGTGTTCCTGTCGCAAGCGTGTCAGGGGCCGCCGACCGAGACCATCGAGATCATCAACTGGAACACCTATCACTTCTTCGATCATCGGGCGGAGCTGGAGGAAGCGACCACCTGGATCGTCGAGGAGGGGCCGGACCTCGTGGCCTTGCAGGAGGTCCTGCACTGCGACGAGCCGGGCTTGGCGGAGATCGCGCTCGCGTGGGGACACGAGCACGCCGTGATGCACAAGGAGCAGGGGTACCCGGTGGCGTTGACCAGCACTGCGCCGATCGAGGTCCTGGAGCGTCGGGTGAAGGGGTTCCATCATGGATTCCTCCACGCGCGGACGCACGGGATCGACGTGTTCGTGGTGCACTTCTGGCCGTCGAAGCCGACGGAGGCCGTGATCATCGCCGAGATGGCGGAAGCCGTCGTGAAGGCGGGACGCCCGGTGCTGGTGCTTGGAGACTTCAACGGAAAGATCCGCTGCGACGAACCGTATCTGCTCGAGCACGGGTTCGGCGAGGAGAAGGACGGCGAGGTGGTCTTCGACTACCGGATCACGGATGCCTTCCTGGATCTGGGGTTCGTCGAACTCGTCAGCGAATACAGCCCCGATGACCTCTACACCTTCGGTTCCCCGGCGCTGATCCCGCGCTGGGCGGAGACGATGTCGGAGGTGGAGGCGCGACGGCGACGAATCGACTTCGTGTTCGCCAGTCCGGATCTGGCGAAAGGGTGCCGGTCAGCAAGGGTGGATGTCGACGATACGCGAGTGGGCCTCTACTCGGACCACTACCCGATCCGCTGCACCCTTGAGCGTGAGGTATCCCGCTAGGTATCCCGCTCGGTATCCCGCTCGGTATCCCGCTCGGCACCCCGCTCGACACCCCGCTCGACACCCCGCTCGACACCCCGCTCGACACCAAAGGGGAAAACCGTTTCCGCGAAGACTTTCCGCCATCACGGAATCAGTCCGCGCGGGCTGTGGCTTGGAAACGCGGGTGCCGCGCCGCGTCGCCCGAAGCCGTGACACCGCCACGCGAACGACAGTCCGCCCCGACGCGTGGTCGAGGGCGGCTTTTGGGTCTGCTTCCGATCGAGTGGAAGTTGATCAGGGGATGGCGTCGCCCCAGAAACCGATGACGAGGTCGAGATCGTCGGGGCCGACGATGCCATCCCCGTCTCGGTGCCGCCGCTCCGGGTTCCCGCGCCGATCGGGATCGAAACGATGACGACGCCTTGGGGATCGCGACCATTTGCGAAGTCTGATCCTGACACGGCGCGTTCCAAAGTTTGGAACCAGTTCCAAAGCGACGACCTGAGCCGTAAACTCCTGCAAAACAGCAGGCTTGCGCAATCAGGCCCAGCGGGCGGTGAGGACTCGTGATGGGAGGTGCGAGTCGAAGCTGGATGGAATGACATGTGGGCATCAAAAGTAAAGAATTGCTGATGTGGAGTTGTCACTTGTAAGCCTTTCTCTTTTGAAAGAAGATGCACCTACCGTTTGGCCGCCGTCGTCCGGCTGGCTGATTCGTTCGCGAGTTCCCAGATTCCCAAATGGAGAAAGAAACATGAGATCCCTCGTAACCACACTGGCGGTCGCCTGCCTCTCTACCACATTGATGGCGGATACCTACATCGCCGGTGTCGGCACCGTGAACTTCGACCCCGACAATCCCCTCGGTATTGATCCGACGGACTCCTACATCTCAGCGTTGACCCTCGACGGACCTGTGAACGGCGGCACGGCCTTCCTCATCGATCCGATCGCGGGAGCCCTTTCGGACTTCGGCGTCTCGGTCGTTCTCGCGGACGCCGATCCGACCGACAACCTCCGCGAAGTGACCTGGTCGCTGTTCACGCTGGACAATGGTTCGCTTTATGACGGGCTCAATCCGCTCGTGCTGAACCCGCTTCCTTCGGGCGCCGAACCGAACTTCCTTGCCTTTTCCATCGGCGACCCGTTCGGTCTCGTGGGCCTTCCCAACTCGGGCGTTGATCTCGGGGCGGATTTCGTGCGGACGGTGGGGGACACGATCGTCACCTACACGCGGCTTGACGGCACCACCTATGACGAGGTCAGCTTCGGCACCGACTCTCCGAATCCCCCGGGCTGGCCGCGGAACGAGTGGTTTCGCACCTTCTTTCTCGACTTGGACACCGCGGGCGACGTCAATGGTTTCGTCGTCAACCAGGTCGTGGAAGTCGTTCCCTCGCCGGGCGTGCTCGCCCTCCTCGGTGTGGCCGGCCTCGCCAGCCGCCGGCGTCGCGACTGAACGAATCGCGTCTTCCTGATCCAAACGCGAGGCCCGGGCCCCAGTGGCCCGGGCCTCGTTTTTTTTCGCCACCCGATCGGTCGCGTGGACGGGGGAGCGGGCGTGTTGTTCCGGCAGCCTGCCCGGAAGGCCGCGGGATGAGCCATCGAGGCGTGGGAGCGAGGATCGGGACCGCCGGGTATCGCGGATGCGTGTCAGGTGTGCCCCGGTCGTGCTCCCGACAGATTTGATGGGAAAGTGGGATCAGACGCCCTACACCGCGTTCAGTGCGGAACGAATCGACGACTCCACCACACCGGTCGAGCGCAGTCGCGACAGGGGGGCGAGGGCCGAGTGCGACCGCCGATCGTCACGGTGCGAACAACACATCCCCGCCACGCGAGTGTGTCGTTTCTCGCACGTTGGACGCCGATGCGTCCAACTCGGGGTGGGATCGATTCGGAACTTGCCGAACGAAAGCCCGCCCCGACGCGAGGTCGAGGCGGGCTGGTGGTGTTCGGTACGGTCGTGGCGAAGTCGACCGCGTTCAGTTCAGCGTCATCAGGCGACGGTGCGCTGTCGTCGGGAGCGGACGCCGGCGGCGCCGATCGCGAGGGCGGCGAGGCCACCGAGTCCCGGGACGGCGGTGCTGCCGGCCGCGAGGTTCTGCCCGGCGATGATGCCCTCGTTCGCGACGTCGTTGTAGGCCCAGCGGTTGACCGTGAAGTTGAGCACGGTCGAGGACAACGCAAGGTCGTACTCGAGCCAGCCGTAGTAAGTGTCGCCAGCGTCGATGATCGAGAAACCCACGATGTTTCCGGTGCCGAGGGCGAAGCTTCCGGAACTGTTGGTCACTTGGCCGCTTTTGAACGTCACGAGGTTGTACATGTAATTGGACCCTGTGAAACCAGTGTCGATTGAGACGCCAGAACTCACGATGTTCCAGATCGGCCCTGCACCAGTGCCCGCGGATAAAGCCGCATTAATGCCACCAGTGGAAGAGTTTCCCGCCACCTGGTGAATTGCGTTGATTCCGACGCCTTCAATCGTGAACAGGTTCACGATGCTGGACGGCCCGTAGTTGCCGGAAGGGATCGGCGTCGATCCGCTGCTCGTCTGGATCTCTGCGCTGGCAGCGCCTGCGGCGGCCAGTGCGGCCGTTCCACCAGCGGTGAACATGTAATTCTTGAGACGCGATTCGTTCATTGGTTCATCTTCCTTTGAGGATTGACAAGTTGTTGAAGGGGGACATCCGACCCTCAAACACATGTTTAGCCATTGGAATCGCGGACGCAACAGGGATCCGTCACCGGAGACAAGGGTGTGTCACAGAAGACAGGGGTCGATGCGATTCAGGTCACGAAGCGGACAGGTGATGGCCCGAGAACCGAGCGCGACCGCGAACCTGAATGTCCGAGGATGACGGTCACGGGCTGTCGCAAATGCCGTCGCACCTCACCACCGTGGCCACGGGTGGTCGTGGGGCAGCGCTCTCGGTCGCGGTGGTGGGGTGTCTGCCCTGTCGTTCAACCGTGCTCCGGCAGCCGGCGGATGTGGCGGCCTGGTCAGGACGGCCAGCTCATGCGGATCGACGTCGAGAGGATCGGGTCGTTCAGCCGAACACGATGGCGAACGAGTGATTCCGGAGCCAGGCCGAGTGAAGACATGGCACGCGTGACCGCCGTCGCATGAAGCGTACGAATCTCGGGCTTGATCTCCGGGGCATCTGGTTCAATCAGGTCGCTGGCGACGGCCGAATGGCGGGATTCGGCATGCTCCGTGGTCGGGAGTGCATGGTGCGCACGGTTCGAGCGGGACAATCGAATCCCACCGGCCTCGATGAACATCTGGATTCGAGGTGTGGAGGCGAGTGGTCCGTCTCGATCGACGAAGGCGTCGATCACGGCGACTGGCGTGGGGAGAAGCACGGGGATTTCGAATCCCGTCAGTTCGGGAGCATCACCGCCGTGCAGTGGAAGCGGGTCGGTCGCGATCTCGATGAAGCCCAGATCGATCCGATCGGACGGTCCGCTTCCGAACCCTCGAAACGTCCGGAAGGCGCCGGTGCGATTCTTGAGGATCCCCGTTTCCCCGACACGCTCACTGTCGTAGAGATCGGAACAGTCCACCGAGCCCGGCCATGGCTCGGCCGTGGATGTTCCGTCCTCTGCATCGTCACGTCGGTTCAAGAGATCGTGAATCGGCCAGTCGGGCCCGGGAGTCGTGCGATGAACACCCTGCACGGTGGTCACGACACCCAGCCGCAATCGATCCGGAACTTCCGTGGGCCATACGACGAAAGATCGCAGGAAGGCGGTACCCGAGATACCCCAGACCTGGGCGTGGGTCCGAGTGAGGTTGTTTCGGAGCGGGTTGATTCCGCGTGCATCGGTGAACGTGATCTCCGGATGGGATTGCGTCTGCGTCGATCGCAGATGGTTCATGGACAGGCCGCGGTCCGAAAGTTCCGTCTGAAGCGTTGCGATGGCTTCGCGAACCACGATGCTCGTCGCCCCTCCCTCGTCGGCGGACGCCAGTGCGGTCAGAACCTGCGACCATCCGCGCGGCCCCGGCATCACTCGGATCGCTTCGAACGGATCGGTCGCATCCGCAACTCGGAGGAGTTTCGAGGCAAGTGACTTGTCGATGCCGAGCGTACGTCCCGCCGCCCGGACCGCGGAGGGGTCGTCGAGCAGGACGTCCAGCGCAGCACGGCAGGCATCGACCAGTTTCATGACGCATTCGTGAATCGCCGCGTGGTCGAGCTCGTGTCTTGGGCGTCGGTGTTCTGCACTCATGCTCCGCTCCCGGGATCCGTCGACGGCAGTCGCCATTGAATCTGGATGTTGGATGAGAGGATGGGCCAGGGGACGGCCACGATATGGGTGTTGAAATCCGCCAGTGTTCGGCCGAGCCGATCGGCGGCATCGGCGAGCACGGCATGATGCGGGACCCGAAACGAGTCGAGCTCGTCGGGAAGATCGGCGTCGATCCCGCACTGCGCGGATTCCGTCATTGGAAGTCGCTGCATCTCCGGCCAACGGTAGCGGTGCGCCATGCCTGGAAGCTGGCTGAACGAGGAAGCCTCGGGCGGATCATTCCAGGGAATTTCGCGATCGACGAGCACTTCCAGCACGAACCATCGTGACGGGAGCAGGATTCCGGCTCCGAAGTTGCCGAGCTCGCGTGGTACCCGGGCATGCTGGTACCCCGCTTTTTCAAGATGCTCTCGGAAAACCACGTCGACCTTGCGGGTCTTGGAGGTGTTCGCGCCTTCGAAGTGGACGTGTCTTCCGGCGGGATCGTCGTGTACCTGGAGTTCCGATTCGATTCCGCGGGTGCTGTGACGGGAGTCGTACCAGTCTCCCGCCGCATTCCTCGGTCCGGCGGGATCCTGGCGTCGTTCCTTGGAGGCGAGAAAAGCGCCGGTCGACATCTGTATGCGAGGATTCGGTCCGGGGCCGATTCGGTGCAGGCCACGCAACGAAGACACCGATTCGATGTCGAGAAAATCATTCGAACCCGATGGCAGGACCAAGAAACTTGCGAGCCGGACTTCCGCGAGCACGCCCCAGGTCATCGACATCGCGTGGAACGCCTGTTCGCGCAGTCGACGATGCTCCTGACGGCTCGCCTCCGAATCGAGTCCACCACCGGCCATGGCTGCCAGCGCCTCGCGATCGATGCCGCGCTTCTCGGCCGTGGAGTCGAATCGTGCGATCTCCTCCTGCAGGCGACCGATGAGCCGGGCGTCGCATTTCGTCCGTCGGAGCGCGTCGAGAACCGACTGCCAGCCGCGTTTTCCCGGCATCACGGTCAGCACGACGGCGAGATCAGTGGCGGTGGAGAGTCGGAGGATCTTCGACGCGAGGGTTCTGCTGATGCCGAGTACTCGACCGCAGGCTCGGATCGCCGTCGGATCGACGACCGTCGCGTGAATTGCGTCGTAAGTCGCGGCGGAGAGCGCGATGGATCGCTCTTCCATCGCGGCGAGGTCGGCGGCATATCCGGTGTCGAAGGCGTCGGTCATGGGAATCGAACGGAGCGCAGGTGGACGAGTCTCGAGAAGGATGACGACGAGGCTCGGAAGCCGACGAATCTAGCTTCTCCTCGGCCGAAACAAGGCTGATTTTCGTGCTTGGACGACCTCTGATCCGGTTTTTTCATCAATTACTGTCTTCTGTGACACACCTTTGTCTCCGGTGACGGATCCCTGTTGCGTCCGCGATTCCAATGGCTTCACATGTCTCTGAGGGGTAGTAGTCCCTCTTCAACAACTCGTCAATCCGCGAAGGAAGATAGACCAATGAACGAATCGCGTCTCAAGAATTACGTGTTCACCGCTGGTGGAACCGCCGCGCTGGCCGCCGCAGGCGGGTTGGTCGGTCACGCGGAGGCGGACATCATCGGTTCGATCACGCCCCAAACGTTTGATACGAGTACCAACAGTCCGACATTCTTCTTTGGTAACAAGATCATAATCTGGGCTCAAGCATCGGGCGTGAAAATTGAAAGGAACGGCGGACGTTTCGCCGTCAAGTCCACGTTGCAAAACGGCGATGCGTGGAGCGGCTATTCGCTCAACGCCGGTCCGACTTCCAGATTCACCCAGTTCTACAGCCAGTCGCTTTATGTCACCGCCATCTCGAATTACAGTTCCGACAGCTCACCGACGCTTGCAGCAGGAACGCACCTCATCGGGCTGGCCCACTCGCCAGATCTCGGTCAGTCCTTCTACTACGGTTGGTTTGACTACACACTGACCTTTGACGGCTCGGGCAACGTGCAGTCATTCGTCGTCAACAGCTGGGCCTATAACGACACCGCGGACGAAGGCATCCTGATGGGGCAGCAGCAGTCATCAGCTGCAGTCCCCGGCATCGGCGGCCTGGCCGCGCTGGCCCTGGGGGCGGCCGGCGTTCGAGGCCGTCGTCAACGAAGGATGGCCTGAGGCACTTCCGGGTCCGGTTGGATTCGCAGGCCGATTCGCTTCCGCCCGGTGCGCTCGGCGTCTGTAGAAATCATCGACGAACGAACGCCGCATCCGTCAAGGGTGCGGCGTTCTGCGTTGCTGCGATAAGCGTTTTCGCATGAGCCCCGGTGGCAGCTTGGATCGGGCGGGGAGACTGAAGCGAGGGGGTATCCCGTAACTACGGGAGTTCGGCGTGACTCACATGAAAGCGGGTGAACGGGCTTGAACCATCGACATTCAGCCTGGGAACTTTCGTTTCCACTTTGGAAAATCGCTTCCTGTTCACAGGGGTCGGGTTGGCTGCAGCGATGCTCGCAATTGTTGACTCAACAGCGTCAACAGAATCCAGAAGCGCAAACGAAAGCCCGTCCCGACACGAGGTCGAGGCGGGCTGGTGGTGTTGAGTTCGGTCGGGTCAGCCCGCCGTCGGGGGTCGCCTGAGATGTCGGGTGAGTTCGGCGGTGGCTCGGAGTCGTGCGATCCCGCCCGGGGTGCAGGCGAACGCCAGCAGGTAGATGAAGAACGTTGTCGTCGCGATGCCTGCACAGGCTGCGAGGTGCGAGGTGTCGATCGGGAGCATTTCGGCACACCATCCTCCACCCAGCACGGCCGGCACCGCGGCAAGGGCGGTTCGCCAGACCGGGCCCGCGACGTCGGTGCCGCGGAGGAAGGTGCCATGAAGACAGTAGGCGATGGCGGGAATCCGCATGGCCACGGCCTGGACGCTGAACGCCACCGCGACACCGAGCGTGCCCCACCGCAGTCCGATCACGACCGCGACGATCGTCACGATCGATGACAGGATCCGCCAGCGGAACTGGCGGTCGGTGCGACCGAGCGGGATGTAGACCCAGCTCGTGGCAACCCCGGTGCACGCCACGAGCCCCGCGGGCGTGAGGGCGAGGAAGAGGGGAATCGACGCCGTCCACTGCGGCCCGAGGAACAGGGGGATCAGATGGTCGGCGCCCGCCATCGCCACGAGCATGAAGGGGCAGAGCAAGAAGATCACGGCTTCCAGACCCCGGCGGTAGAACGCGCGGAACCGCTCCGGATCGGATTGGAGCCGGCTCAGAGCAGGGATCGCGACCGAGGTGAGGGGCGTGTTCAGCTGCGTGGCGGGCTGGACGATCAGCCGGCTGGCGTTGGTGTAGTAACCGGCGGCGGCATCACCGAGCCCGAATCCGATCATGATGCGGCTGATGCTCCGTGAGGCGGTCGTGAGGAGCGAGGTTCCACCGAGATAGGCGCCGAGCCGCACCATGGGGCGTATGCCGTCGGCGATCGCGGGGCGCGACGGTCTCCATCCCGAACAGGTCCACATGCCGATGGCTCGGGTCACGGTCGTGGTGACGGTCATCGCCACGAGGGACCAGTACGACCAACCTGCCCACGCGGTCGTGATGCCGGTCGCGACGCCGATCAGGTTCGCCACCACCCCGACCGTGGCGTGGGTGCGGAATCGGAGCTCCCGCCTGAGGACCGCGGCGTGGGGGGCCCCGACTCCCGTGGCGACGAGGGCGCCGGCGAGGGCGGTCATGATCCCGAACAACTCCGGGCGGGCGAACCAGGCGGAGATCGGCCACGCTGCAAGGGTTCCGATCACGGCCGCAAGGACGCCTCCGCCGACATTCAGCCAGAACAGCGAGTTGAGCTGGGCGTCGGCGAGATCGTCCCGTTGGACGATCGCCTGGGGGAGTCCCTGCTTCGGAAGCATGGTCACGAAGGCGACGAAGGCGGTGGCGATCGAGACCACGCCGAAGTCGGCGGGGGTCAGGAGGCGGCCGAGCACCGCCATCGATCCGATCCCGAGTCCGACCGTGATCGCCTGTGCGACCATGACGACGGCGCCGCTGCGAACGGAACGTCGGGGCAGATCGATGGGTGGCGTGCCCGCAGGTCTGGTCCCGGAGACGCGGGGCGTCAAGGCGGAGTCGCGATGTCGCTCGAGCCACTCGGTGCTGGTGCGGAAACGCTCGATGTCGCCATTGAGGTAGTCGAGCAGGGCCGGCCACTCGGCCTCCGGGACCCGGCCGTGCACCACCGTGACCGGGATGCCCTTCCCTGCGATCCAGGGTTTGGTGGTCCGGAGGTTCGCTTCGGGCGGAAGCGTCGCGAGTCGAAGGCCTTTCGGAAGCCGGGCCCAGGTCGCGGATCGGAAGGTGGCCTGGTCCCAGTCCTGCCCGATCTCGTCGTACCGCTCGAGCCAGCGGTCGACGAGTTCCGCCTGGTGTTGGCCGCGGCGCAGGAGGAGGACACCGGTGTTCAGTTCTGGGAACTCGTCGGGAACCGCCTGGTCGCGCCAACCAGCCGGAATCCGGACCGGTGCCTGCGCGGCGGCGAGGTCGTGGTGGTCCAGCAGGGCGAACAGTCCGTCGAGACGTGCCGTGGGCCGGGCGTCGCTGTCGAGGATCAGGGTTCGGTCGAAGGGAAGATCGAGCAGGCCCGGGATCTTGTCCCGGTACGAATGTCGCGGGTCGGGATGAGGCAGGCATCGATCGAAGCAGCCCATCGCTTCGGCGGCCTCGACGTCGTCGGTCATGATCGCGATCGGACGACCGCCGGCGTGGGCTCGGCCGGCGCGGGCGCTGGCGGCCGCTTCGGCTCGGTGGGTCGCACCGGTCGCGATGAAGAGGATGCCTTCGCTGCTCACCGTACGTCCTTCAACTGGGTCCATCGCCAGGATCGCCGGCGACGGTCCCGTTGGAGTCGGCGTGTGGTCTTGAGCAACGTCCGCCATCCGGGATCGGTCCGCCAGGTTCGTCGGTGATCGGTCACCACGTTCTCCTGTTCACGCGGATCCCGGTCGAGGTCGGTCGCCCAGAGCGCCTTGCCCCGTCGATCCACGACGATCTTCCGGGCCCCGTCGACGACCATCAATTCATCGGCGAACTCGCTGCAGACCTCTTCCTGCCGCGTTGATTCCTCGATGAGGTCGGCCGTGGAGCCGCCGGCCGCCAGGTTCTCGAAGCACGACGACAGCAGGGGCGTGATGCCGACCGGGTGAGCGGTTCGGCGAGGTCCGTCGAAGTGCTCGTCGGGCGCCGGGCGCTGGATCCACGGAACGCGGACGGCACCTTCGAGGAAGGTGCCCTTGTAGAGCATGCCACCGTCGCCGAGGAGTTCACCGTGATCGGCGGTCAGGGCCACCGTGGTGCGTCGGGCGTCGGGACGGCGATCGAGCGTCTCCATCAGGAGGCCGAGCTGGTCGTCGAGGAGTTGCAGTTGATCGGCGTAGTCGCGTCGACAGGCGGCGATGGCCTTCGGAGTGAGCGACTCCCAGCGGGCCCGGGCCTCGCGTGCGGTCGCGTGCCGGGGCAGCGAGGCGATCCAGGGTGGTGTGGCGGAGGCGGGGGGGAGGTCCGCATCCGCATGACGACCGGCCCAGGGAGGGGGAGTGTCGAAGGGCTCGTGCGGACCGACGAAACTGACCCAGAGCAACCAGGGACGATCGGTGGGCAGGGTGGCGATCCTTTCCACCGCGCGTCGGGCCAGCCAGACGTCGGGATAGAGTTCGAGGGGAAGCACGGTCGGGCGGACCTCCCACGACTCCGGCCGTCGTCCACCCGCGTAACGCTGTTCGAGGTCGGCGCGGTGTCGCTCGAGCACGCCTGCTTCGCGCCAGGCATCCGTGAGGGCGCACTCGACGTGGCGCAGGCCACGGGGGCCGGCGATCTCGAGGACGCGATCGAACCCGAGTGCCTGCATGCGCGGGGCCTGGTCCCGCAGGTCTCGTCCCTTCACGTGGGCGGTGAGATGGGACTTGCCGACGAGTTCCGTCCACCATCCCCTCGAACGCAGGGTCCGCACGATGGACGGGGCGTCCCCGGGAAGGTCGACGTTCCGGTGGGTGGTGATGCCGAGTCGGCTCGCGTACGACCCGGTCGTCCAGCTCAGTCGGGCGGGAACGCACTGGGGCGACGTCGCGTAGGCTCGGGCGGACCATCCATTCCCGGCAAGTGCCTGGATGTTCGGGAGGTCGACGATCGGTACCGAGGGGTCGCACCAGTCACCACGCAGCTGATCGAAGGTGCAGAGCAGCAGGTTGCGGGGTTTGGCGTCGGATTCGTTCGCGGTTGCGGCGTCGTCCATACCTGCTGATTACCATAACCCCGTGCCGCTCGAACCGCCACAAGATGAATCCTCGCGCAAGTGCGTTCTCGATCGAGACGGATTCGGGGCCCTGCATGCCTCGGACTCGATGCATCGGGTCGTCCGCGAGCGCGATCGAAATCATCTGGCGGCGGACCATGGCTTCTTGGAATCCGGACGAGAAAGATCATGAACGGATCGAGCGACATGCTTTCGAAGTCGTCGGGACGTCGTGAAGCGGCCTCTCGTCGTGGCACTGCCGTCGGTGGTGGGCCGGTCGCGCGAAGGCCGTGGCCAGTCGATCGATCGGACCGAACTGAGACGCCACGGCGTGGCGGGACGGGACTGGACTGATGCATCTACTCTTGGCGCTCGACGACGGATTCGAATCCCTGGCGGCGGTGGCGATCAGTTCCTACCTGTCGCACCATCGATTCGAATCGGTGGTGGTGGTCACCCCGAAGGATCATCGCCTGCATCATCTTGAAGCGGTGGCGGCGGCATTCGACGTGCCGGTGGAGTGGCAGCCGATCCCGCCGGACGCAGCGCTCCATCGATTGCCGCGGGAACTGCAGCCCTACTTCTATTGCATCGAAGCGCTGCAGCAGCGCCAGGCCGGCCGGTATCTCTACGTGGACGCCGATACGCTCTGCGTGGCCGGTCTCGAGTCGTTGGAGGTTCTTCCGCTCGACGAGCGAACGCCTCTTGCCGCCTGCTCGCATGGCCGTCCCATGCCGGATCGCTCGCTCGTGCTCGGGCTGGAATCGCCTTTTCATTACTTCAACGCAGGCGTCCTGCTGTTCGACAGCGTGGCGCTCGCCGAGCTGGTGACGCCGGCCGCGGTCGTCGAGTACGCGATCAGCCACGCCGCGTGCTGCCGATTCCGCGAGCAGTGTGCCCTCAACGCCCTGGTGCGCGATCGGGTGCGTTTCCTGCCGGGTCAGTTCAATCTGCTCAGTTGGATGCGCGAACGCGAACACGGGAACCGTTGGCATGACCCGGCGGCCAACGCGATGGCCGCCTGCCTGCCGGATGTGTGGGCGCAACTGGCGATCGTGCACTGCTCGGCCGGCGCGTTGCCGCTCCGGGTTCCGCGGAAGCAACATGAACCGGTCGATCGGTATTGGTTGATGCTGCACGAGGCGATGTCGGATCCGGATCGGCTTCCTCAACTGCCCCGGTTCGCGGATTGGTGCCGATGAGGAAACTCCCGGTGCGTGATCGCGAAATGGGGTTCGAGAAACTCGTTCAGGTGCTGGGCCGGCGTCTCGTCGATGTGGAACACGAGGAACTGCTCCCGGGCTGAGGCCTCGAAGTACGCCAGGGCCTCGGCATGATGCTGGTGCCAGTCCTCCAGCCATCGCCGCTCGAGTTCTTGGCGGCTGCGGACGCCTTCCGGGGCGAGGGCTTGCAGGTAGGCCATGGCGAACCGACCCTCGTCGTGCTCCAGCCGCGATCGCACCCAGTCGGTGGGATTGCGGGTGTTGAGAATGAACAGGGCATTCGGGTACGCGTGGTGCAGTTCGCGGAAGTACCGGCAGCCCTCGATGAGCGGCGCCTGGTCGCTGTTGCTCCTGCCCCAGGGGGATCCCGGGATGCAGATCATGTCCATGTACGCCGTCCAGTCCTCCCTTCCTTGAAGCGGCGGTCGACCGGCGGCGAGGTTGTCGTGCAGGGCCAGGGCCAGGGTGTTCCCTCGCCAGTGCACCGAGCGAATTCCGTTGGCCTTGAAGTAGTCGTGGAACGAGGTCGTCCCGCACTTGTTGAACCCGATCACGAAGATGCGGCGCGGCGTCGATCCGGTCATCGGTCGCTCCAGCGGTCGTCGCTCCAGAGGGCCCGCTGATCCGGGTTCTCCAGCAGGTTTCGGCACAACGCGGGAAGTGCGTGGTCTCGAATGGCGTCCAGCGGGAACGGCCGAACGTCGTTCAGTTCGCGCACCCGCATCACGGCGGCATGCAGTTCGTCGCGGCGCTGGCTGGTGGTGGCGCCTGGGTGCTTGCGATAGCTCACGTGTTCCTCGTCCACCTCGCGGATCGCGACGCCGGCCCGAGCCATGCGCAGGTACAGGTCGTAGTCCTCGGCCATGGTGAGCTCCGGTCGGAAGCCCTGGTCCACGGCCTGGATGGCCCGGCGTGTGAAGGCGGTGCCGGGATTGGTGATGAAGTTCATCATCTCGAGCAAGGGGGCGGAGAACGGCTGCAGAACGGGTTTGGGCCGCCCTTCCGGCTGGCGGTCGCTGAACAGCCGCACCCGCGTGTAGATCAACTGGGGTTCCGCCGGATCCAGCAGCGCGCGGCAACGGGCGGCGCGGTCCGGGTGATTCAGGTCGTCGCTGTCGAGCGTGACCAGCCGGTCGCTGCGGGCCAGCGCGACGGCCCGGTTGCGTGCGACCGCCACGCCGCGCTCCCCGCGATCCAGGCGAGCGTAACGCAGGCGTTCGTCGCCGAAGCCGGCCACCAGTCCCTGGAGGTCGGCCGTCTCACTGTGGTCGTCCACCACGACGGCTTCCCAGTCTTCACAGCGCTGGGCGAGGCAGCTGGCCAACGCGGCCTTGAGTTCGCGGGGGCGGTCGCGGGCCGGGATCAGGAAACTGACGGCGGGCTTTCCGGTCATGCTTCCATGAGTCTAGCAATCCGCGACCGAACCCCATCCTGAATCCAGGCCGTTGTCGGCAGACTCGTCGGGTGGTTCAAAGAGCGTTCATGGGGACGATGGTTCTGCTCGAACTCAGTCTGGCGTGGCGAACCGGCTCAGATACCGTCTGAACAGTTCCGGGTGCCGGTCGGCGTAGTAGGCGTCGAAGGCTCGTTTCTCCTCGTCCGACAGCAGGGAGTCCGAGTGGTGACTGAGTTTGTCGGCGTCGCCTTCCGTGTGGGACGCCTGATTCCGCCGGTAGAGTTCGACGGAACGTCGGCGGTGTTCGTCCAGGTTGGCAAACAGGTCGTCGGCTCCGTCCCGCGGCAGGTTCAGGAAATCAATGAGCCTCCGGAGTTCGGTTTCCGGCTCGGTCATGAGGTCCTCGTAGTACAGGAGAAGCTTGTCGTCCGTGAACTCGTGAAAGGCGCGAATGTTCTCGATGAACCATTCCGGCGGTTGTCGCCCGGACTGGTCGTCGAGAAATCCCACGACGTCCACGGGGTGCGAGCCGTCCTTGTTCGCCTTCCACTCGTCGATGTAGTGGCGGACGAGGGTCTCCTTGTAGTTGCGCACCACCAGGATGATCCGTTCGTACTCGGAGGCCACGCGGTACCCCTGGTGCGCCCGATCGACGACGAAGTCCTCACCCCCGTGCAGCCGCTCATGCCCCGGCGTGGGGCGGCCGCTGAGCAGTTCGATGACGTAGCGGAGCCAGTTTGTTCCGCTTCGCGAGTAGGTGATCAGCAGGGGGAGATCCCGGCGTTCGAACCCGGTGTACACCCCCTTGTTCCGCGCCGGTCGCTTGCGTCGGTTCAGCATCGGGAGACCCTCCAATGACTGAGAGGAATGCGATTGCACTGTAGCGGTCTTCGCATGCTCTGGGCCGGAGGGTCATCCGGACGAGCCCTCGCCGAACGAAAGCCCGTCCCGACACGAGGTCGAGGCGGGCTGGTGGTGTTGAGTGCGGTCGGGTCGGAGTCGATCAGGGGCAGGTGGCGTTCCAGAAGCCCGGGCTGGAGGCGAAGTACGCGCCGCCGACCTCTCCATCACCATTGATGTCGGCTGCGGCCACGCCGACGACGTTCAAGGTGCGGTGCATGCATCTCTCTTTCTCATGCATACGGGTTATCGATGAGGGACCCCCGAACGTAGAACAACGCTTTGGGAACAACGACTGTTTACGTCTCTGATCCAGGCACGCCGGATTCCTGAGTTTGGAACTTGTTCCAACGAGCGACGAAGGTGATTCGTAAACTTATCCAAAAACGGGTCTTACGGAATCAGTCCCAGCGGGCATTCGCTGGCTTGCCAGTCGGTGTCGAATGAGCCGCCTGTCTCCGTCCATCGCGGGATCGCAGACGAACCACCGCTCGCGTGTTTGAGGACCTTTTGCAACGTCCCATTTTTCTTTGGATCCAATGGTTTGTCTGCTAATCTTCGAAATCAATTTCGCAACTCCACGCGCTGATTCCAAGTCGAATCAGGCGGCGAGAAACAATCGATGAGAAACACGAGGAAAGAAAGATGAGTTCCATTTTCCGAAGTCAGATCTGGTCTGTGCTCGCGCTGTCAGGTGGTCTCGCTACCGCGGCAGACGCTGGAATCATCATCACGCTGACCGACAATGGTGATGACACCATCGGTTTCAGCATGTCTGGTGACTTCACGGTCTACGCCATTCGTTCAGCCGACGCGTTCGGTCAGTTTGGGTCATACTTTAACCCGGCCGCCGGCACGATCAGTAATGTTGATACCAGTGACGAGATGAGGCAATTTGAATTCGAATATTCGCGCGTTATTGAAGGAACGAGGGGAAGTGGCGTTGCCGCCGAATTCGGGTCCAGCGGGTATGCCCCTGTCAGTTTCACTGGCTCTGGCCATGTGTTTCAAAACTTCCTTAACGAGACCATCTGCCTCAGCAAATCCCTCGTATCGAATCTCCCCAGTAGTGGTCCGGTCAATGGAGGAGTGATCTCGGGTATTTCAGGGTCGGGTACGTACGTCGGAAGCTTTGCGAGCGCGGGAATCACCCTGGGAACCGGGACGACCATGTACGGTTCCAACGAGAACAATTTCGACACCGTCACCATCATCACCCAGAACGCAAGTGCGGTTCCTGGACCACTTTCGCTGGCCATCGTTGGTGCCGGGGTGGGACTTTCGCGTCGAAGACGAAGTCGTTGAGATCGGCCGGGACGCCCGAGCCACGCAACGATCGCCTGGATTCTCTGCTTGAATTCCGGCTGCACGCCAGACAGGTCTGTCGAAGAGGCTGCTCGTGATCCGAGCAGCCTCTTCCAATTTTGTCCCGCGGACTTCGGCGGTGACCAGATCGTCGAC
>JAQWJM010000150.1:0-20012 GCA_029248335.1 Phycisphaerales bacterium
CCCCACCGGCCACGGTCAGGAGATCGCCGCGTCGATCCATCCACCGCCGAGCACCAGGTCGTCGTCGTAACACACCACCGCCTGCCCCGGCGCGACCGAGGACTGCCGATCGTCGAAGCGGACTTCGAGCCGATCGTCCCCGATCACCTGCGCGGTCGCGGGCACCGGCTCGGCGTTGTATCGAATTCGCACCGTGCATTTCCGCGCGTCGATCGGCGGTTCGACCAGCCAGTTCGTCTGGCTCGCGAGACAGCCGCCCGACAGCAATGCCTCCCGATCCCCCACCGTGATGGTGTTGGCGACCGGATCCTTGGCGACCACGTAGATCGGCCGCCCGAAGGCCATGCCGATCTTCCGGCGCTGCCCGATCGTGAAATGCTGATGTCCGGGGTGTTCGCCGATCGTCTCGCCTTCGCCGTCCACGATCGCGCCGGGCGTCACGCCGGTGGATGACTTCCGGGCGACGAGTCCCGCGTAGTCGTCGTTGGGAACGAAGCAGATCTCCTGGGAGTCCGGCTTGTCGAAGACCGGGAGATCGAACTCCTCGGCGAGTTCGCGAACCCTGGACTTCGGCAGTCCTCCGACCGGCAGCACCATCTCGCCGAGTCGGTCGGCGGGCGTGCCGAAGAGCACGTAGGACTGGTCCTTGCCGTGATCGACGCCGCGAAGCAGGCGACTGCCATCGCCCTCGGACGCCGCCTCGACCCGCGCGTAGTGCCCGCTCGCCACGTGCGTCGCGCCGATCTGGCCGGCGTACTCGTGCAACCGTCCGAACTTGAGCCAGTCGTTGCAGCGGACGCAGGGATTCGGCGTCCGACCGGCGTCGTACTCCGCGACGAAATGGTCGATGATCCGGCCGAACTCCTTCTTGAAGTTCACCACGTAGAAGGGGACGTCGAGTTTCGCCGCGACCAGCCGGGCATCTTCGGCATCGCCGACCGAGCAGCAGCCCTGCTTGCCGATCCGGACCTTCGAGGTGTCGCAGCTCTCGCCGGGGATCAATTCCTCCAGGG
Source organism: Phycisphaerales bacterium (assembly GCA_029248335.1). Taxonomy (GTDB): domain Bacteria; phylum Planctomycetota; class Phycisphaerae; order Phycisphaerales; family SM1A02; genus UBA12014. Next base: position 1,014 of record JAQWJM010000150.1, read on the forward strand.
CGTCGCCGGGCGAGCCCAGCCGCATGAACACTCCGACCACCTCGTGGCCCGCGGACCGCAGCAGGGCGGCGGCGACCGAGGAGTCGACGCCGCCGCTCATCGCGACGAGGATCTTGGTCGGTTGTTCGGGAATCACGCGAACATCCTACGAACCTCGACCGCCTTCTCGCCGCATCCGTGATGGCGATTCGGCACAATGCGTCTCGACCCCGACCGACTCCGCACCGGATCCGGATCCTTCGATCCGAATCTCCCCCATCTCTGAAGAAAGGCGAAGTCCGATGCATCAGGACCTCTGGGCCCCGTGGCGAATGGCATACCTCCGGGACCTCGAACGACGTCGGGCCGAGATCCCCGAGGGGGCCCCGGTCCTGTCCGACTTCATCGCGGCGGCCTGGGCGGCCCCGGACCGCGACGACGAGATGCTGGTGGTGCACCGCACCGACGAAGGCCTGATCCTGCTCAACCGGTTTCCCTATTCCAACGGGCACCTGCTGATCGCCCTGGGCGTCGCGAAACCTCGACTCCTCGACCATTCAACCGAGGAACGAGCGGCTTTCTGGGGACTCGTCGACCACGCCGTCGATCTCGTGGAGCGGGCCTTCAACCCCCATGGCGTCAACATGGGCGTCAATCAGGGAGACGCCGCCGGGGCGGGATTGCCCGCCCACCTCCACGCCCACGTCGTTCCACGCTGGAACGGAGATGTGAATTTCATGACGTCGGTCGGCGGTCTTCGAGTGATTCCGGAGTCGCTCGAGGAGGTCCTCGGGACCTACCGATCGCTCCAGGACGCCGATTGACTGGTGGAGGATGGCGGATTGGAACGCTTCGAGCCCGGACTCAGGACGCCGGCGCGACCCCCGGCGGGTCCGCCACCGATCGATCGGCGGGCCGGGTCGTTTCCCGGCGGGACCGGAACCCGTAGCTCAAACCCCGCGTTTAAGGTGGGTTCGCCGCTCATCGATCCCGACCTTCCACTCCAGACGCCACGATTCGTGGTGCCCGTGAGGCTTGGCCATCGTCGCAAGTCGTACGACCCCGTGGGGTTCGCAACGGTTCGAGACAGGGGGTTCCGGCACGGCCCGTCAGGGGTCGCCCGGCGTCCTTCACCGAACTCTACCCCCAGTTTCGGGCGTCGTCGAACAATCCACCGAAACCGAGAGGAGACCGGGCACGGAGGTCTCCCCGACGGTTTGACACCCCGACGAGATGCTGTCAACATTCACCATTCGAGGATCGAATTCGATCCCAAACCGGTTTCCCGAGGATTCATAGACATGACCACCCGCGCCGCGTTCCGTTCCAGCTGCCTCCTGCTCGCCGTCGCCTCCCTCGGTCTCGGCGGCTGCGCGAGCAGTCCCGACGACGTCAGCTTCAACGCCATCAAGGGTGACCTCACCCCGCACATCGTCGGTCTCACCGAACGAGACGTCGACATCGAGCTGAACATGGCGGTCGTCGGCAACCAGAACCTCCGCATGTTCTGGGGTGACCTCGGCCGGATGTGGCTCTTCGACCGACCGAGTCGCCTCAGCCCGTACGACATCATCGCGACGAGCGGCCAGCCCAGCCAGTGAGTCTGGCGGCCAACTCGAGGGATTGACGTCCCTGCAAGCCTGATCCACCCCACGGGGTCCCGTATTCGGGACCCCGTGTTCTTTTTTCGAGTCTCCTTTCGTTTGAAAACGAAGCCACCTCGTGCCCTTCCACCCCATTGCGACATTTCCAATCCGGTTGGTCGTGATGGTGGTGTCGACCTTCCACCCCCGAACGCTGCCACCGATGCTCCGCCGGAACTACGGACGTGAACTGGCGGCCTGGGCGTTTCTCCCGATCATGCTCGGCGGCATCCAGGGCGGCGCGATGGGCGTGGTCATCAAGAAGACCTTCGCCGGCATCCCCGGCCTTCCTGAAGCCGGCCTCGACCTCGCGGTCGCCGCGATCGCCGCCTCCACCGCGATCGGGAACCTGACCAGCGGTGCCTGGGCGACCGCGGCCAACGGCCGCCGCAAGGTCCCCTTTCTTTCGGGGCTCATGCTCGCCACCAGCGGCTGCGTGGCCTGCATGGCCTTCACCCCGCGCACCGCGTTCGGGGCGTGGATGCTCGTCGGCCTGGTCATCCTCGGATGGATCTTCTGGAGCGCCGTGGTCACGATCCGGACCTCGGTGTGGCGGGCGAACTATCCCGACGCGAACCGAACCCGCATCACCGGCCGCCTCGCGACCGTGCAGGTCCTGGTCATGGCGACCGGCGGGCTCGTCATCGGCTGGAGCCTCGACCGGAGCGTCGAATCGATCCGATTCCTGTTCCCGATCCTCGGAACCTTCGGCGTGGTGGGTGCGATCCTCTACGGCGGCGTCCGGCTCCGCGGACAGAGTCGGCTGGCCCGAGCCGAACGCCAGGGACACCATTCCGAGCGTCCGGCGATCAATCCGCTCTCGGTGCTTCGGGTCCTCGGCGAGGATCGCCGGTACGCGGGCTACATGGCGTGCATGATGCTGTTCGGTACGGGCAACCTCATGATCTCGCCGACGCTGGTGATCATCCTCGAGGACGAGTTCGACACCTCCTACCAGACCGGCATTCTCATCACCACGGTCGTACCGTTGGTCGTCATGCCGTTCGCCATCCCCGTGTGGGCGCGGCTGCTCGACCGGATGCACGTGATCTCGTTCCGAGCGATCCACTCGTGGTCCTTCGTGCTGGCGAGCGCCGTCTTCCTCGTCGCGACCGAATACCACCTCCTCCCCCTACTCTTCGTGGCGTCAGCCCTCCTCGGCATCGGCTTCGGGGGAGGCATGCTCGCGTGGAACCTGGGTCACCAGCACTTCGCCCCGCCGCATCGAGACAGCCAGTACATGAGCGTCCACGTGATGCTGACCGGTATTCGAGGCCTGATCGCCCCCTTCCTCGGCGTCGCGATCTTCACCGCCCTCGCGGCCAAGGGTCACCCCGGGATGATCTACGCCGTGACCCTCGGACTGAACATCGCGGGGGCGATCGGATTCCTCATCCTTCGCTCGAGACAGCCTGCGAATGCTGTCAGGCCCGGGACGGCCTAGCCGCCCAGTCGCTCGATCACGTACGCGGCGGCGAAGATCCCCAGCACCGAGATCCCGAACCACGACCAGGCGTACCAGAGTCGCGAAGGACGATCCTCGGGCCGCGGGATCGATCGGAACACGCTTCGGTGGTTGAACCACGCGAGCGCGGGCGCGGCGATGAAGGACGTCACGGTCACGAAGTCGACGAGACCGGTGAAGGTGATCCCGTTCCTTCGAGCGAGCCCGAACACCAGGATCGCGATGGCGCCGATCGCCCCGACGACGAAGACCGCCCAGTAGACCGCGGGGCTGCCTTCGCAACGCGTCGCTCCACCCGTCGCGTCGGAGACGCCGTCCGCAGGACGCGTTTCCGCGCCGAACGCCCGGAACAACGCGGCCACCGTTCTCGGGAACCCATCCGCGACGGTGACGGTCGTCGAGAGCATCGCCACGAAGATCACCGACGCGATCAGGGGGCGTGACCAGTCACCGAGATTCGTCGTGTAGAGCTCGATGATCTGGTTGCTGAAGCCGACCGACGAGCCCTGGAAGTCGACTCCGGACTCGCGCATCAGCGAGGCACCGAGCAGGACGAAGAGAATCGCGAGCACCAGCGTCGAGATGAAACCCGCGTCGAAGTCCTCGAGGACCCGACGCCGATCCATCGAACGCCCCCCCGCCCGCGCGATCGTCCAGAGCGAACTCCACACCGCGATGTCGATCGGCGCCGGCATCCAGCCCACCATCGCCGCCATCATGTTCCGACTCGCCGGGTCGTCGATCGGAGGCAGGAACGTCAGCTCCGAACCGCCGAGTCCGCGAATCGCCATCACCGTGACCACCAGCGTCGCCACCACCAGCACCGGCATCACGACCTTCATCAGGCCTTCGAGCAGGCGATACCCGCCCGAGGCGAGCAGGATCGCCGTGATCGCCAGCAACCCGGCCGAGACCGCGGCGATCCGGCCGGCATCCGAGACCATCCCCATCGAACCGAGCACGCCCTCGATGGGCGGCGCGAGGCTGAGGAGAAGACCGGCGGTCACCATCGTCACCGCGGCGAGGGTCGTGAAGAGGATCGAGGCGGTCAGGAAGGCGAAGGCCACCAGCACCCACCGCCCTTGAAGCCGATATCCATGCAGCAGCGATCGTCCCGTGACCGCAGCGTAATGGGCTCCGAATCGAAACGAAGGCCACTTGATCAGACAGCCGATCACGACGACCAGAATGGCCGCGGTGCCCATTTCAGCACCACCACGGGTGCTCTGAACGACGTGAGAGACGCCGACCGCGGCACCAGCGAAGAGCAGTCCCGGGCCGAAAGCCCGCCAACGGCTCGAAATCCGGGATTCGTTCGGCGGCGGGGTGGGCACGAGTTCGATGGTATCGGGCCGGCACCGACTTTTGTCGACGGGCCCGGGACCCTATACTTTTCGATTCGTCCGGTCGGCAGGGACCCTTGCCGGACGAGCGGTTTTCGTCGACACGTGTCGACCCCGCATCCGCACTCGTCCCCGGTTCGACCCGACCGTCCTCGTGATGGCCCGAGTCAGGAACCCCTCTAGAAACCACATGGTCGACTACAACCTTATTGAAGACCTCGGGATCGAAGATCTCGAGGCCGAATCGCTCCTCCGCACCGCGTTCGGCGACGACGTCGCCGAAGGCGACATGGACTCGCTCCTCGGCGAGGACATGGACAGCTTCTCCGCCGGCACGATCCTCGCCGGCAAGGTCGTGGGCTTCGCCGGTGACTTCGTCGTGATCGACGTCGGTCTCAAGAGCGAAGGCCTCGTGCCCAAGACCGAATTCGACGACGGCGCCGCGGACCTCCAGTCCGGCGACGAAGTCGAGGTCCTCCTCGAGAGCACCGAGGACGAGAGCGGCTCGGTCGTCCTGTCCAAGCGGAAGGCCGATCGCATCCGCGGTTGGGAGCAGGTGCTTCGAACCCGCGCCGAAGGCGACGTCGTCGAAGGCAAGTGCATGCGGAAGATCAAGGGTGGCCTGCTGATCGACATCGGCGTGCCCGTCTTCCTGCCCGCGAGCCAGGTCGACATCCGTCGTCCGAGCGACATCGGCGAGTTCATCGGACGCAACGTCCGGGCCGTCATCCTCAAGATCGACGAGGAACGACGAAACATCGTCATCAGCCGTCGCAAGCTCGTCGAGGAGGAGCGCGAGGAAGCCAAGCGAACCCTGCTCGGATCCATCAACGAGGGCGACGTGGTCCGCGGCACCGTCACGAACATCGCGGAGTTCGGTGCGTTCATCGATCTCGGCGGCATCGACGGCCTGCTCCACATCACCGACATGAGCTGGGGCCGGGTCAACCATCCCTCCGAGGTCGTGCGAATCGGCCAGGAGATGGAAGTCAAGATCCTCAACATCGATCGCGAGAAGGAGAAGATCGCCCTCGGACTCAAGCAACTCGAGGCGTCGCCGTGGGAGGAGATCGAGGGCAAGTACCCGATCGGCTGCCGCGTGAAGGGTTCCGTGGTCAACCTGATGACCTATGGTGCCTTCGTCCGCATCGAAGAGGGCATCGAAGGCCTCGTCCACATCTCCGAGATGTCCTGGACCCGTCGCATCAACCACCCCAGCGAGTGCGTGCAGGTGGGAGACGAGGTCGAGGTCGTGGTGCTCGACATCGACAAGGAGAAGCTCGAGATCTCCCTCGGCATGAAGCAGACCGAGGTCAACCCCTGGGAACTCGTCGCCGAGAAGTACCCCCCGGGCACGATCATCGAAGGCAAGGTCCGCAACCTCGCGAACTACGGTGCGTTCATCGAGATCGAGCCGGGCATCGACGGCCTGCTCCACGTCTCCGACATCTCCTGGACCAAGAAGGTCGCTCACCCGAACGAGATCTTCCAGAAGGGCGAAGTCGTCAAGTGCGTGGTCATCGAGGTCGACCAGGAGAAGCAGCGGGTCGGTCTCGGCCTGAAGCAGCTCAGCGAGGATCCGTGGATCGAAGCGATCCCGACCGCGTACCGTCCGGGCATGATCGTCAAGGGCAAGGTCACGAAGATCACCAACTTCGGTGTCTTCGTCGAGCTCGAAGACAATCTCGAAGGCCTGCTCCACATCTCCGAGCTCTCCGACCAGAAGGTCGAGAACCCTCAGGACGTGGTCAAGGTCGACGAAGAGGTGGACGTCAAGATCCTCCGGGTCGACACCGACGATCGCAAGATCGGACTGAGCCTCAAGCGGGCCCAGTGGGGTACCAACGACACCACCGACTATTCGGCGGACATTGGTGCCGACGGCTTCGAGAACCCGTCGCCCAAGCGTGGCGGCATGGACGACCACGGTGCCATGGGTACCGACAAGATCCAGTTCTGACCTCGATCGGCCAAAGGTGAAAAACACGCGGGCCCGTCCTCTTCAGGACGGGCCCGCGTTTCGTGGGGACCGGCATGCGACCTTAGGGCGAGGTCGCCGATCCTCCCGCGAGAGAGAGTCTCTTGGTTTGGTTCAGCACATCGCCATGAAGGTGAGGCTGGTGAGCAGGGCGAGGCGACGACGATGAGCCGAGAACTGAAGAAGCTGGAAAGCGAGCATGGGGTATTCTCCGATCTTTGGTTTTAGAACACCCGAGTCTGCCTCATCCCCGACGCCACGCAAGGAACGAGCCCGATTCCCAGTCACCGACATGAACCGTCAGCCCGCATGATCAGAACCCCCCCCGCTGCCGTCTCCAGAAACATGGTCCGCCACCGAGCGACTCGCGGTTCTCGGACGATCACGATGCTCGCCGTTCTCGCCCTAACGGGCCTGGCGGCCGCGACACCGCCGCCCATGGAAGAAGCGGTTGCCGGCTGGCTGCGGGCGAGAGCTTGGCTCGATGCCGGCGCTCTTCCCCCGGAGACCTCCGAGGAGGCCGGGATCGAGATCGCCGGGATGGAAGCGGTCGGCGTGCTCCTGCGAATGGACGGCCGATCGATCGGCCGCGGTGACGATCCCGCCGGCGATGATCGCGCCGTGCGCCGGGCCCTCGGCCGCGCGTTGGCGCAGGCGTTCGGCAACGAGCGGGTTCGCGACCTTCCCGCCGCGATTCGCGACATCCTTCCGTCGAGACTCGCCCTCGAGCTCGAATTCGCAGGCCCCGACGAACCCCTGCTCGGTGGCACGCTCGCCGCCGCCGCACGTCGGATCCGACCGGGAATCGACGGCATCGCGATCCGACGCGGCACCTCGATCGCTCGGAGCCTGCCGGGACGCGAACTCGCGACTGGAACCGCGGATGCGACCTCCTCGACCATCTTCCGACTGCTCGACGAACTCGGACTCCCCCCCCGCGACCTCCCGCAACTCCGCGAACTGGACCAGGTCTCGCTCCGGCGGTTCGAGACGATCCGGATCGGGCAGGCCGCTTCGGACGAGTTTCCTCGCGTGCTCCTCCGAGCGGGCGATCGCGTCGAGCGAGGCCCGCTCGATCCCGCGACCCTGCAGGCGATCCGCCGGAGAATCGTGGCGAATCTGCTCGGCCATCGACCGGCGGACGTGGAAGCGGCGGCGGATCGACCTCGATTCCTCGGCGACTACGACCCGATCGCGGATCGACACGACCCGTTCGAAGCCACGCCCGCCGATCGCCTCCTCGTCGCCTGGGCCCTCGCGGCGAGCGGAACCGCCGGCTCCGGCGATCCCACCCTCGACCGACGATCGAAGGACGCCGCCCTCGCCCTTCTCCGGGAGACCACGGCGCTGGAGCTGCAGGAACCGGCGTGCGCCGATCTCGCCCTGCTCGCCGCCACCGCACTCGACGACTACACGGAGATCGGCCGGGTCCTCGAAACGGTCGAAGGCGGCACGTCGCCCGCGGACCCCGTGGGACTGGCGCGTCGGGCCGCCGCGATCGGCGCGACACCGGCGAACATCGCCGATGACGCCGCCTTCCTGCAGCGACTCGATGACGCGTGGAAGATGAACCGCTCCGTCGACGCGATGGTCGCCTCGTTCGAGTGGCTGGCCCTCGCCGAGCGAAGCCGGCAGCGACGCACCGGCGAGTCGTCTCCCCGGCTCGACGCGCTGCGCGCGGTACGGGACTCCCTCCTGCTCCGGCAGGAACGCGATGCGACGATCGACCTCGCGGGCGGACTCGAGCTCCGAGCGGGAAGCAGGAGCACGGTGGACGCTCGGACGCTTCGACCGGGCCTCGGGATGGCGGTCCTCGAGCACCTGCCCAGCGACGACCCGGATGCGAATCGCCGGGCCACCGTCGGCGTCGAAGGGATCGTTCGCTTCCTGCGTCAGCTCGAGACCATGGAACGGGACGCGCGGCTTCTCCCCGGATGGCGAAAGGCCTCGGGCGGCCTCCGTGTCGCCCCCTGGTCCGCGCGACAGTCGGTCGCCGCGAACGCCACCGCGGTCCTGCTGCTCCTCGAATCGGGCTCCTGAGCGGGCGGCTCGGTCGTCGGAATCGCCGATCCCGACCCGCTGCGAGCCCGTCCGCCCCCGTTTCTGGCCAAGCCATGGGGTTTTTTCGGATCCATTCCCTATACTCGACGGATTGAACCGGGTCCCGAGCGGCACACGGCGTTGCCGATCCGCCCGTCGACACGGTGGAACCGGGGAGCATCATGCCGGCCACCACGGCCAATATGGTCATCATGGCCAACCCGCTCGTCCAAGCCCCGGACTGGAGACCTCCCATGCAGAAGATCACGAACCGCCTCTCCCTCGTCGCCATTCTCGCCGCCGGCATCGCGCCGGCGTGGACCTGCGACTCGGCCATGGGCCAGAACCTCTCCGACCGGATCCGTGCCGTCGCGAAACAGCGTGAGGCCGAGGCATCGAAGGACTCCAGTCAGGCCGCCCTGCTGGGTGCACTGATCTACACCGACATCAGCGTGGACTTCGACGAAACGCCGGCCCGCGAGGCCTTCGACTATCTGCGTCAGATTCTCGGCGTCGATCTGGTCGTTCGATACAACGACGACCGCAGCGGCATGGGAATCGACCCCGAGGCACCCATCACACTGAAGGCGACCGACAAGCCGGCCCTCACCATCGTCGAGATGATGCTCGATCAGTGCGGCGATCTCGACCCCTGCACCTGGCAGCTCCGCCGGGGCTTCATCGAGGTCGGCACCAAGGAACGCCTCTCCGCGCCCGCGGCCCGCAAGCTGCGAATGTACCCGATCCGTGACCTCCTCTTCGAAGTCCCGATGTTCGACAACGCACCCGAGTTCGATCTCAGCAGTTCCCTGCAGTCCGGCGGCGGTGGCGGCGGCGGCGGTGGTGGTGGCGGCGGATTCGGCGGCGGCGGCGGTGGATTCGGCGGCGGCGGTGGTGGCGGCGGCGGTGGATTCGGCGGCGGCGGCAGCGGTGGTGGCGGCGGCGGCGGTGGCGGTGGCGGCGGCGGCGGTGCCCCGTTCGGCAACCCCGAAGGTGAGCCGGAACGCCTCTCCGAAGAGGAGAAGACACAGCAGTTGATCGACATCATCGTCGAGACCATCGAGCCGGAAGCCTGGCAGATGAACGGTGGCGACGCGGCATCCATTCGCTACTACGAAGGTGTCCTGATCATCCGCGCCCCCGACTACATCCAGCGACAGATCGGCGGCTACCCATTCGCGCCGAGGCGGCGAGCCGCGCCGACGCAGCGTCGGAACGGTCGTTACGTCAGCTTCACCGCACCGATCTCGATCATCGAGAACGTGAAATTCCGTGGGACCACGGTCACCGGGTCCACCGGAGGCACCGGAAACCCCTGAGGCTCTGACCATGTCACGACACTCGACCGCGAAACTCCTCCTCGCGTTGGTGGCCGCATGCACGCTCGCCCAGCGCCCGATCGAGGCCACGCCCGGCTCGACCGCCCTCGAGTCGGCCTCCACGACCGGGACCATTCGAATCATCGGCGCCGAACGCACACGGCCCGACGGTGATTTCTGGGCCCGCTCCGACGCCGAAGTCCACGGCCGACTGTCCCTGCTTCGCGTCGAACTGGTGTGCGAGGACGCGGATCCCCGGCGGGCGAGACGCGCCTTCGCCGACGCCCTCGGCCTCAACTTCGTCGACCACTTCCCGAAGCCCGAGGCGGATGCCCAGTCCCCCTCGTCGATCTCGCTCGCCCTGCGCGACGTGTCCGCCACCGAAGCCCTCGAGGCCCTCATCGAGGCCTCGAGCGGCAGTCGTCGTGCCGCGTGGCAGGTTCGCTCCGGCATTCTCGAGGTCGGCCCGCGCGAGACGCTCGCACGCCGGACTCGACCGATCACCCGCGTGATCGAGGTGACCGATCTGCTGCTCGAGCCACCGTCGTTCGTTCCCCCGGACCACTACCGTCGAGGCTTCGGACTCGGCGAGACCGATGAGAAGACCCTTCGTCGGACGCCGCGTCAGATCGGCGCGGATCTTCTCGGGTCGATCGTCGCCCAGGTCGAGCCCGACGCGTGGCATCCGGTGAGCGAGGCGGAGATCGCGGACGGCGTGGTCGACCCGGTGGACCCCCGGGATCCGTACCAGGGCAGGAACCTCGATCCCGGCCGACTCGATCCGGAGACCGAGACGCCGGTGCCGATCTACGTGCAGGGGAGATGGGCGAGTGCCCGACTCAAGGACCGCGTCATCGTGGTCCGCGCTCCGGCGTTCGTGCTCATGGGGATCGAAGGCCTGCCGAAGGCGGTGGCTCCACCGGCGATCCTGCTCGAGCCTCGATGATCGACCGGCATCGTCCCGGGGGGTGAGCGCGGTATCGTCTGCCAAGCGTGAACCCGACTCCACCCAAGTCGAAGCCAAGCCGCCGTGATCCCCTGGTGATCGCGGGGGGATGCGTGGGGCTCGCCTGTCTCTCGATCGTCCTTTTCGGATCACAGGAGGCCTGGATCGCGTGGTTCACGCACCCCCTGCTGCTCGATCGGATCGGCGAGGTCCCGGCCGAGACGGTGCGCGGCGTTCGTCTGCTTTTCAGCGTCGCGTCGATCGCCGCCCTCGCATGGATCCTCGCGCCCTGGCTCATCCGCTGGTTCGACCGCGTCTCGCCCATTCCGCGATTCCCGGCCTTTCCGCCACCGCCGACCTTCGCGACGAAGTCGATGGTGGTGCTCCTGACCGTGCTCGCCCTCGTTCCACGTCTGATTCGAATCGACGAGAGCCTCTGGTACGACGAGATCGCGGCGATGACGTCGTTCTCCATCCACGGCCCGGGCCCCGCGCTGGGGAACTACTACGCCCTCAGCAATCACGTTCTCCACTCAGCGCTCACGAGTCTGTTGATCGACGTCAACGGCGGGGTGAACGAACTCGTGCTGCGAACGCCGGCCCTGCTCGCAGGCATCGCGTGCGTACCCGCGATGTTCGGGCTCGCGCGAACCGTCGACGGCGACCGATTCGGACTCATCGCGGCCGCGGTGATGGCCTTGATGCCGGTGGCGGTGCTGGAGAGCGTCGATGCCCGTGGTTACTCGCTCATGATGCTCTTCACGATTCTCACCACCTGGCAGGTGGTGCGGATCTCCGACGGTCATCGCTCGGCCACGTTGTGGTACGCCGTGTTCGCGACGCTCGGCTGCTGGTCGCACTTCGCCTTCGCCTTCGTGCCCCTGGGACATGCGTTGCTCGCCCTGTCCTGGCTGCTCCGGCGCCATCGACGCGGTCCCGGCCTGCGCCTCACGGTCGGCCTCGGCCTCGGGGGCGTCACCACCCTGCTCGTCCTCGCACCGGTTCTCCCCTCGTTCCTCCTGCTCCGCAGTGAGTTCGTCGCGGCCGACGGCGATGAACCCTCCCTCTTCGGCATCGAAGCATGGAAAGGCCTTCTCCAGCTCGGAGGCTCGTGGTATTTCTGGGCAGCCCTCCCGGGACTCGCCCTCGCCCTCCTCGGTGGGACCGAATCGAGCCGATGGCCCAGGCTTCGAATCGCCACCGTCGCCTCGGTCTCGGGCGGACTGGTCACCGCCATCCTGCTGATCGCGGGCGACGGTTGGGTCTACGCCCGCTTCCTGCTCTTCCTGATTCCCGCCTCGGTCCTGCTCATCGCGGCGGGGATTCGAGCCCTCATGTTCCTGCCGCAGCGATCCGAACCCGCGTACGTCGCCGCCATGATCCTCGCGATCGGCTGGTGCACCGCGCTCGTCGTCCGTCCTCCGCGACAACCGATCCGCGACGCGATCGACGCGATGGCGGACGCGGCGCCGGGGCGATCCGTCTGGTCGATCGGACTGGGTGACGACGTCGCCGACTATTACGCGTCGGCATCGGATCTCCGGCTGCAGCACGCGGTGGACCTCGGTGCCCGCCTCGACGACGAGACGCTGGCGGCCGGCCCGGACCACATCGTCCTTCTCTACCCCGACCTCATCGCCGAGCCGACGCGAGCGATGCTCGAAACGGCGGGATTCAAGACCACCGCCCGATTCGAGGGCTGGTTGGACTGGGGCAACGGCGATGTCGAGTTGCTGATGCGTCCGCCCCGTTGAACGCGGATGCGGGGCCTCGGGCTCGCGCCTCAATCGTGACGCAGGGCGTCGATCGGGTCCTTGCGACTCGCGATGATCGCCGGGTAGATGCCGAAGATCAGACCCACCCCGACGGCGACCAGCAGGCTCGACCAGATCGACCACGGGGCGATGACGGGCTCGATCTTGAATTCGCCTTCGACGAGTTCACGGAACGCCGGGAACGAAAGCAGCCAAGGCACGAACGACCCCAGGCCGAACGAGATTCCCACGCCGAGCGCGATCCCGAGAATGCCGCCGAGCGACGAGATCGAACCGGTCTCGACCAGGAACTGGGCGATGATGTGGTTCCGGGTGGCGCCGAGGGCGCGGCGAATCCCGATCTCCCGGGTTCGCTCCACCACCGAGGCGAGCATGATGTTCATGATCCCGATCCCCCCCACCAGCAGGGAGATCGCCGCGACGGAGACGAGCATGATGTTCCAGATCAGCATCGTACGCTTCGCGTTCTGAAGCAGTTCCCAGGGCACGATGACCTGCACGTCGCGGAACGTCGGATGCTCCATCTCGAGGATCCGCGTGGCGAGCTGGGCGAGTTCGATCACCTCGTCGGTGTTGTCCGCCTGGAGGTAGATCTCGCTGATCTTGACGTCTTCGCCGCTGAACGAGCCACTCGTGCGTCGGACCACGATGTCCCCGAAGTTCTGCCTCGCCGAGGTGATCGGGATGTGGACGTCCTTGTTGAGGTCGCGACCGACCAGCGCGACGCCCGCCCCGCCCGCGAGCCCGATCGGCTTGAGCACGCCGACGACCTTGAACACCTGGCTGTCGATCCGGAGGTCCTTGCCGACCGGATCCTCGAGTCGGAAGAAGGTATCGGCGATCTCCGAGCCGATGACCGCGACCGGCGCCGACCCTTCGACGTCGGCGTCGACGAGGTATCGACCGCCGGGCCGCACGGAGAGGTTGGCGGTCCGGGAGAGGTCCGGCGTCGTTCCGAAGACCTGGCTGATGGTTCGCTCGTTGCGTCGTCGGATCTCGGATCCGACCGCCTTCAGCGGAACGAGGTGCTTTCCCCGAAGCCGGCTCGTCGGCGCGGCGTCGGTCGTCGCTTCAAGGTCCGACGACGGGCCGACGAATTCCTGAAGTCGCTTCAGATCGAGCCGGGTGAGTCCGTACTCGACGACGAAGGTGTTGCTGGTGCTCGCGGACTGGGTCGTGGGCGGCTTCTGACTTCGAATGATGATGTTCGTGGCACCGAGGTCGGTGATCTGGCGGAGCGTCGACTGCTTGTTGCCTTCGCCGATCGAGACCACGATGATCACCGCCGCCACGCCGAGGATGATCCCGAGGCTCGTCAGCGAGGACCGCAGCTTGTGCAGACCGAGATTCTTGATGCCGAGGCGGATGATCTCGAAGACGAAGGTCATGAAGCGCGGTTTCCGTCGGGAACGGGGGGCATGGCCGAAGTGCTGAATCGGGCCGGGGCTCCATCTTACTTACGACGCCGGGATCGGTTGCGACGCAGTCGTTTCGTCGTCCCACGAGGTCGGATTCGAGCCGCTACCCTCCGCGGTCATGTTCGAACTCGTCGAAGAACGCGAAGACGCGACCGGCTGCAGCTGGACGCTGCAACGGCTGGACGCCGAGGGTCGCCTCGAGCGGTCCCGGATGCGTCTGGGGTGGGCGGACTACGGCGTCTGGAGCCCGGATGGCGGGGTGACACCCGTCCGGGTGGCGGAGGCCGTCATCGCCTTCGCCCTCGATCGCCCCGAATTCGATCCGCTTCCCGATCCGTTCGACGCGGCGATGGCGAGAAGGCGGGTCCCCGACGCGGACGCCCGGATCGGCCGCCTGATCCGCTGAGGCCGACGCTCAGTCCAGCAGGGACTGGAGTTCCTGCTCCCGATAGGTGAGCGGAACCTCCACGCTGAACGTGGAGCCCGAGCCGACGTCGCTGGAGAGGGCGACCTTCGCCCCGAGCAGTTCCGCGAGTTCCCGGCAGATGGCGAGCCCGAGACCGGTTCCGCCGAACGATCGCGTGTGCGAGGCGTCGGCCTGGCGGAACTTCTCGAAGATCGTCTCCTGCAGGTCGCTGGGAATGCCCGGACCGTGATCGGTCACGCGAAAACGAACGCCGCTGAATCCGTCACCCCGGACGAATCCCTCCGCGGCGAGAATGACGACCGAGTCCTCCGGCGAGAACTTCACCGCGTTGGAAAGGAAGTTGAACAGGATCTGCTGGAGCTTCCCGGCATCGGTCTCCAGCCGGGGCAGCGACCCCGCGACCGTGTGTTCGATGGTGATCCGCTTCGCCTCCGCCTGCGGCCGCATGATCGCGGCGAGGCCTTCCATGAGCTCCCCGACGTCGACGGGGTCGATGGACAACTCGACCCGCCCCGCTTCGATCTTGGCCATCTCGAGGAGTTCCGAGATCATCTCGAGCAGCCGACGGGCGCTGGTGATGATGTTCGACAGGTATCGCCTTCGCTTCGGATCCGGTGTCTCCTCCTGGGACGCGAGCTCTTCGAGCAGCTCCGCGAAACCGATGATCGAATTCAGCGGCGTCTTCAATTCATGACTGACGTTGGCGAGGAATTCGCTCTTGAGCCGGTTGGACTCGTAGAGACCGATGTTCGCCTCGGAGAGTTCGGTGACCTTGAAGTCGAGCGACTCGTTCATGCTCCGCAGTCGCGACGCGGTGAGCGAGGTCTCGTCGAGCATGCGATTGAAGGCCTCCGCCAGCTGCTCGAAGTCGTCACCGGTCCGGATGTCCGCGCGAACGGTGAAGTCGCCCTGTTCCACCCGCTCGGCCGTGTCGCGGAGCCGGCGGACGGGCTTGAGGATGACGCGGTTCAGGATGAACCAGAAGAAGAACGTGGAGAGCGCCACCGCCACGATGCCGACCGCGACGAGGTAGATCCGGGTCGAGAGCAGCTGTCCGGCGGCGAGCCGGCTCGGACGCTCGATCAGGAGGAGGCCTCCCAGATCCTCGGCGAACCCCGGCGGTCCGGGATCGACCTCCGCGATGATCGCGGTCCGACGCCACGCGGGCCCACGGAGCCCGCGGGCGTACCGGTAGATGATCTCGTTGCCCGACTCGACCTCCTGGAAGATCTCCTCGAGATCCTGCGACGCTTCGAGACGACGGGCCGCATCGGAGGCGAAGGGCCTTTCGACGGGATCGATCTTCTCCAGCGGGAGGAGTCGGATCGGAAGCAGGCCCGTGGCGGACGAACGGGACGGGGACTCGAGCCAGGTGTCGGCGAGCTGTCGGGAGACCTCGAGCTGGCTCCGGAACACCAGCTGTTCGGAACGGATCCATGGGAGGGCCAGCGTCCCGGTGACGATCACCAGCGACGCGAGGCCGAAGAGAAACAGAACCTTGTTGGCGAGCGAGAGTCCGGAGGTCATGGTTTCAAACGGTAGGATACGACGATGCACCGACCCGGCGCCGATCCCGACTCCATGCTCCCCTCCGACGTCCTGTGCGACTTCTGCACCCGCCCGTGGAGCGACGACATCCCCCTTGTGGAGGGGCATCAGGGCTCCTGCATCTGCGGGAACTGCCTTTCGACCGCCTGGCGTGCCGTGATCGACGCGGGAATCGACGATGCGCCGCCCCAGACGCCCGAGGACGACATCACTTCGGGCCCGGCGTGGATCTGTGCGATGTGCCTCGAGCCTCGCCGCGACCCGGCATTCCAGAGCCCCGTTCGGGAAGAGGCCTTCGTCTGCCGCCGCTGCATCAGACTCGCGGGCCGGGCCCTCGACGGCGATCCCGATCACGACTGGACGAAGCCCTCCAGCGGCGCCGTCGCGGATCGTGGCCAGGACGACTGAAGCCGACCCTCCACAACCTCGAACCGGACCGACATGCGACTCGCCGCCATTCAACTTCGTACCGCCCTGCTCGACCGCGACGAGACCTCGAAGCGGATCGTGAAACACATTCACGCCGCCGCGGACGCGGGCGCGGAGCTCGTGGCGTTTCCCGAGGCATGCCTCCCCGGGTACCCGGTCTGGCTCGCCCGGACCGGGGGTGCGGAATTCGATGCACCACGACAGAAGGCCGTGCACGCCCGCTACGTCGAGGAGTCGGTGATGCCCGATCACGGCCACCTCGAGTCGATCTGCGCCGCCGCGGCGATCCACCGCATCGAGGTGGTGGTGGGCGTGGTCGAACGAGCCGTCGATCGGGGTGGTCACACGCTCTACTGCTCGGCGATCTGGATCGATGCCGAGGGTCACCTCGTCAACAACCACCGCAAGCTCGTTCCCACCTATGAGGAGCGACTCTGCTGGGGCAACGGCGACGGCGCCGGTCTTCGCACGCGGCAGGTCGGCGAACTGCGGGTCGGCGTGCTCAACTGCTGGGAGAACTGGATGCCGCTCGCTCGCACTGCGCTGCAGAGCGACGGGATGGACGTCCACATCCTCCTCTGGCCCGGCGCGAAGGCGCTCACCCGTGATCTCACCCGCGTGGTCGCCCGCGAAGGACGATGCTTCGCGGTCAGCGTCGGCGGGGTGCTCGCGCCCGCGGATCTGCCGAAGGATCTTCCCGAACTCGACGATCTCCGCGGCAGCGACGAGCCGTACCTCCTCGAGGGCGGATCCGGGGTCGCCGGCCCGGACGGCGCCTGGATGGTCGATCCCGACTCCCTCGCGTCGGGCGAGGAGACGATGATCGTCGTCGACCTCGATCCCGCCCGGATCCGGGAGGAGCGGCAGAACTTCGATTCCGTCGGTCACTATTCACGGCCGGACGTCTTCGAACTGGTGGTCGACCGTCGACGCCAGGCGTTGACCGGATTCATCGACGACGCCACGCCGAACGTGACCCGAAACGGCGGCCCCTCGGTCGACGGGCTCGATCATCTGGTGCTCACGGTCCGGGACCCGGATCACGCCGCGCGGTTCTATCGGGCGGTGCTCGGAATGGACGAGGTGCGGACCGGCGACGACGAGCGTGCCCTCCGCTTCGGCGGACAGCAGATCGTGCTGCGGACCGAAGAGGACGGTGCCGGCGTGCAGGGAAGCCGGGCCACCTGGGGCTCCGCCGACCTCTGCCTCGTCTCCCGCACGCCCGCCGAGAAGTGGGTGCTCCACCTCAAGCGATACGGACTCCAGATCGTGCAGGGGCCGGTCGATCGCCATGGGGCGACCGGACCGATCCGCTCGGTTCATTTCCGGGATCCAGACGGCAACCTCATCGAGATCGCCAATCCACGGCCCCACCGGCCGCACGATGCGCCGGCACCACCGGGGACGGATCCTTCGCTACCCTAGACCGCTCCTTCCACCGAACGGAACACCCATGCACACCGAACGCAGATCACTCGCCGTCCGACGAGCCGAACGACGACAGGGCAAGACCAAGAAGATGGGCATCATCGCGATCGTGCTGATGCTGCTCGCCCTGGTCGGCTACGTCCTGACCAACGACGAATCGACGGTCCCGGGTGAAGGCGGCGAGCAGATGGTCGGGGAGTGATCCTCCCGGTCCCGCCCGTCCGAATCAACGAACGAGCCGCTCCAGGCGATCGCGGTACCGCGTCATCTCCTCGACCGAGATCCACTCGTCGGGGCGATGCGCCACCGAGATGTCGCCGGGGCCCCAGATCACGCTCCGGCATCCAAGCGGCACGAGACGCCCTGCGTCCGTTCCGTAGTTGACACCACGGCCGTCCACGTCGCCCGCGATCGTGCGCACTTCCTCGAGGAACGGACTGGCCGGATCGATCGCATAGGCCGGCGTGTCGTTGGTCGCGGTGATCAGGCACGCATCGTGCGGAAGCGGCTCGTCGCCCGTCGGAATCGGATGCTCGAGCCCCTCGCGGACCTCCACCGCGATCCCGGCGGCTTCGATCGCCGCGGCGAGCCTCGGCAGGAACGCGGCGGCGGACTGCCCGGGCAGGAGTCGCGCCCCGACCCGCAGCGCGCACCGATCGGGCATCACGTTGATCGCCGAACCCGCATCGATGGCGGCCACGGTCAGGACCGGAAAGGGCGTGGCGTCGAACAGATCGCTCGAAGACGCACGCTCCTCGACCATCGAGGCCCGCAGATCGCGCAACGCCAGGAGCACCGGAATCGTCCGCTCGATGGCGTTCACGCCCCGGTCGGGGAACCCGGTGTGGCAGCCACGTCCCCCCACTTCGATCGACAGCGACAAGTGACCCTTGTGCCCCTGCACCGCCTGCTCCGACGTCGGCTCGCCGACGATGGTGCGATGCGGGATCGGCCGGTCCCCCCACTGCTCCGCGAACCGGCCGGCACCGATCGTGCCGATCTCCTCGTTGCAGGTCAGCAGCACCGCCAACGGCGCCTCGAGCCCCCCCGCCTCGACGGCGGCCCGGAGCACGTTGATCGCGATCGCGTCGAACGCCTTCATGTCGCACGCACCACGGCCGATCGCCCGGTCGCCTTCGATCCGGAGCGTGAAGGGGTCACCGGTCCATTCCGGTTCCGTCGCCGGAACGACGTCGACGTGTCCGCACAGGAGGAGTCCCGCCCCGTCGCCGGTCGGCTCGGGCCCGGTCTCGAACCAGAG
>JAQWJM010000151.1:0-9230 GCA_029248335.1 Phycisphaerales bacterium
TCCCGGTGCATCCGGTCCACCCGCGGCCGAAGTCGTCGCAACATCTGTCGCCCCTCGTCGGTGATGCCGACCACCATGCAACGACGATCCTCTTCGGAGCGGGCGCGGGCGACGAGCCCGGCCTTCGCGAGGCGATCGATCAGGCGCGTGGTGTCGGGATCCCTGGCGATCATTTGGACACCGATCGCCTCGCTTCGGATGCCCCGGGCCCCCGCCGCGGCGACGATGCGAAGTGCGTTGTACTGAGGTTCCGAGAGCCCGAACTCCTTGAACAACGTCGCGAATTCCCCCGCCAGCTCCGCATGCGTTCGAAGAAGATTCAGGAACGCCTCCTGCTCGGGCAGGTCGAAGGCCGAGACCTTCCCGATCTCTTCCTGCAGGTTTCGAGGTGTGCCGCCTGACGAATCCATGCCCGATCATTCGTTGAAACACATTTCATGTCAAGTCACGATCGGGGCTCGCTGGATCGATGCGTTCCGTCACCACGGGGTACCCTGAACCGAGCTGACCCAAGGCTCGGGAAGAACAGCCTCATGGACACCACGCCTCAATCGCGATCGGGTCGAGCCACGCCTTCCCCGAAAGCGAAGTGCATCGCCTGCGGCTACGACCGCCGCGGCCTGGATGATTCGGCGTCGTGTCCGGAGTGTGGCGAATGGGGCATCGAGCCCGATGGCCTGGTCGCGAGTGTTCGCCACGCGTGGAACTCGTCCACCAGTTGGACGATGCAGGCGATCTGGGCCATCGCCTGCATCGGTGCCGGCGCCGCGGCCCTCGTCATGATCGGCATGTTCCTCGCGCTGATCCTGGTGATCACGGACCGGGCCGACGGCTCCGTGCTCCTCCTCCCGATCGCCGCCTGGATCTTCGTGGTGGGGCCCATCGCGCTGCTCGTCCTGTTCTCCGTTCTGGGGAGTCTCGGCGCGGCGGACCACAGGCTCGCTCGATACGGTGGGAGACTGGCGATGGCGGCCGTCGTGGCGCCGATCGTGACCATGATCCTCGTCATCCTCCTGGCGCGGGCCATCGGTTGACCCGAAAGACGACCGCCGTGCATGCAGCACGCCGCGGCCCGGGTCGTGCCGATCTGGGGCAGACACCCGCGCCGCGATCAGGTTCAGGGGCCGGAGAGGTGACGTAGTCAGCTTCCAGATTCGTCCAACGGCCGATCCGGCGCTGCGTAGACTCGGATGTCGTCGATCGCCCAGAACCAGTCGTTGTTCGCTTCCCCGAGTTCGAAGACGAAACGTACGGAGCGTGCGTTTCGGGGCACCTCGATCGACACCCGGATCCGCTCGTTGATGGACGAGGACTTGTAGTTCTCCCGATCCAGCTCGGACCGCCACTCCAACACCTCCACGGTTTCGCCCGGCTCGAACCTGGCGAGGACCCGCGCCGCCATCGGTTCATCGGGCATCCACGCCGAGTCGAATGCCAGCCGAAGAGATCCGGGCCGAACGCCCTCGAGGGAGATCGCGGGCGTGGTCATGCAAGCGAGGAAGCCGCCTTCGCCACCGCCGGGATGGTCGGTCTGGGCATCGTGCCACTCGTCGGAGTCCGCGATCGCGATCACGCCGTCGCCGAGGGCGAAACCGGCCCGCCCCTGGTCCCCGGCGACCCGCACCCAGAACGCAGGTCGCGCGAACGCCCAGCCTCGCCACTCGTCGACCCCACCTCCGGTCATCTCCTCGCGATTCGTCGTCCAGCCCGTCGGCGGCGTTGGCGTCCATGCCGGTTCGTCACCCGGTTCCATCGACGGCGCACGCAGGACGAGATCGTCGAACGATTCCTCGAACAACGTGACGAACTCCGGACATCCGGCGTCGTCGCACGACGTCCCCGCCCCGGACCATTGGGCGCCCACCGCCTCGGCCTCCGACCGTCGCATCATCCGGCAACCGCCTTCGGGCAGGCACGCGGCGCCAAGGGCGGCGGCACCGGTCGTGAAACTCGCCTCCTCGCTCCACTCGCTCCAGGTCAGTCCGGAATCCCGGTACCGGACCCGCCAGTGGTATTTCGTGTGCGGATCCAGCATCCCAAGGTCGAGTTCCCGCACGTCCTTGCCCGCGCGGGTGTCCACGGAGTAGTAGCCGTCGGCTCGCCCGGTGGCGTCGGGAGGGGCGAACCAGTTCTCGAAGCGGATCCACTCGTCGCGCACCGGACTGGCATAGTCGCCGGCGGTCATGGTGAGCTGGAAGTGGGACGCGAGGTGTCGGTCACCGTCCGGATCGCGAAATTCCGAGCCGCGAAGCACGCCGTCATCGGCCGGGAAGCCTCCGGCCCCGGTCTGCGGCTCGATCGCGGTCGGCTTCGCGGGGGCGGGATTGCGATGGCGGATGGTGATGTCGTCGACGACCTCGTTGTCCTTCGGTTCGAACTGGTTGCCCCGCGAGACGCGGCGCATCCGGAACGACGGGTTCTCGCCGTCCTCGACCTCCATCAGGACGAAGCCCCAGTCCATCAGCACCTTCTGGAATTCCGGGTGGTCGGTGGACGGGTACTCGCCCCACCAGGCGAGATCGCCCTCGGTCGCCGAAACGTCGACCCAGAGGTGGTGATGATCGCGGCTCTGTCCTCGTTCGTAGGCGTGGGTGTGACCGAAGAAGTGGATCGAAGGCTTGCCGGTATCGGTCGAGAAACGCTCCAGTCGACGGACCACCTCACCGGTCCATTCGGTGTCGCCCGGGGTCCAGGCAGGCGTCTTGTGCGGGTGATGAAGCTGGGCGAAGACGAAGTCGATGATCGGATCCTCCGCGGCCTCGGCCAGCACCTCGTCGAGCCAGTCGAGCTGGGCGGCGGTGCGATACCCCTCGTTCGAATCGAGGCCGATCACCCGGACGTTCCCGTGATCCTTGTACCACCAGTGCTCCTCGAACCCGGGCGTGCCGTTCTCCGGCAGGTGGAAGTAGTCGAAGAACCAGTGCGCATCCTGCTCGTGGTTCCCCGGGACGGGATAGATCGGCACGTGCCGGGCGAGGTTCTGCTCCTCGTCGAAGAACTGGTCCTTCCACTGGTGGTACTTCGACCCCGAGTCGACCAGGTCACCGGGAATGAGCGTGAAGGCGAGTTCATCGGAGATCTCCGGCCCGAACTCCGTGGTCACGAACCGGATCACGCCTTCGTCGATCACCTCCGCGTGTTTCCGGGAGTCCGGCCCCGACTGGGTGTCGGAGTAGACGACGAAACGGAAGGCGTGACCCGCATCACGATTCGGCGGGGTCCGAAAGCGGAAGGTGCCCCCGCGATCGCCTTCGGCATCGATGGCGTAGTAGTGGGAGGCATCGGGATCGAGACCCTCCAACATCACATGGTGGATTCGAGATCCGTCCTGCCCGGGAATCGAATCGCCTCGAGCCACTCGCCCGAGTTTCGGGGTCGGCCCGTGCCGCACCTCGCTCCGCGCCTCGCCCTCGGTCTCCCAGACGACCCAGACGCTGGTGGGTTCCGCATCCTGGAGGAAGGGCCCGACCCGCACCGGCGGATGGCCGTGGCCTGCGAAGGCAATGGCGGGCCCGATCGCCGCGAGCAAGAGGATTCCGAGCCGGGCGAGACAGACGAGCGAACACGGGGCAGCGAGGTTCATCGGGGATCTCCGGATTCGCGGCGAAGCCTAACAGCCCGCGGTCGATCCGGAGATCGGCCCGCGGTGTTGAACGCCCCTTGAAGCGACGCTAAGCGGCATCGCTCATGCAGGCACCCGTGATGAGGACAGCATGTCGTGAAGTGGCACCGTCTGTCCGCTCCATGTCCCCGGGTATGTGGCGATCTGACGCTTGAGGCAGATGGGGGCACCCTCGGCGGCAGTCCCTGGAGGTTTCGAGGCGTCTGACGGTCCGAAGGCATTCCCAACCATTGGTTGGAACACATTTCGTGTCGAGTGGCGGCAACCGGCGACGGCCGTCGTTTTTCCGTCCACCCGCCAGTCGCCCGACGTCGATCGGTCGCAAGCGGGCCGAGGAGAATCGGTGCCTGCCAACTTCTGCCTCCGGACCGCATTCGCTTTGAATTGCAGCACTCCGGGACTCCGACGCCGTCGGATCAACGGGGGCCATCATCACCATGCGCGGGGCTCCCGTGAACGAATGAAAACCGGCCCGATCCACATCGTGAATCGGGCCGGTCAATTGATCGTCAGGTTTCGAGTCCGAAACTCGTCGCGGTCAGGCGACGCGCTGTCGCTTGCGACGCAGGCCCGCGGCACCCATCGCGAGACCGGCCAGACCACCGACACCCGGCACCGCCCCGGAGGCAGCGGTTCCCGGCATCGTGATGCTGGTGGTCACATCACCGGTGTTGAAGTTCCAGCTGTTGATCGTGAAGTAGGAGCCGTTGGCGACGTACCCCAGGCTCCGGTCGTAGGTGAACTGGACCCAGCCGGCCACATACGTGCCGGTATCCATATTCTCCACGCTGAAGCCCAGGTAGCCACTTCCCGACAGCGCTGTACCGACCATGGAGGTCGACGGGTTTGAAGACGTGAAATTAGACCACCCACCGAAGCCATTATTTGACTTGTCCACACCGGCCGCACTCCAAGAGATGACCTGGGAGCCGGTTTCAACACCCCAGAACCTCATTTCACCTGCTTTATCACGATCGGCTTGCTTGATCTGCAGCCCACCGCTTGAGGTTACATTTCCGTTGGAGTTCAGGTTTCCAGAGTCAAAGGCGAAGGCTGAAAACCCGATACCCGCCGCGGTGAACGCAAGTTCCTCGGCAAATCCTCCGTTAATCACCGTCGAATGAACTTGGGCGGTGACCCCCCCCCCTGGTGCGGCGTGCGTTTCGACGGCGATGCCGCCGAGGGCGGCACATGGGGCTGCCGCGAGTGCGGTGTACGTCTTCAAACGGTCGGTGGAAGTCATCATCAATCTCCGTAGCGGGCTGAAACACGAATTTCCCCGGACCTTGATCGGCGACCTTCGCCGAATTCAAGCTCCTGCACCGATTTTTTATCGGAAGTCGTCGCTAACGATGACCTACCAAACGGTTGATCATCTTGCAGTTCGTCAGACCTTAACGCACGACGTGCTTTGATTCCAAAAAATATCAGCAATCTGTCGTGATTTGGCGGCCTTTATCATTATCAGTCACTCGCGATCAGCCGACCGAATCGCCCTGAACGGCGCCTGACGTCGAACGATCAGCCGCCCCGAATCTCCCCCGCTCCCTACTGACATCCCGCTTCCTCGTCGCGTTGAACGCCGAGGACTCCGGCGTCGCAAGCGGGCCCGGTATCAGGCCCCGCCGACGACCCGCGCGGAGCCTCGACCGGGACTCGAGGCCGGCCTTGGAACGATCGTTGACCACGTCGCCGAGTCTTCGCGGCGACGCGTTTCGGTGATGACACCTCATCGCGGTCGTCTCCGGTATCAAGGCGGGGACTCCGCCAGGGAATCTTCTCGTCGCGTTCGATCGAGAAACCGATCCCTTCGAAAGCCCGACGTGGAAACGAACGACTCGGGCGGATGGGTTTCGCAATCATCTCTCATGCGAGGATTTTGCGCAGCACACGGCACGTCTTGGTGTAACCTTTCGCGTTCCGATTCAGAACCCGAGTGAAAGATCCCATGCACCGTTTCGTTCTTACCGCCGTGTCGTTCGTTGTCGCCACCGTCCCGCTGTGCGGGTGCGATCGAGGCCTTGAGGAACAGCATCTGACCTTCCACTCGCTGTGCGAGTCAGGCGAAGCGACGCCGAAACAGATCCACGCATTTCTGAACCTCGGCGTTGATGTCAACAGGTGCGACCAGAAAGGCCGGTCACCGCTTCACTACGCCGCCGCCAACCACGAAAACGCCGCGATCGTCGGGACGCTCCTCGACGCCGGGGCCGAGGTGAATGCGCGAGGAAGATACGGCTCGACGCCGCTCCACCAGGCGGCCAAGTCCAACCAGAACCCGGCGGTTCTCACGATGCTCATCAAGACGGGCGCAGATCTGAATTCCACGACGGTGATCGGCGACACGCCGCTCCACCTCGCCGCCTCCTACAACGGAAGCATCGACGTCACGGCGCGCCTCATCAAGGTCGGGGCGGACGTGAATGCGAAGAATGACGATGACGCGACCCCGCTCCACCTCGCCGCCGCCTACAACGAGAATCCCGAGATCGTCAAGCTGCTCATCAGGGTCGGGGCGGATGTGAACACGACCCGCGTCCTGGGCGGAACACCGCTTCACGTCGCCGCTCGTCACAACACCAGGCCTGAAGTCGTGGCACTTCTCATCAAGGCCGGCGCGGATGTGGATGCGAAGGGAAAGCACGGCCGCACGCCGCTTCATCGAGCCGCCAGGTCCAACGCGAACCCCGAAGTCGTCGAGGTCCTCGTGGAGTCCGGGATGGATGTGGACATACGGAACAATTTCGGCCGGACGCCGCTTCACTACGCGGCCGACAACGCGAATCCGGAAGTTCTGAAGGTGCTCCTCGAGGCCGGCGCAAACGTGAATGCACGGGACGATTCGGGCGCGACGCCCCTCGACCGGGCCGAAGCCGTGAACAATCCGAGGAACGCCCGCGTCCTCCGCGCCGCCGGCGGCAGGCCGGGCGTTGGACCTCGCCTTTCCGGCGGCGTCTGATCGGCCCCCGCTGGTCGGCCGCCCTCGCACGGGCACCGGCATCCCACACCACGAAGCGATGACGCCCTCCTCGACCGGGAGCACGTCGGGATGTCTGCTGCGTGTTCGAAGCGACGGGCTCCGAGGCGCGACCCGCTCAGAACGACTGCCGGCCGAAGCCTTCGGCGGACTCCCATCGTCGGCGGGCGGCATCCAGGGATCGCGCGGGATCGACGATCGGCGCCGGGCCGCCCACGAGCCAGGGCGCATGTCGCTTCGGCCCGGGAAACGCTTCCAGTTCGGGAAGCCAGTGGGCGACGTACGCGCCGTCGGCGTCGTACCTCCGGGCCTGTTTGGCGATGTCGAATCCCCGGAAGCCCCGCGGGTCGGCGCCGACGCCCGCGGCATAGGCCCAGTTCCCCCAGTTGGCCGCCGGACAGTAGTCGACGAGGCAATGCTCGAACCAACGGGCGCCCCACCGCCAGTCGACGCCGAGATTCTTGGCCAGGAAGCCGGCGACCAGCTGCCGACCGCGATTCGACATGTAGCCGCTCGCGCGGAGCTCCCGCATGTTGGCGTCGATCAGCGGGATGCCCGTGGCACCCGATCGCCAGGCATCGAACCGGTGCTCGTCGCCGCTCCAGGTCATCGGCATCGCCGACGGGCCCGCGGCGTGGAAGAGCGTCCGCCCGTGCTTCAAGAGATACAGCCTGAAGTACTCCCGCCAGAACAGTTCGAAGCGGAGCCAGTAGGTCGAGTCATTGGCGACCCGCTCGTGCTCGTACCGGAGCGTCTCCTCCGCGATCAATCGAGGCGACAGCGCCCCGAGGGCGATCCAGGGGGAGAACTTCGACGAGTAGTCCCCGCCGAGCATGCCGTTGCGGGTGACCTTGTAGTCCTTCAGATGATCGCCGGTGAACATCCACCCCCGCATCCGTTCGAGTCCCGCCGGCTCGCCGCCCTCGAAGCCGAGAACGGCCCTCGGATCAGCCGGCTCGGCCGCCAACCCGAGCGCTTCGACTTCCGGCACCGACCCGTAATCGAAGTCCGCGGACGTCGTCAGTGGAACGAGCGCGGACGGCGTCGGGCGCGACGGGGCGATCTCGAGTCCGCGCTCCGCCGTGCGGCGGAACGAACTGAACACCTCGGGCAGCTCGCGGGCGAAGGCGCGAGGGTCGTCGATCTGGAACAGCGTTTCCGGCGGAAGGCAGGTGACCGCGACGGAAGCACGCTTCTTCAGCGTCCGTTCGATCGACCGCTCCTCCGTTCCCGGCGCCTCGACGAAACACAATCGATCGATGGCGAGATCCCGGCAGAGATCGGGAAGCACGTCCTCGGGGTTTCCGAGGCGCACGATGAGCCGCGCCCCCAGTCGTTGGAGCGATTCCTCGAGGGCCCGCACCGACTCGAGCAGAAAGCGGAGTCGGTGGGTCCCGGCCCGACTGAAGTCCTGAACGGCGTCGAGATGATCCCGGGGATCGAGGATCCAGGCCGCGATGACCTCGTCTCGTCCAGGGTCGAGCGGCTCGAAGAGTGGTTGGTCGTGGATCCTGAGCTCGCGGCGGAACCAGAGCAGGTTTCTGCGACGCCCCGGTGCAAGGGAGGGCCTCGCGTCCGGCGGAGCGTCGCGGCTTCCATCATCAGAACCCACGGTCATTTCGCCATCTCCCGTTTGAAGTCGAACTGCGTGGCCCGCGGCAGGCTGCCACGGCGATTCGAGAGGATGAATTCACGGCCCTCCAGAGAGAAGCGTCCGCGTGGGTTCGTCTTCACACCGGCGAGGGATTCGAACCGGCCTGCCGCAACGACGAGGACCGATGCCGTCGACCTCGGCTCGCCGCGGGCTCACCGGGTCGGCCGCGCTGGTGCGACTTCGATCGAGTCATCGCCGGTCGATCCCGGTCACCGAAGTGCGTCGAAAAGCTCCTCGGAATGCCCACCGTCGATGCAGTAGGCCGCGAGATCGCCGGCCGATTCGAGCGGCGGCATGTCATTCTCGAGCGGTGGATGGGAGGCCGCGAATCGTCCCCAGCCCGGACCGAGCAGGGTCTCGGTCATGCCCCGGGCCGCCCCGGTCGAGGGGACCGCCGCGTCCGACCCGTAGACGGCTTGCAGGATGGCGTGCTCCTCGGATGCCCTTCGCCGGAGCATTCTCCAGGCATCCATCTCGCGAACCTCGACCTCCTGGACTTCACGTTCGAAAGCCTCGCAGAATGCGGGAGTCGAGGTTTCGGATTCCGCCAGAAGGAACGCGAGTTCCCGGGCGATCATCGCCTCCTCGTGGGCGGAGTCCGCGAGCGTGATCCGGTCGTCGGCCGAGAAGCGGTCGGGGTGCTCCGCGAGGGATTCGAGCACCGCCGTCCTTCGCTCGATCTGAGCCCCCATCAGATTCATGAGTTCGTCGAGGGATCGGGTGACCACGACTTCATCGGTCACGGTCGACCCGTCGATGGTCTGCACCGCCGGGGTGAGGCCCTCGGATCGGCGGCAACTCTGAGACGCGAAGAGCTGAAGACCTCCCACTGCCAGAACGACGATCAAGCGGAGATTCGGCCGGGCGTTGACGGTGCGCTGCATCTGCGGTTCTCCGAAAGGGTGTCTGGGTAGCGCTTCGACATCGCTCGGGGTTCGAGGATTATCTGATTTCTTTCGACAACCGGTCCCCGGAGG
>JAQWJM010000153.1:0-21706 GCA_029248335.1 Phycisphaerales bacterium
CCTCCGGATCTCCATCGTCGGATGCAGCGGTGCGGGCAAGAGCACCCTTGCTCGACGAGTCGCCGGCACGTTCGGGATTCCGACCCTCGAACTCGACGCCGTGCACCATCAGCCGAACTGGACCCCCCTCCCGGAACCGGAATTTCGCGACCGGATCCGCGGCTTCATGGCGAACCACGACTCCTGGGTGATCGACGGCAACTACCGAGCGGTGCTCGACGACGTCTGGAACGGCGCAACGCACGTGGTCTGGCTGCACCCACCGCGCTGGATCGCGACCTGGCGGGTCGGGTGTCGGTCGATTCGACGCGGTCTCAGGCGGACCCGCCTGTGGAACGGCAATCGGGAACGGGTCCGCGATCTCTTCAGCGCCGATCGGGAGCGATCCATGGTCGTCTGGACCTGGACGACCCACCCGGAGCGGGCGCAGACGTACGCCGAACGGTTCGAGTCGCCGGAGTGGCGCAGACTCGACCGCCGACGACTGACCCGCGCTTCCGAGATCGACGAATGGATCGACGAATGGATCGAAACCCTGGGAACCACCATCGCCAAGACGCCGGAGCCCGCCTCATGACGACCCCACCCCGACCGATCTCGCACGCCCGGATCACCCGGGACGGTTTCCGACGGCCCACCACCACGATGTTCGGCATCGGGCTGGTGGTGCTCGGCGTCGTGGCCTTCGTGGCCACCGCCATCGGACCGATCGAGGACACCGGCCTTGACGACGAGCCGCCCGCGCCGACCGGGTCCGACGCCGTGAACGCCCCGGCACCCGACGCGGCCGCAAGCGGTGATGAACGACCGCGAGCCGCTCGCCCGAAGTCGATCCCGACGCCGATCCCGATCCTCGACTGCCGCGATCCACGACTCGATCTCGATGTCGACCAGCGGGAGGCCCTGGCAACGGTCGGGTTCTCGAGGTGCGCCATGCCCTTCGGGGTGCTGCTCGCGGCCGACGACCGGATGCCCGACGCCTACCTCGAACTCGCGGCCGCGGTGCTCGCGGAGATGCTCGATCAGAACCGCGACGGGGTTCCCGACGATGCCGCCCTGGTCGCATTGTTGCAGGACCGCGACGTCGCGTGGCTCGCGATGCCGACCGACCGGCGCGACTGGGAACGCCGACAGCTTCCCCGACTGGAACGCGTGCTCGGGTACGACATCGTGATCCCCGCGTGGTGGCTCGACGTGCGATCGAAAGGCCCAGACGCCCGGGGCCGGGCGGTGACGGTCGAGGAGATCCATCACTTCATCACCCAGTTCGGCCTGAGTCGGCTGCATCCAGCGGTCTTCGGGGTGGAGGACTGGACGTCGGTGATCGCCCGGGAGACGGCGCGGGCGAAGTGCGTCTTCTGGCAGCACCCCGAGAACGCCTGTCCCGGACGCCCCGCGGAAATCCCGGGCGACTGCAGCGATCCGAACTGCGACGTGGTCGAATTCTTCCAGCAGGCGGTGGTGCTTCGCGCGGGAATGAAACCGGGTTGGCGAGGAATCGGTTTTCCGGAGACGGCCGCGGCGCTCGAGCCCCTGCTGAGCCCGGAGTTCAAGGCGGCGCTCGACGATCCCGCGCACCACCAGCTTCGACGTCCGCTTCGGTTCGACTATCCGGTCGTACCGATGGAACGAACCTCGCGTCGAACACCGACCACGGATCTTCCCTGACGTCCTGCCGGGTTCGCTCGCACGCCGATCGCCTTCTTCCGACCGCGACGAAGGCACGGTGAATCGATGATCGCCAAACCGACAACCAAAGTCGATTCTGGGGTGTTCTCCCACTTGAGTGGGCCGTGGACGATCCAGAAGATGGATTCATCGATCGAAGTCCGCACCCGACGCAGAACGGTGCGCAACCCTTTCGAACGAGCGAGAGACAACGGCACCGTCATTCAGGGGAGTCGAAACCCCGGACGAATCGCCGAGCACAATCAATCTGCAGGAGTTTGAAAAGGCATGAGCACCAGATTCATCACCGCAATTATCTCGGTCGCGTCCATCGGCCTGATCGCCGTCGCCGAGGAGACCGAGATCACCGCGACCGCCGGCGACGCCCGGATCCGGACCAGGGTCGACGTCCAGACCAACGAGGTCGAGGAAGCCGTCGTCGAACGACTCGAAGGCGGCACCTGGACCGTCAAGGAGACGGCGACCGACGCCGTCGAGGACGTGATCGAAGACGTGGAGGATCCGATGGCCTCCGTCGATTTCGTCGACTGCAACGAGAACGGGATCGACGACGCGGTCGAGCTGGCGGAAGGCGCCCTCGATTCGAACGGCAACGGCACCCTCGACGAGTGTGAATTCGCCTACGGCGACCTCAACCTCGACATGGTGATCGACGGAAGCGATCTGTTCATCGTCTTCGGCTGGTGGGCCTCGCCCTTTCCGCTCTACGGCGACCTGAACTTCGACGGCGTGGTCGATGCGGGCGACACCGGCCTGCTGCTCGTCCGCTGGGGACCGACCCCCTTCTGATCGATCACCGGAAGCCCTCGGGCGAAGTGAACGGACCTCGGTCGAAAGAGCACGCCGCAAGGCATGACGATTGAGAGAGAGACAGGGCCTCGGGTCGAATCCTCGGATTCACTCGGGCCCTGTTTCATTTTCGCCCCGCATCAGGACGACGCCCGGGATCCGGATCGATCGCCGAAGCCGTCGATTAGACTTCGGTCATGACGAACCGAATCCTCCGGAGCCGCGCCGTCGTGGCCTTCCTCGCGAGCTTCGCGGCCACGAATCTTTCGACCGCTTCGCGATCAGCACCGTCACCCACACCGATCGATCAACCGAAGTGGAACGTGAAGACGACGGTCGGTCCGGATGCCGACACCGGTGGCTGGTTCCTGAACCTCGGCCGGACCGGCATCCGCGCCAAACTCCTGCCGGAATCCCCGACCGAGTTTCTGGTCACCTACGTCTTCCCCGAATCCCCCGCCGCCGGCGTGGTCCGGAGCGGCGATCGCATCGTGGGCGCGGACGGGCGACCGTTCGAGACGCCGCACGTCTTCGGCTACGGCGTCGGCAAGTTCGGCTATGACGGCCCGATGCGGGATCTCGCGACCGCGATGGAACGGGCCGAGGCGAAGCTCGGACGACTGTCGCTCGCCATCGTCCGGGAGGATCGACCGCTCGACGTCGAGGTCGAGGTCGGATTCAACTACGGCGCCTACGCCCCCGGATTCCCGAACGACTGCGACAAGACCGATCGAATTCTCCGGGAGACCATTCCCTGGATCGCCGAGCGACAGCGAACCGACGGACTCTGGAGCGACCGTCCGCATCTCAACGCCTTCGCGATGCTCGCCCTGCTCGCGAACGACCGACCCGTGGACCGCGACGCGATCGAGCGTGCAGCGCGGGCGATGGCCGCCGACACCGACGATTCGATCGAATACCAGGGACTCGACTGCTGGAAGCACACCCTCTACGGAATCTGTCTCGCCGAATACCACCTCGCCACGAAGGCGCCCTGGGCGCTCGACGAGCTCCGGGAGATCGATCGCTGGCTCCGCGCGGCGCAGATGGAGAACGGCGGCTGGGGACATCGGCCCGCGAATCGTCCCGGCGGCAACGGGTACGGCGCGATCAACATCCTGACGATGCAGGCGAAGATCGCCTGGGCGCTGATGCGGGAATGCGGCGTGGAGATCGACGAAGACCGGTTCCGACGCGCCCACGACTTCGTGGTGCGGGGCACCGGAGACAATGGCTACGTCTGGTACGCCGACGGCGGTCGCGACAATCCGGGATACGCGGACATGGGACGCACCGGCGCCGCAGCCCTCGCCCATGCGCTGACCCCCGACGAACCCGCGTACCGGGACTACGCCCTCCTGACCGCCCGCTGCATCGGCGAGCACCCCGACACCTTCAGCGACACCCATGGTTCGCCGATTCTCGGCATGGTCTGGACCGCCTTCGGTGCCGCTGCCGACCCCGAGTCGCTCCGCGCCCTGCTCGATGAGAACCGGTGGTGGTTCAGCCTCGCCCACTGCCCGGACGGCTCGTTCTACTATCAGATGAACCGCGACAACAATCCGCAGGACTACACCGCCGCACCCAGGCTCTCGGCGACCGCGGCGACCGCCCTGATCCTCTCGCTCCGCGACCGACGGCTCCGCATGATGAACGTCGACGCGACCGAGGACTCGAAAACGCCGAAGACTGGTCGATGATGCCGGGCATCCTCACCGTGATGTGTGGATCGGTGGTCCTCGCGCCGGTCCTCATCGTGATCGCGGTCGTGCTCTTCGTGCGAAAGCGATTCACCGCCGGAATCGTCCTGATCCTGCTGTCGGCCGTGACGTTCGTCACGGCCCTTCTCCCGCTCGGGGTCTACATCGTCAGGGTCGGTCCGAGTTCGCCGGGCGACGCCAACGCGGTCAACATCGTCGACGACTTCGTGCTGGCGCGATACGGCGGCGTGTGGACGCTCGAGTCGACGATCAATCAGACGTCCTTCGAGAGCTTCGACCTCATGGGCATCAACGACGAGTTCATCCTGCTGATCGAGGGCGATGAGACCGCCCCCGGCTCGATCCGACTCGTCTCCCGGGAATCCGGCGTGGCCCGGCCCTCGTCGTTCGACGCCCTGCCGGAACCGATCGCCGTCGAACGGTGGCTGGCCGCGGAAGGCGGCCCCCCGCTCGCCGACCTCCGCACCCCCGAGTCGGTCCAGTGGTCCTGGGCGCTCTTCGGTCAACCTTGATCGTCGATCCCGACCCGAGCGGCACCCGCATCGAACGCGAGCGGCCAGTCGCGTGGCGTGGCAAGCGCCCGTTCGAGTCGCTGCTCGTAGTCCTCCGCATCGATCTCGACGACGCCGAAGCGGTCGATGTGATCGTTGCGGAACTGCACGTCGAACAGCGAGAAGCCCGCTGCGGCCAGCGATCGAACCGTGTTCACCAGCACGATCTTCGACGCGTCCGTCCCCCCCGCCTCGGGGCGACTGAACTTCGATTCCGCCATGAACGCCGCCCCGAGCTGGACACCGTAGAGGCCGCCGACGAGTCGGTCGTCCCGCCAGGCCTCGATGCTGTGGGCGAAGCCCCGCTCGTGGAGTTCGAGGTAGGCGATCTCCATGTCGGGCGAGCACCAGCACCCGTCGGCGCGGTCTTCGTGACAGGCATCGAGGACGTCCTCGAAGACCTCGTTCGTGGTGATTCGGAACGGCGCGGCTCGCATCCGTTTCGCGAGTCGCCGCGGCACGTGGAGTCCGTCGAATTCGATGAT
This sequence comes from Phycisphaerales bacterium, assembly GCA_029248335.1. Classification (GTDB taxonomy): domain Bacteria; phylum Planctomycetota; class Phycisphaerae; order Phycisphaerales; family SM1A02; genus UBA12014. The sequence goes on from JAQWJM010000153.1 coordinate 5,236, forward strand.
GGCGCGAGGGTCCGGCCGGAAGATCCCGGTCTCCGCGTTGGCCTCGTCCCACATGGGGAAGCAGCCGGCGGCGTAGATTCTGAGCAGGAGGTCGGCGTCGATCACCCGCGAAGGGTACCCGGCCCACCGCCGGAGTCGAAACCGTAGACTCCCCCACCTCGCGCCCGAATCCGAATCCCGCCGGTCCGCCGGCACAGGAAGCAGACATGAACTATCGCCACCTCGGTAACAGCGGACTCCGCGTGTCGGAGATCGGCTTCGGTTCCTGGCTCACCCTCGACGGTGGGGATCTGGATCGCGCGACCGAGCTCCACCGGACCGCGTACGAGGCGGGCATCAACTTCTTCGACACCGCGAACGCCTACGGCGCCGGCGGCACCGAACCGGTCGTCGGCCACGCCCTTCGCCCGTTCCCCCGCGAGACCTACGTGCTGGCCACCAAGGTCTTCTGGCCGTACGAACCCGACTGGCCCTTCCCGACCGCGAACGACCGGGGGCTCTCCCGCAAGCATCTGCATCAGGAGATGGACAAGTCCCTTCGTCGACTGGGCGTCGACTATCTCGACCTCTACCAGTGTCATCGCTACGACGAACACACCCCGCTCGAGGAGACCTGCCGTGCGATGAGCGATCTCGTCGAGCGAGGGAAGACCCTCTACTGGGGCGTGAGCGAGTGGACCGGCCCCCAGATCGACGCCGCGGTCTCGATCTGCGAGGCGGCCGGCTGGCACCGACCGATCTCGAACCAGCCGATCTACAACATGCTCGATCGACACTGGGAGGAAGGCGTCTTCCCGACCACCGCCCGCTGCGGACTCGGCAACGTCTGCTTCTCGCCGCTGGCCGAGGGGATGCTCACCGGCAAGTACCTCGACGCCACGCCCGAACAGGCTCGGGGCGGCGACGAGAAGCAGGGCGTGTTCCTGCGACGGCGGTTCACCGAGGAGAACATCGAACGCGTCCGAGGACTCGCCCTCGTCGCCGCGGATCTCGGCGTGCCGATGTCCGCGCTCGCCCTTCGCTGGTGCCTCCGGCGAAGCGAGATCTCGAGCTGCATCGTCGGCGCGACCCGTTCCGCACAGCTGCTGGAGAACGTCGCCGCCGTCGATTTCGCCTGGGACGATTCGATCGAAGCGAAGGTCGACGCGATCCTCGCCTGAACGTCGGGCGTCCGGTCAGCCCACGGGACGCACGGCGTCGACCTGCCCGAGCAGCACCCGCACCAGAAGTCGATCGCCGACCGCGGGGAGACGGCGCTCGCCGTCCTCCGCGACCGGGAACGCCGACGCCGGAACCCGGGCGAGGGTCGCGGCCTCGTCGCCGGGGACCCGCATCCCGAGATCGACGTACAGGTCTCCGTGGATGGAGACCGGGGCGGCGGACGCCACCACGACTTCGACTTCACCGGCGATCGGAAGCGGCATCGGTTCAGCCCCCGTCCTTCGAACGACCACGACTGATGGTCCGGATCTGGCAGAACTGCCGGTGTCCGTACTTCCCGGAGTGCCAGCCGTAGCCGCTTTCGAGTGCGCCGACCCACGGGCTGCCCTCGGCACCACCACACCCTCGATTGACCCCGATCATGCCGGCGGTCATCCGGGCCGCGACCTCCTCCGCCCGGCCGGGATCCCCCCAGACGCTCGCGGCGAGTCCGAAGCGGCTGTCGTTCGCGAGCCGGACGGCGTCGTCCGCGTGCTCGACGGACATCACGCAGGCCACCGGTCCGAAGGTCTCCTCGCTCATGATGTCCATGTCGTGCCGAAGGTCACCGAGCACGGTGAGCGGCACGAAGTTCCCGTCGCCGCCGTCCTCACCGCCGTGGAACACCGTCGCGCCGTCCCTGATCGCCGCCTCGATCTGCCGCAGCACGTGGTCCTTCTGCCGCCGGTTGATCATCGGCCCGACCTCGACGCCTTCATCCATGCCGGGCCCCTGCTTCATGCCACCGGCCCGCTCGACGAGTTTTTCGGTGAACGCGTCGACGATCGACGATTCGACGTAGATCCGTTCGGTGCTGACGCAGACCTGCCCCGCGTTGCGGAACGAGTTGCGGGCGGCGAACGCCGCGGCTCGGTCGAGGTCGGCGCCGTCCAGCACCACCATCGGATCCTTGCCGCCGAGCTCGAGGATCACCCGCTTCAGGCCGCCGCTCGCTTCGCGAAGGATGTGCTTTCCGGCTTCGCGGCTTCCCGTGAAGACCACCAGGTCGATCGGCGATTCGACGAGGGCCCGTCCCTGTCGCTCGTCGCCGACCACCAGCTGGAGCACGTTCGGCGGCAGCGCCTCGTTGAGGACGGTCGCCCATTCCCGGGCGACCAGCGGCGTCTCCTCGCTGGGCTTGAGCAGGACCGTGTTGCCCGCGACCAGGGCCGGAATGACGGACTGGAAGACCATGAGCAGCGGGAAGTTCCACGGCGTGATCGCCGCGACGACGCCGTAGGGGTCGAAGCGAAGCGTGGTGTTGGTGTGCTCGTCCTCGAGCGTCTCCGGACGGAGCGCCTCGATCACCGCGTCCACTTCGTCGGTGATGCCCTCGGCGCAGTAGGTCGCTTCACCCACGCCCTGCGGCTTCGGCTTGCCCATCTCGCGGGTGAGGAGTTCACCGATCCTCGGCGCCTCCTCCACGAGCCTCGGGACCGCGGACTTCAGGATGTCCGCCCGCTGTTCGAACGTCAGGGCGCCCCAGCTTCGCTGGGCGAACCGGGCGTCGCGGACCATCTGCGGAATTCGATCGACCGAGGTGATCTCGATCTCGCCCACGGGTTCGCCCGTCGCGGGATCGAGGGAGACGAGCGTCTCCGCGGCAAGAGAGATCTGGGGGGCGGTGGTGTCGGCCATGTCGTGTTCCTTCGATGAGAGTGCGAGCCCGGAGGATCAAGGACTGTAGCACGGGGGTTCCGCCCCCCGCCGTCGCCCGTTCCGTCGCGACCCCGCGGCCCTGCACATGTCAGATTCCACCGCGGTTTTCCGGACCATCCGTCGCGACGGGACGAAATTCGAGAATTGCACCCGGGCGCCGCAATGCATTCGATCCGGACTCGTTTTCAAGGTGTTCGCTTGACCCGGGGTCCTGCGAAACCGACTTTCAACGTGCAACGCCTCGAAAGAGCGCGACGCCTCTTCAAGTGCGATACGGACGCGAACCGTCCGCCGCCATTCGAATGGAGTCCTGTCCCATGCGCCGATTGACCTCGATCATTCTTCCCGTCTCGCTCGCCTTCGCATCCGGAGCCTTCGCCTCCTCGTCGGCCACCGCCGATCGGAGCCCTTCCAGTCCCGAAGTCGGAACGTCGATGCTCGAACGTTCGGAGGCGCCTCCCCGGAGGGCCCAGGCACGAACCTTCACGCCCGAGCAGGCTCGACGAATCGCCGGCCAGCTCGACCGGATGTCGCCTCGAATGCGGCAGGCGCTGCTCGGCCGCCTCGCCAAGATGTCGGACGATCACGATGGTGAACGACGGGTCCGACGGGCCGGCCCGACCACGAACCGTGCCGGCGAGAACGGGGACCGCCGTGAACTCCGGGATCGACGATCTCGACGCGGTGCCGATCGTGGCGACGCGGTGACGCCGATGCGCGGCAAGGCCGACGGACGCCGTGACGGAAGACGAGCCCGCCCCGATCACGATCGACGCGATCGCGAAGGCGTTCGCGGCTCGAAGCAGAACCGTGGATCGGCGAAGCGGAACGCGAGGAACGACGCCCGCGAACGGGACGAGGTCCGACGTGTCCGAAGCGGGAAGCGAGCCCAGGGCGCGACGCGGCGGAACGACGAGGTCCGTCGGGCCCGCGACAACGGCCCCCGACTTCGCCGAGCCGGTGACGCCGGCCCCGAAGCATCCAACAGGAAGCGATCTTCACCGTCCGAGGGGCGACGTCGAGATTGAGTGTTCCGACGAATCGCCTCGCTTTCTCCTGAAGGCCCCGATCCCACGCCGGGATCGGGGTTTTTTCATGGGATCCGATCGTTCGGAGGACTTCCGTCGAGACTCGGATTCCGGTAGACTCCGGAACTCGGGCCGAGAGTGACAGCATCGCTGGCGCTCCATGGGGCACGCCGTTCGCGGCTTTCGCGTGCTCCCGCCCACCTCAGCCGCGGACTCGGAACGTCATCCACGCTCCGGACCGCGACCCGTCGAGTGGGATGGTCCCGCCCGGCGTTCTCCGGTTTCGACGATGCGTCACCGACGCGTCCCGAGTCTTCAGAGCGATCCTCAATTCCAGACGTCCGGCATGGAAGCATCTCCGCGGAATTCACCTCACGCACGCGTGAGGAATCCCGACCACTGGCCCGTGGTGTAACGGTAGCACTCTTGGTTTTGATCCAAGCAGTCCTAGTTCAAATCTAGGCGGGCCAGCTTCCCCGGCCTTCGACGCATCCTCGCTTCAGCCGACCCACAGGGCCCCACCATCGATCCCATGAACGCATCCGAACAACAGCACGGCACGTCGGTCGACGCGATCATCCTCGCCGCAGGCAAGGGAACCCGGATGCAGAGCGATCTGCCGAAGGTGATGCATGAAGTCGGTGGACGACCGATGCTCCACTGGGTGATCGACGCCTGTCGCGCCGCCGGCGCGGACCGGATCGTCGTGGTGGTCGGATTCAAGGCCGATCTGGTCCGGGCCAGCCTCGCGGACGCGACCGACATCGAGTTCGTCGAGCAGACCGAGCAGCTCGGCACCGGACACGCCGTCGACCAGGCCCGCGAGGCGTTCGCCGACCGAGGCGCCCACGACGTCTTCGTGCTCTGCGGCGACGGCCCCCTGATCCGGACCGAAACCCTCTCCACGCTGCTCGAGACCCATCGAGACACCGCCGCCGACGCGACGCTGGCGACCGCCCAGATCGAGGATCCGTCGGGCTACGGAAGGATCCTTCGAGACGCCGCGGGCGACTTCGAACGCATCGTCGAGCAGAAGGACGCCACCCCCGAGCAGCTCGAGATCGGGGAGGTCAATCCTTCCTACTACTGCTTCCGGGCCGGCCCGCTCTTCGACCGGCTCGCCCGCACCGGCAACGACAACGCCAACGGCGAGTACTACGTCACCGACGTCTTCGGCATCGCCCGGCAGGACGGCTCGAGGGTCGCGGTCGTGGACGCGGTGCCCGCCGAGGACGTGTTGAGCATCAACGACCAGGAACAGCTTGCGATCGTGGACGGAATCATCCGCGCCCGCCACGGCATCAAGTCCTCGGAGATCGACGCATGACGGCGAGCGACCGCGAACACATCAAGATCTTCGCAGGCCGCGCAGGACGCGACCTCGCCGCGTCGATGTGCACGCATCTCGACCTCCCGATGGGCCAGAGCACGTCCTCGGAGTTCCCCGACGGCGAGATCTTCGTGAAGCTCGACGAGGACGTCCGCGGCCGCGACTGCTTCGTCGTCCAGCCGACCTGCCAGCCCGTCAACGACAGCCTGATCGAGCTCCTCGTCTACATCGACTGCCTCCGCCGCGCGTCGGCGAAGCGGATCACCGCGGTGATCCCCTACTTCGGCTACGCCCGCCAGGACCGCAAGGACGAGGGACGCGTCCCGATCACCGCCAAGATGGTCGCCAACCTCGTGACCGCCGCCGGGGCGGACCGGGTCCTGTGCATGGATCTCCATGCGGCCCAGATCCAGGGCTTCTTCGACATCCCGGTCGACCACCTCAGCGCCGCGCCGGTCTTCGTCGAGCACTTCCTCGCGTCCCGCGACGCCCTGCGGGAGATCGTGGTGGTCTCCCCGGACGTCGGCAACGTGAAGGTCGCGAACATGTACGCGACCGTGCTCGGCTGCGACCTCGCGATCGTCGACAAGCGTCGCCAGTCCGGCACCGAGGTGACGGTCAAGAACCTCATCGGCGACGTCGACGGCCGGACCGTCCTGATGTTCGACGACATGATCTCGACCGCCGGAACCGTGTGCGAGGCGGCCCGCCTCGTGAAGGAGCGCGGCGCGACCGACGTCGTCGTCTCGGCGACCCACCCCGTGCTGGTGGGAATGGCCATGGAACGGATCGCCGACAGTCCGATCTCCCGCGTGAACGTGTGCGACACGATTCCCGCCGGGAACCGGTACGGGGCGATCGAGGACAAGATCACCGTGCTCAGCGTCGCCAAGCTTCTCGGCGAGGCGGTGCACCGCATTCACCACGACCAGTCGGTGTCCGCGATGTTCCGGACCGGCGTGGGCACCAAGCGTTAATCACAAAAACCCGTCGCCGCGACCAACGGGCCGCGACGACGATTCGCTTTCGAATGGAGATTCAGGCATGACTCATGAAACCCCGACCATCAACGCCGCCAAGCGGGAGCGACTCGGAAGTCGCTACGCCCAGCGACTCCGCAAGTCCGGCCAGCTTCCCGCGGTCATCTACGGCCACGGCGCCGACCCCGTCTCGGTGAGCATCGAGGAGAAGGCGACGCTCGCCCACCTCCACCACGGCCAGCACGTCTTCAACGTGGCGATCGACGGCGAAGCCGCCGAGACCTGCCTCGTGAAGGACCTCCAGTTCGGCTACCTCGGGGACAACGTGATCCACGTCGATCTCGCCCGGGTGAACCTCGACGAGAAGGTCACGGTCCGCGTCCACCTCGATCTCGTCGGCGAGATCCAGAACGCCAAGCTCGCGGGTGCGATCGTCGTTCACGATCACTCCGAGATCGAGGTCGAGTGCGCAGTCCGGGACATTCCGGAATCCATCCGCGTCGAACTCGACACCTACAAGCAGTCGGTCATGGTGGGTGAGCTCTCGATGCCCGAAGGCGTCGTCGCGATCACGCCCGAGAAGACCATGATCATCCACGTCCAGATCGCCGCCGAAGAAGAGGAAGAGGCCCCCGCCGAGGATGCCGCCGCCGAAGGCGACGCACCCGCCGCCGACGGCGCCTGATCCGGTTCCCACCTCCTCGAAACGTCTTTCAGGACCACTCTCATGAAGCTCGTCGTCGGATTGGGCAATCCAGGGCAGGAATACGACCGCACCCGGCACAACGTCGGGTTCGAGGTCGTGGACCGGCTCGCCCGCCGGTACGCGGATCCCGCGGCCGGCTCCGCACGCAGTCGCTTCTCGGGACTGGTGGTCGAGGCGATCATCGAAGGCGAGAAGGTCCTCCTTCTCAAGCCGCTCACCTTCATGAACGTGAGCGGCAAGTCGGTCGCGGAGGCGATCCGCTTCTACAAGATGTCCCCCGCCGACGATCTGCTGATCGTCGTCGACGACACCGCGATCCCCTGCGGCTCCGTCCGGATCAAACCGGGTGGCGGCGCCGGGGGTCACAACGGCCTCGCGGACGTTTCGCGAACGCTGGGCACGGATGCATGGCCTCGACTCCGGATCGGAATCGACAAGCCCGGACGCATCCCGCTCAGCAACTACGTGCTCGGGCGGTTCACGCCGGAGCAGCAGGAACTCGTCGAGCCTTCGCTCGACGACGCCGCGGTCGCGGCAGCGTGCTGGGCGAGCGAAGGGCTCGCACCGGCGATGAATCGATTCAACCGGAAGGTCGCGGGCTGAACCCGGGCCGATCCGATCGAAACGGCGGAAGTCCCGCCCCCCAGGCGCCGCACACCGCGGCGTCGCAACAGGAATGAACACGATGAGCGAAGTACGACACGGAATCTACGAGGGCATGTTCCTCTTCCCCCAGTCCGCCGCCGCCGATCTCCGCGGCGTCATCGACCACGTCAACTCGATCCTCGATCGAGCCGGCGCCGAGGTCGTGGCGATGCAGAAGTGGGACGAACGACGACTCGCCTACGACATCGCGAGCAACAAGCGAGGGCTCTACATCCTCACCTACTTCAAGTCCGATCGCTCCCGCATCCCGAGCATCGAGCGGGACTGCAACCTGAGTGAACTCATCCTCCGGGCGATGGTCCTCCGGGCCGAGCACGTTCCCACCGAGGAGATCGAAGCCGCCGACCAGCGGGCCACCCTCGAGGACGAGATCAAGCTCCGCGAGACCCAGGCCGCCGAGGCGACGACCGCGGCCCCGACCGTCACCGCGACGGCACCTGCGGCCAAGGCCCCGGCGGAAGCCCCGGCTGCGGAAGCCCCCGCCGAAGAAGCCCCGGCCGAAGCGGCGGCGGAGACCGCGGCCCCCGAGACCGGCGACGCGGGCTGATCGCCCGACCATCCGGCTCCAGATGTCCACCACGCGGGGGGCGACCGATCGGTCGCCCCCCGCGTTTGATTTCGAGGGTGAAGGCGATCCGAATGTGGACGAATGGTCGCTTTTCGGCATGGTGCGGGCAGGACGCCGAAGTGGCTGCGTAAACTCCGTGATTCACGACCTCGGAGACCAATCATGGCCAGTTTCAATCAAGTCATTCTGCTCGGCAATCTCACCCGCGACATCGAGTTGCGTCACACCCCCTCGAACCAGACCGTCGCGAACATCGGCCTCGCGGTCAATCGAACCTTCCAGACCAAGGACGGCGAACGACGCGAAGAGACGACCTTCGTCGACTGCGAGTCCTGGGGCCGCCAGGCCGAGGTCATGGCCCAGTACCTCTCGAAGGGCCGTCCGGTCCTCATCCAGGGTCGACTCAAGCTCGACTCGTGGCAGGACAAGGACGGCGGAAACCGCTCGAAGCTCAAGGTGGTCGTCGAGAACTTCCAGTTCGTCGGTGGACGTGAAGGCGGCAGCAACGGCGGCGGTGGCGGCGGAGGCGGCTCCTATGCCTCCGCGGGTGCCCCGGCCGGTGGACAGCAGTTCAGTGGTGGTGGTGGTGGCGGCGGTGGTGGTGCCGGCGGTGGTGGTGGCGGCGGTGGCCAGGCATCCGGCGGCGGCGGACATCAGGCCGTCGATGCGGACGACATCCCGTTCTGATCCGACGCCAGACCGATCCAGTAAGGCCTCGTCCTCCCGAAAACGGGGTCAGAGACCTTCGAAATCGAGCATTCCGCACCGAACCAGCCCTTCCTTCCAAGGGCTGGTTCTGTCATAATCTCCGATCTCATTCGCTGGGGCCGCCCCTGTTGCGACGGCTCCTAACCCGGAAACGAGGACAGCGAGAACACCATGCCTGCCAAGTCCACCAGAACCATCACCCTCCTGCTCAACCAGAACGTCGAGAGCCTCGGCATCGTCGGCGACGTCGTGACCGTGAAGCCCGGCTACGCCCGGAACTTCCTGCTCCCGCTCGGTATCGCCGAAGCACCGACCGACGAACGCGTCGAATCCCTCAAGGCCGCCCGGGCTGAAGCCCTCGCGGAACTCGAGAAGGTCCGCGGCGAGCGGAAGCAGATCATCGACGCCCTCGAGGAAATGAGCATCACGCTCGTCCGAAGCTGCAACGACCGCGGCGTCCTCTACGGCTCCGTGACGCAGCGGGACATCTCCGACGGCCTGATCGAACTCGGCCACGGCGTCGACGAGCGGGCCGTCCGGCTCGCGAACCCGATCCGTCGAGTCGGCGACTACCCGGTCGTCATTCAGTTCGACAAGGATCTTCGAGCCCAGGTCCACATCGTGGTCGAAGCCGATCGCTCGCTCTCCGAGGAGTCCGAGGAGATGGAATTCGACAACGAGGGCGAACTGATCGAGCCCTCCGCCCGTCGAGCCCCCGAGGCCGACTCGGAAGGTGGCGAGGAGACCCCCGCCGAGGAATCGACGACCGAGCCCGCGGCCGAGACCTCCGAAGCCTGATCGATCCCGGACTTCGCTCCGGCGAGATGCCATCCACGACCGCCCGCGACTCCTCGATTCGCGGGCGGTCGTTTTCGATCTTGGAAACGAAAATCCAGCGACCGGGCGCCGCTGGTCGATACGATCTTCGACCGAGCGCCAAATCGTCTCGTGACGCATCGAAGGATCGTGGCGTCGCCGAGTCGGACTTCAGGAGTCGCGAGCAGATGCAGACCATGGCCGATCCCCCCCGACAGAGCCTTCCCAGCACCCGCCGATCGTTGACCCACAAGTTCGCGATCGCGGGACACGAGGGGTACCTGACCATCGGACTCTTCGACGACGGGAATCCCGGCGAGGTCTTCATCAAGATGAGCAAGGAAGGGTCGACGCTGTCCGGCCTGATCCAGGGCTTCTGCCGGGCCTTCAGTCTGGCCCTTCAGCACGGCCTCAGCCCGGCGGACGCGGTCGAACGGTTCCGCGGGATGCGATTCGAGCCGATGGGCCCGACCTCGAACCCCCAGATCCCCGAGGCCTCGAGCATCCTCGACTACGTCGCCCGCTACATCGATCTCCACTTCGTCCAGACCAAGGGCTGACGCCCGAAACCCGGATTCGAACGACGCCCGCGGATTGCGGAGTGATAGAATCGCGGAATGGACCGGATCGCGCCACCACACACTTATGACGACCTCTGCGACGCCGCGCGCCGGGAGGTTCGCTCGATCGATGCCGCCGAGCTGGCGACGCTCCGATCGAACGGCTCGAAGGCCGTCGTCGTCGATGTCCGTGAGCCGACCGAATGGCAGGACGGCATCGTCCCGGAAGCGATCCTGATCCCGCGTGGCACGCTCGAGAAGGAGATCCACCCGCGGGTGGCGTCCCCGACCGAAACCATCTATCTGTACTGCGCGACCGGAAAGCGGAGCCTGCTCGCCGCCCAGACGCTCCAGCGGATGGGGTTCACGGACGTGTGCAGCATCGACGGCGGGTTCGCCGGATGGACCGACGCCGGACTGGAGATCGCGCCGGGCCCCGTCAGCCTCGCGGCACGCGACGAACGTGCCATGGTCGACCACGAGAACTGGGCATCGATCCGGTCGAACTTCGCCATCTCGAGCCGCACCGTCGAAGTGCTCGACGGATCCACCCGCCCCCTCGTCTACCTCGACCACGCGGCCACCACGCACCCCCCGGACTTCGCGATGGAGGAGGTCCGGAACTTCCTCAGTCTCGACTACGCCAACGTCCATCGCGCGTCGTACCAGCTCGCCCGACGCTCGACCCTGCGATTCGAGGATGCGTATCGAACCTGCGCCGCCTTCGTCGGCGCCGACCTCCGGCATCACTGCGTGGTCTTCACCTCGAACACCACCGCCGCCTGCGAGATCGTCGCCCACGCGGTAGAACCCCGCCCCGGCGCCGTGCTGGTCACCGACCTCGAACATCACAGCAGCGATCTCCCCCACCGCCGGCGTGGGCGGGTGGTCCGGGTCGGACTCGATCCCGAGCACCGGCTCGACATGGACGCGCTTCGCGCCGCACTCCGGCAGGAGCCGATCAAGCTGGTGTCGGTCACCGGCGCCGCGAACGTCACCGGCTGGATGCCGCCGATCCACGAGATCGCGGCGCTCGCCCACGAGGCCGGTGCGCTCATCTGCGTGGACGCCGCCCAACTCATCGCCCACGCCCCGATCGACATGGGCCGCCCCGGCGAACCGACGTCGATCGACTTTCTCGTGGCGGCGGGTCACAAGGCCTACGCCCCCTTCGGCGCCGGCTTCCTGGTGGGCCCGCGCGACGTCCTCGATTCGGTCGATCCGGTCGTCCCCGGCGGCGGCGTCGCCGCCAAGGTCGACGAGACCGGTGCGACCTGGCTCCCCAGTCCGGACCGGCACCAGTACGGAACGCCGAACGTCGGCGGGGCGATCGGGATGTCGGTCATGCTCGGGCTTCTGATGCGGATCACGATGGATGAAGTTCGCGCCCACGAGATGAAGCTCTTCCGACGCATGGTGGACGGACTCGAAGGGATCGGTGGAATCACGCTGTACGGGCCGCCGGAACTCGAAGACCGCGTCGCGATCGTCCCCTTCAACGTCGAGGGCGTCTCGGACATGCTCACCGCCGCGGTCCTGGGCGAGGAGTTCGGAATCGCCGTTCGAAACGGTCGGTTCTGCTCGCACGTCCACAGCGATCGCCTCCTTGCCGGAGGCGATCCGGCCGGCGCCGTCCGGGCGTCGATCGGCCTGTTCAACGACGAGACCGATGTCGACGCCTTCCTCGAGGCCGTGGAGATCATCCGTCGGAAGGCGTGGAAGGGCACCTACACCGAGCGAGGTGGACAGGTGTCCGGCCAGGACGCCGGCCGTTGCGCCGATCGCTGGATGGAGAACGCCGAGAATCCGTGATTCACCGCGCATGTCGCACTGGAGACGATGATGTCCGAACCCGTCGAGATCGTCTGCGATGCCTGTGAACGGTCGTTTCCCGCGAAACCCACCGTCGAGAAGATCGCCTGCCCCTACTGCGGCGACATCAATCGCGTCCAGCCCGTGGTGCCGGTCGAGACGATCGATCCGGACCGGCCCGATTCGAACGAGCAGGCCGACGGAGACGAGCGTTTTCTCCGGGTCGCCCGACCCGCACTGGTGCGGGGGCACCCCATCGCGAGCTTCGTCTCCTCGGCGACCACCCTGGCCGGGGCGGCCTTCCTCGTGCTCGCATTGACCTCGCCGAGCATCCCCCACTGGACGTGGTGGATCGGACTCGCGGTACTGCTCGCGGGCGGCGGATGGATGACCTGGATCTTCGTGCTCGGGCACCGATGGGATCGCCTTCGGATCACCTCCCGACGCACGATCGACGAACGAGGCATCGTGATGCGAAGCACCTCCGAGGTCCTTCACCGGCACGTCCGGAACATCCGGATCACCCAGAGCTTCTGGCAGCGGATCGTCGGCATCGGGGATCTCGAGATCGACAGCGCGGCCGGAGACGGCGTCGCGGACATCAGGATCCAGAACGTGCCCGATCCGGACGGGATCAAGCGGATCATCGATGCGGCCCGCGGCCTGGGATCCGCCGAAGACTGATCCAGCCGGGCTCCGGACGAATTCATCGATCTCCATCGATCCGCACGGCGTCGATGCGGGAAATCGAGTCCTGCTCCGAGTACCATGCACGATTCCTCGGAGCATCGGCTCCGAGACCCCCGATCCAGATCACCCACGACCGAGCCCGCCATGAAGATCCACGAGTACCAGGCCCGACAGCTCCTCGCCGACGCCCGCATCCCCGTTCCCGCCGGCCGCATGGTCGAGACCGTGGAGGATGCGGTCGCCGAGACCGAGCAGCTGCTTGCCGCTGGCGAGACGCTCGTGGTGTTGAAGGCCCAGGTGCACGCCGGTGGCCGCGGCAAGGCCGGCTTCGTGAAGCTCGTGCGTTCGGTGGACGAAGCCCGCGAAGCGGCCACCTTCATGCTCGGCAACCGGATGGTGTCGGTCCAGACCGGGCCGGAAGGCATCGAGGTGAATCGACTTCTCGTCGCCGCCGGCGTCGACATCGAGAAGGAGTACTACGTCGCGGTGACGCTCGACCGCAGTCGCGGCGTCAACACGCTGATCGCCAGCGCCGAAGGCGGCGTCGAGATCGAGACCGTCGCCCACGAGAATCCCGATGCGATCCTCAAGGTCGCCATCGATCCCCGCACCGGACTCGAAGCGTTCGAGGCTCGCGCCCTCGCGACCCGCCTCGGCTTCCACGGCCGCCAGATCCAGCAGGCCGCGTCGATCATGCAGCGACTGGCGGGCCTCTACGAGTCGACCGACGCGAGCATCGTCGAGATCAATCCGCTGATCGTGACCCCCCCGTCGGACGATGCCCCCGACGGTCGCGTGCTCGCGATCGACGCGAAGTTCGGATTCGACGACAACGCGCTCTTCCGCCACCCCGATCTCCAGGCGATGCACGATCCCACCGAGGAGAACCCCGCGGAGATCCGTGCTCAGGAGTCGGGACTGTCCTACGTCGCACTCGACGGAACCATCGGATGCCTCGTCAACGGCGCCGGGCTCGCGATGAGCACGATGGACATCGTGAAGCTCCATGGCGGCGAACCGGCGAACTTCCTCGACGTCGGCGGCTCCGCCACCAAGGAATCGGTGACCGAAGCGTTTCGAATCATCCTCGGTGACGGCCGGGTGAACGGGGTGCTCGTGAACATCTTCGGCGGCATCATGCGGTGCGACACCATCGCCTCCGCCATCGTCGCCGCGGCCAAGGAAGTCGGCTTCGAGGTGCCCCTCGTGGTGCGGCTCGAAGGCACCGAGGTCGATGCGGCCCGGCGGATCCTCGAGGACGCCAAGACCGAGATTCCCACCATGCGGACCGCCGGTGACCTCGCGGAAGCGGCGGCCCTGGTCTGCGACGCCGTCGCCTGAGTCGAGTCACGCGGATCCCCGAACCGGAGCGAGCACCTTGCTGATTCTCTTCGACATCGACGGCACGCTGCTTCGCAGTGGTGGCGCGGGCCCGAGATCCATGGCGCTCGCGATGAAGGAACTGCACCCGCCCCGGCACCCCGGGGACGAGGTGGACCACGAGCAGCTCGACACCGCCGGGTGGCTCGACCCTCTGATCTGGCGGGCGATGCTCGAGCAGCTCGGGCACGCCATCGAGGAAGACCGCCACGAGACGTTTCGAAGAACCTACGGCGCCATCCTCGCGAAGATCATCGAGGAGGAAAGTCCGGTGTACGCGCTGGAGGGCGCCGGCGACGCCGCCCGCTGGGTCCACGAACATCCGGATCTCGAGTCGGCGCTCCTCACCGGCAACTACCCCGAGACCGGTCGCCTCAAGATCGAAGCCGCCGGCCTCGATCCCGATCATTTCCGTTTCGGTGCCTGGGGCTCCGAAGCGGAACTCCGCCGCGGCCTGCCGCCGCTCGCGATCCGACGCGCCGCCGAGGAACTCGGCCTCACCGTCGATCCGCACCAGACGGTGATCGTCGGTGACACGCCCGCGGACATCGACTGCGCCCATCACAACGGCTGTCGAGTGATCGCGGTGGCGACTGGTCGATTCACCGAAGACCAGCTCCGCCCTCACGGGGCCGACGTCCTGCTTCCCGATCTCTCGGATCTCGCCCGCTTCCAGGAGGCGGTCGACACCGCGCTGGCCGCCGGCCCACACCCGACCTGATCCTGAACGCGACGGTCCACGTCCCCGGTACGTCACATCGATTCGGAGGCCGACATCGAGCAACTCCGCCCCATCGAACGCCGCGGCCGGATTCCCGCGATCGACGTGATTCGCGGGGTCGCCCTGCTCGGCATCGTCATCGAGAACGTCCGGTTCTTCGCGATGCCGGTCTCCCGTGCCATCAAGGGCCCCTGGACACTGGAAGGCGGCCTTGCCGACTCGATCGTCGCCTATCTCGACCTCGTGTTCGGGCACTACAAGTTTCTCGGCCTGTTCACCCTGCTCTTCGGGTTCGGACTCGCCACCCAGCAGGCTCGGCTCGCCGCCTCGGGCGCGGCGAGCATCCCGTTCGAACTTCGCCGAATCGCCTGGCTGGCCGTCGCGGGCCTGCTCCATGGGCTCGGGCTCTTCTTCGGTGACATCCTCTTCATCTTCGCCGGGGTCGCCCTGCTCACGCTTCCATTCCTGGGCCGACCGACCCGACTCCGACTCGGCCTGGGCCTGGGACTCGTGGTGTTCTCAGGCGTTCTCGCGGCGCGAGGACCGCTGCAGTCCTGGCTCGACCAGTCGAGCCCACCCGCACCGGTCATGGCGACGGACGAACAGACTCCCCCGCAGGGCCCGCCCATCGCGACGACCGACCGCGTGCGAGCCGACACCGTCACACCACCGGACGCCGGCGGCTTCGAGGCGCGGTTTCGAAACTGGAAAGGCTCGATCGGCTACGGCGTTCGCTTCTACGGCTGGTACCTGCTCGGCGTCGTTCTGATCGGCACCGCGCTTCGCGACCTCGGCTTCTTCCGGGAAGAACACGCGAGCCGCCGAACCCAGGTGGCGATCGCCTGCCTGGTCATCGGTCTTTCGATCGAACTCGTCGGTTTCCTCCCACCGCATCTTCGTGGGGGTGATGGCTTCGCCTCCGTCGCGTGGTCGTTTCTTCATCCCATCAGCGCCGCCACGGTGGTGATCGGATACGCGGGCCTGATCACCACGCTGGTGGAGAAACGACGGGTCCCGATCGCCGGCGCATTCGAAATCCTCGGAAGGATGTCGCTTTCCGGGTATCTGCTGGAATCGATCCTGCTCGCCGCGGTCTTCCGGTCGTGGGGACTGGGCTGGTACGAAACCCTCGGCAACGCAGCCGCGGTCGGCGTCGGGATCTCGGTGTTCGGCGTGGTGATGGCCGCGGGCCTTCTCTGGAATCGCTGGTTCCTGCTCGGGCCGTTCGAGTGGTGCTGGCGTTGGTTCACCTATCTGCAACGCCCGCCGATGCGACGTCGCACCACGTTGGCCGGCGCGACGTCGGTGGATCTGCGCCCCCGCCGCCCCGCGGACGATTGATGCGCGATCGAAGAAGCGAACGGCATCGGGCCCTGGGCCGAGGTCCGGGCCGACGGAATCTGCGAACATCCCGCTGAAAGGGATCGACCATGACACAGCACGCCATTCCTTCGCCGCTCCCCGTCGCCGAACGCATCTCCGCGATCGACGTCCTGCGCGGATTCTCGCTCTTCGGCATCGTCGTGGTGAATGCTTGGTTCTTCGGACTCCCCCTCGCCACGGGCAGCGGACAGACCGCCGTACGCGCGGACGGGCCGGCCGCTTGGGCGAATGTTGCGCGAAGCTTAGGGGAGCTCTGAATTCGCC
>JAQWJM010000161.1:0-9917 GCA_029248335.1 Phycisphaerales bacterium
ACTCCCGATCCAGCTGTGGTTGAAGATCCTCGCCCCACCCGGTGGATTGTCCGGCAGCGAACTCGAGCCGTAGCGGAGATGTCCCGCGCCGATGAAGTCGTTGACCTCGAACAGATTGACCGTGGGAATTCCCGGCGCGACCCCGTCCGTTCCGCCATAGAAGGCGAAGCCGACCTTCGAGGCGTGGAGACTGGGATCGGTCGCGCCGCTCCGTTCCACGAACTCGATCCCGGAGAACTGACCGTTCCCCTGGTGCGGGGAGTAGCCCGGGTCGAGCGCCTCGGTCTGGACGACGACCACGCCGGCGCCGGTCGGCAGGTCCTCGCCGAGCCTGGCTGCGAGGTCGAGGTACCCGATCTCCTCGAGCACGTCCGCTGCCGATGCCGGGACGATCGCCGCGGTCGCGGCGACGAGGAGGGTCGGACTGAATCGGCGGATCTTCATGGCGTGGTCGCTCCGGTGGGTCGGGCGTTTTTCGCCCGACCTGCAACTCTAGCCCTCGAACCGACACGATCCAGTCCACGGTCCGGAAACCCGCCTGAAGCGTCTTCTTCATCCCGTCTGGTCGGGTCGCGAGGGTGATCCGCCGCGGCTCAGTCGCCGGCGGCGTCGCGGCGGACGAGCAGTTCCACCCGTGCGTCCTCGCCGCTGCGGGTGTCGAGACCGAGCTGGTCCCGTCGGGGCTCGCTGGTCCCGCTCACCTGCACCCGGATCCGGCCCGCCGGAATGCCGGCCGCCTCGAGGTGCTCGACGACGATGTTCGCCCGCGTCCAGGCGATCTGCCGGCCTTCACCCGGACGATTGAACGCCTCGGGTTCGGATGCGTGGCCACGGACCTCGATGATGTTGCGACGTCCCGCCTGGGAAGCCGCGAATTCCTTGATGATCGAGTCCGCCTGCGGCGACATGGTCAACGACTTGAATCCGAACGGAACGTCGGTGCCCTCGCCGAAGTAGTCGATGTCCCGAGGCGACCGGACGTCTTGCTCGCGACCCCGGACCCCGGTGGTGCTCGCTTCGCCGGCACCGCGCTTTCGGATCGCCTCCAGAACCCGGGCGTCCTTCGGATCGTCGGGGTCGAGCGGATTGTGGAAGGCGCGTCGCACCGCCTCGATGAGTTCGGGGTCGATGTCCTGGACCTCCATCGCGGCGCCCTCGGACTCCTCGCCTCCGCCACCGGCGTTGCCGCCCTTGGGCTGCACGTTCAACGCGAAGAGGATCACGAAGAACCCCATCAACAGCATCACCATGTCGGCGAAGGAGATCAGCCACTCGGGAGCCCCGGCCTCCTCCTCCTCGTCGTGGCCTCCGCCGCCGTGACCGCCGACGTGCCCGCCTGAATGCTTGTCATGTTCGTCGGACATGCGATTCCCGTTTCCCGTCGATCAGGCCGCGAGCTTGAGTCCGCCTCGTCCCGACTGCGGCACGAAGGCGAGCATCTTCTCGGTGGTGGTTCTGGGGTTGTCGCCCGCCTGGATGCTCATGATGCCCTGGAGCATCATCTCCTTGGCGAGGATCTCCTCGCCCGAGCGGAGCGAAAGCTTGTCGCCGATCGGGCCGGCGATGGCGTTGGCGAGCACGGTTCCGTACATCGTCGCCGTCACCGCGACCGCAAGCATGCCGCCCAGTTCCTCGATGCTGCCACCGAGCGAACCGAACATGCCGATCTGCCCGATCAGCGTCGCCGCGAGCCCGTAGCCCGGACCGTAGAGCTTGATCAGGTCGAAGAACTTCTTGCCGGCCTTGTGTCGTTCCTGCATCGCCATGACCTCGAGCCGCAGGGTCGTCTCGACGATCGCCTCGTCGGTGCCGTCGACCGCCATCTTCAGGCCCTGGGCGAGGAAGGGATCCGAGATGTCCTCGATCTCGCTCTCGAGGGCGAGGATGCCGTCTCGGCGGGCCTTGTCGCTGAGCGTCGCCATCAGGGTCACGGTCTCGCCGTTGGAGGCCGAGGGTTCCCGCATGAACGCCTTGATGTAGCCCGGGACCTGCTTGAGCTTGTCCATGGGCATCGCCATGAAGAGCACGCTCAGCGTGCCGCCGAACACCATGATGACGCCCTTGAGCGACCAGAACATCATGATGTTGCCACCGTGACTCAGCACGAGCCCGACCGTTCCCACGATCACGACCACGCCGAGGATTGTTCCGATCAGACTTGCCTTGTCCATGGCTCGATCAACCTCCTGCGACGAGCAGTCCACGATCCGTGGACACGCCGCTGGAAGGACGATCGGCCCGAATGCAAGGGTTCTTGACGCGAGTCCGCATCTCCGCGGATCGACCCTGCCGGTCGTGCGGATGCCGTGGAGGGGAATCCCATCCGGGCCGGGTTCTTATCGGAAACGCCCCACCAGACCGATCGGTGCGGATCGAGGTGGATTCGCCGACGGGCGTTCGAAGAGGATCGGTCAGTCCGTCGCGGCGACCGTGACCATCGATTCCGACGACGATTCGACGCGTTTCAAGGCGGCGGCCGGCCTGAACGCGACGGTGCTGGAGGCGGGGATGACGAGCGTCTCCCCGGTTCGGGGATTGCGACCGGGCCTCGCCTCCCGGTGCTTGCGTTCGAAGGTGCCGAAACCGGCGAGGGTGACCGAACCGTCCCGCTCCACGCCTTCGAGCACGGCGTCGAGCACCGCTCGAACCGACTTCTCCGCGTGGCTTCGGGGACCACCGAGATCGGCGGCGACGAGTTCGACGAGATCACCCTTGTTCATGCAGCGGTTCCTTGTTCGTCGGCGGTGACGAGACTGGAACATAGTCCCCGGCCCACGGCGGGTCGAACACCCGACTCCCGGGCGGGGGATCCACGGTGGACATCCGATCGAGGTTGCGGATCCCGCCGGCGATCCGTACGAGGGAGCGACGGGATGGCGTCTGCTAGCATCGACGTTCGATGATCTCCACCCCCCGAACGCCCGAGACACCGCTCGTCGTCCGCACCGAACATCTCGATCCCGAGGCGGAAGCCTGGATCGCGGAGCGATGCGCATTCGCGGTGGCGACGCCCGGCGACGAGACCTTCGACGGCCTCGCGGACCGGATCGTCGGACTCGTGGTTCGCACCTACACCGACGTCGACGTCGCGCTTCTCGATCGGCTCCCGGCCCTGCGGGTCGTCGCTCGTGCCGGCGTGGGGATCGACAACATCGACGTCGCCGCCTGTCGCGCCCGCGGCGTGGAGGTCGTCCACACGCCGGACGCGAACACCCAGGCGGTCGTCGAGTACGTCACCGCCCTGCTCTGCGACGCGATCCGTCCCCGACTCTTCCTCGAGGCCGCGGTCGATGCCGATCGATGGAAGGCGATCCGGGCCGAAGTCTGCGGCGAGCGGCAGATGAACGAGATGACGCTGGGCATCCTCGGGCTCGGACGGATCGGTCGACGAATCGCCGCGGTCGCCGGCGCCATCGGCTTCAAGGTGATCTACCACGACCTGATCGACCTTCCCGAAGCGGTTCGAGCCGGCGCGGAACCGGTCTCGATGGAGACGCTGCTGGCGGAGTCCGACGTGATCACGGTCCACGTCGACGGTCGCTCGTCGAACCGGGATCTGATCGACGCCGCCGTGCTCCGACGTCTCAAGCCGGATGCGGTCCTCGTCAACACCAGCCGCGGATTCGTGATCCGGGAGGATGATCTCGCCGCCTGGCTGGCGGGGCGTCCCGAGGCCCGGGCGATCCTCGACGTGCACGCGGAGGAACCGTTCCCCGCGAGCGATCCGCTGGTCGCGCTCCCGAATGCACACCTCGCGCCCCATCTCGCGAGTCGCACCCGCACCGCGATGTCGAACATGAGCTGGGTCGTCCGCGATCTCTGGCGGGTGCTCGAGGGCGAGGCACCGCACCATCCCGCACCGGATCCGTCCTGAAACGACACGGGCCCCGATCCGGTGGATCGAGGCCCGCGATTCGATTCGACGTCGATGGTCCGAGCGGTCGTGCTCAGAAGCAGGAACCCCAGTAGCCGAGCAGCAGACCCATGTCGGCGCCGTCCACCACGCCATCGTCGTTCAGATCGCCGGGGCAGGACCGGGGGGCGATCCCGGGGTAGCGGGTGACGGTCCCGGGCACGAACTGACAGACGTACACGTCGTCACCGATCACCTCGACGCCGGTCGGCAGCCAGAGGCCTCCGATGAAGGTGTCGAAGCTGCCATCCTGTCGCACTCGGATCACGCTTCCGGTACCGGGAGCCGGTTGTCCGGTCGCGGGATCGAAGTCGCCTGCGGAGCAGACCAGCAGGCTTCCGTCGGCCGCGACCTCGATGTCGACCAGGGTCTTGAGCCCCGTGGCGACCGCGGTGTAACTGCCGTCGGCGGAGAGACGGAAGACGCTCGCCGCGCCATCGACGAACGGGAATCCGGTCAGCTGGACGACGTACGCGCCGCCGTCCCCATCGGGGACGATCCGGGTCGGCACCGCCTGCGAGGTCGGCGGGGTCGTCCCCTTCGGGTTCACCGTGTTCGGGAACTCGGCGAGCACCGCATAGTCGGTCCCGTCGTATGTGATGACCGCGTTGGCACCGGCGTCGACGATCCAGAGGACGCCATCGATCTCGGCCGCGGAATAGGTGTTGGAGTCGGGGAAGCCGGCCTCCTGCCGAACGAACGGAAAGACGGGGACCGACTCGATCATCGCCGCGCCGTCGATCGCATAGGGGCCTGCCGCGAGGACCGTGTAGGAAGGATCGAAACGAACGATCGATCCGAGATAGGGGAACGCCCCGGGAACGTTCGGACCACCGGTCGCCAGGAGGAGGGAACCATCCGGGGCGAAGCTGATGTGGTGAGCGCCCGAAGGTTCTCCCATCGCGTTGAAGGCGGTTTGGATGTTCTCGATCAACGGCACCAGCGTGAAGCTGCCGTCGAGGTTCGCCGCGAGCATGGAGACGCGACCGATGCCGGGGGCCGTGGGCCCCTTGGGGTTGACGCCCAACTCCGATACCCAGAGTCGTCCACCCGCATCCGACTCGAGTCCGATGGGCAGGACGAGACCGGAGGCGATCACATCGTCGTCACCACCGCCGAAGGCCGGGCCGGTCGTCAGAATCGCGGCGCCGAGCACCGCTGGGATCGCATGCTTTCGAAGACTCATGAACTTTCTCCTTGGAACGAAATTTGGATCGGATCAGATCGGATCAGATCGGATCGGATTGGATAAAAAGTGGGGCGGACCTCCGACCGAAATCGGAAGACGCCCCCGACAGATTGAGAACGATCGTAACACCCGATCCGCGTTTTAAGACCAAACACTTGTCCATCTGCCGGCTCACGTGGGGCGCTCGCGATACCGACCTGCGTCTCCAGGTTCCGCAGTCGGTCGAATCGTCCCGGCCGGTGATGGTCGTATCGCATACGATCCGCGACCCTCAAACACCTCTCCTCTCACCGCTTCGGAAGCCACCATGTCATTCGAGATCCTCTCCGTCCACGCTCGCCAGATCCTCGATTCGAGGGGCAACCCGACCCTCGAGGCCGAAGTGATTCTCGAAGACGGCTCCGGCGGCCGGGCCGCCGTGCCCAGCGGCGCGTCGACCGGGGAGAACGAAGCGGTCGAACTTCGCGACGGTGGATCCGCCTGGCTGGGCAAGGGTGTCTCGACCGCGGTCGAGAACGTCAACGAACGCATCGCACCCGCGATCGAGGGACTCGACGGGATCGACCAGGAGACCCTCGACGCCACCCTCTGCGAACTCGACGGCACCGAGACCAAGGCGGAGCTCGGCGCGAATGCGACGCTGGCGGTCTCGCTCGCGACCGCGCACGCGGCTGCGTCGGCCACCAACCAGCCGCTCTACCGATACCTCGGTGGAACCACCGCACGCGTTCTTCCGGTGCCGATGCTCAACATCCTCAACGGCGGCAAGCACGCCGACAACACCGTGGACTTCCAGGAGTTCATGATCCAGCCCGTGGGCTTCGACGAGTTCGAGACCGCGTTGCAGGCCGGCGTCGAGTGCTATCACGCCCTGAAGACGGTCCTGAAGAAGCGCGGCCTCTCGACCGCGGTCGGCGACGAAGGCGGCTTCGCCCCGAACCTGCGGAGCAACGAAGAGGCGCTCGAGGTCATCGCCGAAGCCGTCGGCACCACCGAGTACGAGTTCGGCACGCACATCACCGTGGCCCTCGACCCCGCGACCAGCGAACTCGCCAACGAGGCGAAGAAGCTCGGCAAGGAGGGCTACTGCTTCTTCTCCAGCGAACCCGACAAGGTGATCTCCGCGGAGGAGATGGTCGACCTCTGGGCTTCCTGGTGCGAGAAGTGGCCGATCACCTCGATCGAGGACGGTCTCGCGGAGGACGACTGGGAGGGTTGGCGGCTGCTCACCGAGCGGCTCGGCGACGAGATCCAGCTGGTCGGCGACGATCTCTTCGTGACCAACCCCCGCTTCCTCGAGCGCGGGATCGAAGAAGGCTGCGGCAACGCGATCCTCGTGAAGGTCAACCAGATCGGCACGCTGAGCGAGGCGCTCGACGCGGTCAACCTCGCGACCCGCTGCGGCTTCGCCAGCGTGCTCAGCCACCGCTCGGGCGAGACCGAGGACTCGACCATCGCCGACATCGCGGTGGCCACCAACTGCGGCCAGATCAAGACCGGTGCACCCTGCCGATCGGATCGAAACGCCAAGTACAACCAGCTCCTCCGCATCGCGGAGAACCTCGGGCCGAACGCGATCTACGGCGGCTGATCGACCACGTCGACCACCGCGGCGGAAAAAGAAAGGCGGGCCGTCCTCTCGGACGGCCCGCCTTCTTCATTCACATCACGGGTGTGGCTCGTCCGCTTGAGACGAGTCGATCACCGTCCATCACTTCTGGGTCGCGGCCTTGAACTGCGAGCTGGTGATGTCCTCGATCTCCGCGTTCTGCACGGTGACCTTCTTCTGGGTGACGGCGTCCGTGAAGGAGATGCCGTCCTTGGACTCGTACTTCTCGGTGTAGTACGCCTTGTCCGTGGTCGGGTCGGTGATCTTGTAGTAGCTGCAGCCGGTGGCGACGATCGCGATGGTCGCGAGGGCGGCGGTGCGGAACAGTCCGGTGGTGAATCGATTCATTCGTAATCTCCTCTTCGTCATGTGGGCGAACCCGGGCCACGCGGCACCGGGGGGGCGAGACATTACCGAATGTCACCACCGTCGTAGGCGGGCCGAGGTCCAATTGACGCAAATCGCGAATTCGTCAGCCGGATCAGAAGAAGGCGGAGACGCCGGTGAGTTCCCGGCCGAGCACGAGCCGATGGATGTCCCGGGTCCCCTCGTAGGTCGCGACCGACTCGAGGTTGATCATGTGCCGCATCACGCAATGGTCGTCGAGGATCCCCACGCCCCCGAGCAGGTCGCGACAGATGCGAGCGACGATCTGGGCGCTCTCGCAGGCGGAGGTCTTCGCGAGCGAGACCTGCGGTCCCGTGCCGTCACCACCGGCCTTGAGATCCGCGAGCCGGTGGGCGATCGCCTGCATCTGCACGATCCGGATCCAGCACTCGCTCATCTTGTCCTGCGTCAGCTGGTAGTGGTCGAGGGTCTTGCCGAAGACCTCGCGGCCGCCGGCGTGGCGGACGACGTCCTCGAGACAGGCCTCCGCGGCACCGATGACGCCCCAGGCGATCCCGAACCGCGCCTGATCGAGGCAACTCAGCGGCGACCGAAGCCCGCCGCTCTCCGGCAGGAGATCGTCCTCGGTGACCGGAACGTCCTCGAGGCTGATCCTCGAGGTCCGGCCGACCCGGAGGCTGTACTTGTTTCGGATGAGTTCCGGTTCGAAGCCCGGCCGGTCCGTCGGAACCAGGAAGCCCCGGATCGCCTTCGAGCTCTCCGGGTCGACGTCGAGCCCCTCGGTCTTCGCCCAGATGATCGCGACGTCCGCGATGTCCGCGTTGCCGATCCACATCTTGCCGCCGCCGAGCCGCCATCCGGTGCCGTCGCGACGGGCGACGGTGGTCATGCCACCGGGGTTCGAGCCGTGGGCGGGCTCCGTCAGCCCGAAACACCCGAGCTTCTCGCCCGTCCGCATGGTCGGGAGCCAGTGATCCCGCTGCTGGTCGGATCCGAAGAACCGGATCGCGTTCATGGCCAGCGAGCTCTGCACGCTCGCCATGGTCCTCAGACCGGAATCGCCCCGTTCGAGTTCGCGCATGATGACGCCGTTCGCGCGGGCGGAGAGACCGGAGCAGCCCCAGCCCTCGATGGTCGCGCCGAAGCAGCCGATCTCCCCCATCTCGCGGACGAGTTCGGTGGGAAAGTCGTGTCGGTCCCAGCAGTCGTTCACCACCGGCATGAACCGGTCCTGCACGAAGCCGCGAACGCGGTCGCGAAGAATCCGCTCCTCGTCGGTCAGGAGGTCGTCGAAGCGGTAGAGATCGAGGTCTTGGGGCAGGGTCATGGAATCAGCGGTCCGGGGCGTCTTCGATGGGGCCGGAATCAGCCGACCCGCTGGTCGGTGTTCGTCGCCTGACCCTCGGTCGATGCGAGGAATCGCCGGGACCGAGGCGACCGGCAGTTATCATCACCCATCGTGCGGCCCGTCGCGCCGCGACCCTTTCGAACCCCGTCCAGATCCCCTTTCGAAGCACCGCCATGGTCCCATCCCGCAGACTCCTGCTGAAGCATCTGGCCTTTCGAGCCGGGACCATCGCCCCGCTCGGCGGCCTGGTCTCGACCACGCCGGACGGAACCACCGAGGTGTGCTGGCCCGACGTGGAACGACGGGCCCGGCGGCTCGCGGCCGGCCTTCTGGCCCGCGGACTCCGCCCCGGCGAGCGGGTCGGCACCCTCGCCTTCAACGACCATCGACACGCGGACGCCTACTTCGCCGTCCCCTGTCTCGGGGCGACCCTCCACCCCATCAACGTGCGATGGAACCTCCAGGAGACGTCCGCCGTCCTCGAACACACCCGGGACCGGATCCTCCTCGTGGACGCTGGGTTGATGTCCCGCGGCCTCGAACTCGCCGCGGCCTGCCCGTGGATCGAGGTGATCGTGCGTCTCGGACCGCCGCTCGACGACGAACCCGCCAACCCCCGGGAATCGACGCTCGAGATCATCGACCACGAATCGCTGCTCGACGCCTCCGAGCCGATCGCGACCTGGCCCGATCTCGAAGAGGACGAGTTGATGGGGATGTGCTCGACGAGCGGGACCACCGGGATCCCGAAGACCGTCGCGTACTCCCATCGCACGACCTGCCTCCAGACCATGGCGCTCGGGCTCACCGACTGCATGCGACTCTCCGGCCGCGACACCGTGCTCGCGATCGTGCCCATGTTCCATGCGCTCGGATGGTGCTTCCCCTACGCCTGCGGCATGCTCGGTGCCGGACTCGTCCTGCCGCATCGCGATCTGCGGCCGGAACGGATCCTCGATCTGATCACCACCCACCGGGTGACCACGTCCGTCGCGGTCCCCACCGTCTGGAACGCCGTGCTCTCGGTCCTCGATGCGTACCCGGGCCGATGGAACCTCGATCGCGTCGACCGCGTCGTGTCCGGCGGCGCCGCCCCCACCGAAAGCATGATCCGTCGCTTCCGGGACGAACACGGCGTCGAGGTGATCCATTCCTGGGGCATGACCGAGATCAACCCGGTCGGCACCATGTCCCCCGCCGCCACCACGCGGGAGGAAGCGGCATTCGATCCCGATCGTCGCCTTCGGCATCAGACCGTCGCGGGACGCCCGCTGCCCGGGCTCACGGTCGAGATCGTCGACGAGAACGGCGACCCGCTTCCGCACGACGGGGTGACGACCGGCCGGCTCCTGGTCTCCGGCTGGTGGGTCGCGGACGACTACGCCTTCGATCATCCCGACGGCGACCGGTTCGGCCCCGACGGCCGCCTCGACACCGGGGACGTCGCCTCGATCGACGACCGTGGCCGCATGGCGATCCGCGACCGGGCCAAGGACATGATCAAGTCCGG
>JAQWJM010000201.1:0-3816 GCA_029248335.1 Phycisphaerales bacterium
CGAATGCACCCACGAGGAGGAACTGCACGCTGCTCGCCCAGCCGACGATCCGGAGATGATTCCGGGAGGGACCCGCCTCGGTCTTCCGAGCCAGGTCGATCATCATCGCCACGAGCCCCGCGAAGGGGATCATCGCCCACCCGAACAGTTCGACTGGCGAAGCGGACTGGTTCAGGCCCAGGCCCGCATCGAAGCCCTGATGCTCCCCCACGAGACTCAGAAGAATCGCCGCCGCGATCAACGTCGCCAGCACGTTGAAGCCGTAGGCGGCGGACCATCCCCCGCGATCACGACGACTGCGCTGCACGACGAGGGCGGCGAGCGCCGGAATCCCCGCGACCACGATCGACAGAAGCGATCCGTCGTACGCGAAGGGCATCATGGAGGGAACGAAGATCAATCCGCCCATCCAGATCGCCGCCGAGGGGCCCGCCGGCGTTCGGTCGCCCGAAGACGTGGATCGAACCGGCCACAGACGAGCGACGCCCACGACGACCAGGAGCGCCAGCAACGCCAACCACTGTTCGGAGACGGGGGTCCACTGCCACCCGCTCCCCGCGAACCAGGGATCGACGTTGCGGTTCCCCGCGTTCATGAAGACGACCACCGTCGCGGTGAACTGGCCGAGGAGGGCGACGATCAGCGAGCAGACCGCCACGCCACGGCTTCGAATTCGATGGGCGAGATACGCCGCGGCGAGACCGAGCCCGCACCAGGCGACCGGGATCGCGGGCCCTTCCAGCAACAGCCCGGCGGCGACGAAAAGCAGCACCGCGGTCTCGACCCAGAGCACCAGCGACATGAGGTCGACCGCCCGCTCGCGTCGCCTCAACGGCGATCGATCCTCGGCGGGACGGATCGCATCGAGACCGGTTCCCACCTGGAAGAGCGTGACCATCGACAGGGCCGCCAGCCCCAGCGGAATCCAGCCTTCCGGCGTGTTCCAGGCGGTCCCGCCACCGCCGGCCGCTCGAACCGCGAGCGGCATCGCGATCGCGAACACCGCGGTCGATGCGAACCCGAGGCCCGCGTTCCACTTCGATGCGAACCCGCGCATCGACGTGTGCAACGCCTGGGCGTGGACCAGCAGCCACCACCCGGATCCGATGATCAGGAGCACCGTGATGTCCCCCTTGTCGATCGAGAGGAGCATCCAGGGGATCGCGGTGAAGAGGAGGATCGCGAAGGCGGGGACGCGGATGCGGAGGAACGGTCGGGGTCGAATCGAGGCGGCGACGAACGCGACCACCAGCAAGCCGGTCAGATAGAGCCCGAGCCCCGCCGGCCCACCATCGCCACCGGCGAAGTAAGGCGCGAACGCCCCGGCGGCGATGCTCGTGATGCCGATCGCCACCGAGCCCGACCGGGCCGTGACGAGTATTCCCACGATCGTGACCAGCCCCATCGCGACGAGCGAACCGAGCGGATCGAACAGTCCAAGGATGGTGCCCGAGACCCAGGCGTCGACGTAGAGGATGCCGAGCCCGGCGAGGAACGGACCGATCGCCGCTGCCTTGCCGAATCGTCGATGAACGAACTCGCCCACCACCAACAGGCCCGCGCCGAAGCCGGCGAGCATCAGGGCGCGGACGATCGCGGGGATCCCGCCGATCCATCCACTGTCGTAGGCGAGTTTCGCGAAGAAGAGTCCCGCGAGGATCACGATCACACCACCCACCACCGCCATGACCCGCCCGCCGATCAACTGCTCCATGTCGATCTTCGAACGGGCATCGGCCCGGGTGGACGGCGGGCCCGACGCGAGGCTGGTGAAACCGGATTCGCCGAAGGAATCCTCCGACTCGACGCCGGGGTCGGACCGGTCGGCGTCCGGCAGTGGTGGTTGTGGTGGCGACGAAGGTGGAGAAGGCCGAGCCGATGCGGCCCCCCCAAAAAGAGCCGCGGCCGACGGGACGGTCGGAGTCGCCTCGTCGGCCGCATTGGCTGCAGCCTTCATGGCGGAGTCCGTTGACTCCGCGTTATCCATCGAATCCGAGTCCGCCTGACCCGGGTCCGATTCGGTCTCACCGGCGCCGATCGAACGTTCAAGATGATCCAACCGCTCGATCAGTTCTTGAAGACGACGCTCGACTCGATCTAGTCGGTCTTCAATCGCCACGCGTGAACGCTACCCACCCGACCGACGCGGCGTCAAGCCTGCGCTGCGCTTCAGGCGGTTCGTCCGCGCCACGATCGGCGTCCCGTCAGATGCATCACGAGACTCCACCACTGGATCGCGGTGAGCAGCACGAGCGACGGGGCGTGCAGCGCAATGACGCGTCGGTCCTGTCGGAAGCGACCCGCGATCACCGATCGCTGGACCAGCTGCAGGCCGATCGCCGCGACCGCGAGCACGATTGCGGGCGTTGAAACGGCTGTTCCGTCGCCACCCAGCAGGTCGAGGCCGCCGATCACCGCCACACACCAGGGCGCCACGTGTCCGCCGAGGTGCAGCACCGTGAGCAACAGTAGAAGCAGCACGTTGCCCAGCCCTTCGTACGCGTTCTTCACGAATCCCGACCAGGTCGCCGCGAATCCGTCGTACATCCGGCATTCCACGATGTCGGTGGCGTCGAAGACGTCCGTGGCATGGCCGCCACGCCGGAACATCCGGGGCAGCAGCACGCCATCGTGCATCGACGCCCGGATCGAAGCATGGCCGCCGATCTCGTTCCAGGCATCCCGTCGCACGAGCATGTACTGACCACAGGCGGCGCTGGCGGCGGGATCGAGGGTGTTCCGCATGCGACCGAACGGCAGGTACGACATCAGAATGAAGTGGATCAGCGGAATCACCATCGCTTCGCCGAGTCCGTCGGTCCGCTCCCTCGGAAACGCCGAGAGCAGCGCCGGCTCGGGATTCGATCCGGAGCGACGTCGGGACGCGGCTCTGGTTCGGACCAGGGCGTCCGGCGCGAGGCGGACGTCCGCGTCGATGAGCAGAAGCCAGTCCGAGGTCGCCTGGCGCCCCATCGAATCGCACGCGTGCTGCTTTCCGTTCCATCCCGGCGGCAACGGCTTCGTTTCCGCGGCGCGGACCCGGGGATCCTCCGCCGCGAGCCGGGCGAGGATGACGGGAGTCTCGTCGTCGCTTCCATCGTCGTAGACCAGCACGGTGGTCTGCGAGCCGGCGTCGGCGTCGGCGGCGCGGAGCACCGCCCGCACGCAGTCCTCGAGATTCGCCGCTTCGTTTCGAGCGGGGATGCACACCGAGAGCGACCAGCCGACGTCGTCACCGGCGGGCGACGGGGCGACCGAGAAGCGACGGAGATTGACCAGTGACAACAGCAGCGCGAATCCGCAGATCACCACCGCGGCCGCCATCCACCAGACGAGGAACGAATCCGTCGCCGCCGGGGTCTGGGCGATCCACATCGTGATCGGAGGCGACATGGTCATCCGGTCGCCTCGGACGGGTCACGACGCGACGCGCGGATGCCGCCCTGCTTCCCGCGAAGCCGAAGCCACGCGTCCATCACCGGGTTGATCCTCGCGGCACCGCCCGCGACGAGTTCGAAGGCGTCGGGGTCCCGGGCGATCGCCGCCGACGAGAGCCGTTCGCTCGTGGCGGCGAAGGCGGCCGACATCCGGCGATGCCAGCCGGCCGTCGTGCCGACCGCCGGAGGGTCGCAGGCTTCGACCGCCATCAGCATCTCGGGACGCGCGTCCTGCCAGAACACGTACTCGACGGCCACCGTCACCACGGTCGGCGGGTTCGGGACGGCGGCGGCGATCGCCGCGGCACCCGGCCGAAGACGGATCGGCGTTCGCGGATCGGTGAACCGCCCCTGCGGCGTGAGCCCGAGGAGTGACGAC
>JAQWJM010000016.1:0-37876 GCA_029248335.1 Phycisphaerales bacterium
CCGCGCAGACCCCGATCCCGGGTCAGGCCGGCGGTTCCGCGGCACCTCCGGCGGATCGACCGATGGCCCGGTCGAAGTACGCCCCGGATCCTTCCACGCTTCCCGAACTCCGCATGATCGGCACCCTCGCCCCGTCCCCCCCGCCGGGGACCATGATCGAGGGCGAACCGGTCACCGCCTGGAACGATGACGGCCCCACGCTCCTCGTCTTCTGGTCGCCGTTCGTGGGCGGCCGCACCGCCGAGCACCTCGCCCAGACCGCCGGCGTCGACGCGCAACTCGAATCGGTCGAGGCGATCTCGATCGCGAGCGGTCCGCGGGCCCGGGTGGAAGCGGTGCTCGACGCCCTGCCCGGTCGCGATCCCATCAAGCCACGGACGGTCCTCGACGACACCGGTGCGTGGAAACGGATGATCCTCGACGCGACCGGCCAGACCCGACTTCCCGCGGTGGTCGCCCTCGATCCCGACGGAAGGGTCATCTTCCACGGCCCGATGGACACGTCGAGCATGGCGCTCGCGAACGTCGCGAGCGGCAAGTGGTCGGCGGACGCGTACCGTGACAACGTCCTCGAGTACTTCGCCCGGCAGAACGCCTCGGTCGCCCTGGCGGACGTCAACGGTCGGGTTCGCCGAGGCACCGCGACGCCCGCGGATGCGATCGCGGTCGCCGACGAACTCATCGCCCTCGATCCCCGGAACGGTTCGCGACAGATCGCGAAGTTCGACGTCCTGATCACGACCGCCGCGGATCCGGAGGCCGGCTACGCGTACGGTCGGGAGATCGCCGCCCGCTTTCCCGACAACTACCTGCTCCTGAACGACCTTGCGTGGCACACCGTCAGCCTGCCCGGCGTCGGCGAACGCGATCTCGATTTCGCGATGGAGATGTCCCGGCGCGCGAACGACATCCAGGGCTACATGGATGATTCCACCCTCGACACCCTCGCCCGGGTGTGGTGGATGCGCGGCGATGCCGCGGAGGCGATCCGCTGGCAGCGCCGCGCCGTCGCCCGGGCCCTCGACACCTGGCACGGCGACGCGACCCGCGCGAATCTCGAGGCCTACACCGGCGGATACGTCCAGCCCGGGCAGCTTCCCCCAGCCTATCGCTCCGATCGACGGCCCTGACATCTCCCGGACGGGCGGTGATCGAACCCGCACACGGCCGCTCCAGATGGGGTCGATGCCCCGAATCCGGACCTCGATGCCGGGATCCGTCCCCGCGGCGGTACCATGCATCGAGCACGGGCATCGCTTCGGACTTCCCGAACGTCATGCCACGCCGGAGCTTCGGTCCACCATGAAACTGGTCACCATCATCGTCGCGATCGCCTGCCTCACCCTTGCCGCAGTCGCCATCGCCCAGCATGCGCCCGCCCTCGTCGGTGAACAGAAGCCGAGCCGACCGATGGAAGTCGATACCGCCATCGCGATTCCGCAGCCGAATCCCGACACACGGGCCGCCGATGCGCCGCGGACGCTCACCATCGGCGATCCGGCCCCGAAGCCGCAGTTGGCGAGGATCTTCAAGGGCGACACCGACTTCAAGGGCCCGACGCCCGGCAAGGTGACGGTGATGGAATTCTGGGCGACGTGGTGCGGCCCCTGCAAGGCGGGCATGCCCCACCTCTCCGAACTCCAGGAGAAGTACGCGTCGAAGGGCGTGAACATCGTCGGCGTGACCCGCGAGAAGCCCGAGGTCGTCGAGGCGTTCCTCGCCCAGAAGCAGTGGGACGAGAAGACCCGCTACACGATCGCCCTCGACCTCGAGGACGGGACCAACAAGGCCTACATGAACGCGGCGAAGCGAAATGGAATCCCCTGCGCCTTCGTGGTCGATGGTGAAGGCCGGATCGCCTGGATCGGTCACCCGATGAGCATGGACGAGCCGCTCGAGAAGATCGTCGAGGGCACCTGGGACCGGAAGGCGTTCGCGACCGAGTACGAGAACTCCCAGAAGGCGGCCCGCATCATGGCCGCGGTCCGGCAGGAAGCTCGAAACGCACAGCGATCCGGCGACTACCGCGGCATGATGAAGACGCTCGACGCCGCGATCGAGGAGATGCCCGAGGACACCGGACTTCAGATGATGAAGTTCCAGACCATGATCGGCCCGATGAACGACGGCGAAGGCTACGACCTCGGCTGGAAGCTCCTGAAGCGGAACCGCGACGACGCGATGATGCTGAATTCCATCGCCTGGTACACCCTCGACGATCCGACGGTCGGCGATCGCGACTTCGAATTCGCGATGGCGGTCGCCAAGGCCGCGAACACCGCCGCCGGCGGCAACAACCCCGCGATCCTCGACACCCTCGCCCGGGCGTACTACGAGCAGGGCGATCTCGACATGGCGATCAAGATCCAGCGGAAGGCGGTCGAGAAGTCGGACGGTGGTCCGATGGCCGAAGGCATCAAGACCCAGCTCCAGAAGTACCGGGACGAGGCGTCGAGCGGCCGCAAGGCCGGCTGACCCCTCCACCGAGGAGCCACCTCCCGGACGAACACGACACGCGGGCGACGCTTCGGCGACGCCCGCGTGTCGTCGTTCCGGTTCACGGTCAGGCGCACGCCGGAACCGCCCCCGCCCACTACCATTCGATGCATGGCGACTCGCGAACAACCGGTCATCGTCGTGGGCGGCGGGATCATCGGACTCTCCACCGCCCGGGCGCTGCATCGGCGCGGCGTGGCCTGCACCATCCTCGATCAGGAACCGATCCGCGACGGCGCGAGCTGCGGCAACGCCGGCCTCATCGTCTACGGGCATCCCCCGCTCACCCGACCCGGCGTGAGCGTCCAGGGCCTCAAGTGGATGTTCGATCGAAACAGCCCGCTCTACATCCGACCCCGCCTCGACGGCGATCTCGCCCGCTGGCTCCTGACCTTCCATCGCCACTGCCGCAAGCCGCACTTCGAAGCGTCGCTCGCGGTGCTGGCGCATCTCGGATGGGAGACCGCCCGGGCGTTCGACGAGATCCTCGAGGACACGTCCATCGACTGCGACTGGCGGCCGACCGGATGGCTCGACGTCTGCCTCGACGCGAAGAACCTCGATGAAGCCGAGCACGAGATCGAACACCTCGCCCCCTTCGGCTATTCCGCGGAGCGGCTCGACGGCGACGCGCTCCGGTCGACCGATCCGGCGTTCGGCGAGGCGGTGGCCGGGGCGATCCGCTGGGATCAGAGCGCGACCATGGATCCGATGGCCTTCATGGCCGGGCTTCGTCGATCCCTCGTCGCCGAGGGCGTGACGATTCGAGAAGGCGCGGACGCCGGGGTCGAGCGACTGATCGTCGAACACGACCGGATCGTCGGCGTCGCCCTCGCGACCGGCGAGGTCCTGCACGCCGATCGCGTGGTCCTCGCCGCCGGGACCTGGTCGGGACCGCTCGCGGCGACCGCGGGCGTCGACGTGCCCATGCAACCCGCCCGCGGCTACCACCGCGAGCTGACCGGTTTGTCGAGCGTGCCGTCGGTCGGCGGCGTGTTCCGGGAGACCTTCATCGCCTTCACGCCGATGTTCGACCGACTTCGCCTCGCGGGAACCCTCGAGATCACCGACTTCGGTCGCCCGTGGACGCGCTCCCGGCTCGAGAACCTCACCCGCGCCGCCCGGCCCTATCTGGACGGCGTCGAAACGGGCGAGGTCACCGCGGAATGGGCGGGCTATCGACCGTGCACGCCGGACGGCATGCCGATGATCGGCGAGATCCCCTGGGCCCGTGGCCTGGTGGTCGCGACCGGGCACGCGATGATGGGCATGACCCTCGGCCCGATCACCGGGCGGTTGGTCGCGGAGATCGTCTGCGACGGTGCGCCGTCGATCGATTCACCGCTGCTCGATGCGGCCCGGTTCGGCCGCGTCGGCTGATCGGATCATCCGCTGATCCGCTGATCAGTCCTCGGGCCACAACCACGCGGCCCCGCGGACCCCGCTCGAATCCCCGTGGCGATGACGAAGGATCGGCGTCCGCCCGGCGGCCCCGAAGATGCGGGCGTTCACCATCGGCGGAACGATGTCGTAGATCGAGTCGAGGTTGCTCACGCCGCCACCGAGCACGATCGCGTCGGGATCGAGCAGATCGACGACGGTGACCAGGCTCTCCGCCAGTCGCTCGTGGAATCGGTCGAGCACCGCCGACGCCGACGGATCTGCGCCGACCCGCCCCGCGATCTCGGCGAGCGGTCGGGCTTCACCCGCGAGGCCCGCGTATTCCGCTTCGACCGCCGGTCCGCTCAGGTACTGCTCGAGACAGTCGGTGCGACCGCAGTAGCAGTCGCGGGGCGACACGTCCCGGACGTCGCGATGCGGAAGGCCCATGTGGCCCCACTCGCCGCCGACCCCGTTCCGGCCTTCGTGGACCACGCCGTCGATGACCACCCCACCGCCGACCCCGGTCCCGAGGATGACGCCGAAGACCAGCCGATGCCCCCGGGCGGCGCCGTCGACGGCCTCCGACAACGCGAAGCAGTTCGCATCGTTCGCGGTCCGGAGCGGATGCCCGACCGCGGTCGCGAGATCGGCCTGGAAAGGACGACCGTTCAGGCAGGTCGAATTGGAATTCCGGTGCAGCCCGGTGCCGCGATCCACCGAGCCGGGCGTTCCCACGCCCACGGTGATCGCATCGGAGGTCCCTCGCGCCTCGGCGGCGACCCGACCGACCAGGGTCGCGATCGCGCCGATCGTGCCGTCGTAGTCGCCCTGCGGCGTCGCGATGCGTTCGCGGACGGCGATGACGCCCTCGACCAGCGCGACCGCTTCGATCTTCGTGCCCCCGAGGTCGACGCCGAGTCGGATGCGGGCCATGTCAGGCCCGCCCTCCGGCCACGTCCGGTCCGCCCCGCACCCAGCGTCCACCGACGCAGGTGCCGGCGAGGCACGCGGGGCCGGTGCCGAACACGATCGCTTCCGCGAGGTGGTCCGGCCCGACGCCTTCGAGGGTTCGATGTTCGAGATCCACGGCCACGAAGTCGGCGAGTCGACCGGGTGCGATCTCGCCGGCCTCGACACCGAGACTCGCGGCGCCGTTTCGCGTGCCGATGTCGAGCAGCGCCCGGCCGGTCCGTCCTTCGGCGTCGATCACGCCGCCCCGCATCTGGTGCCGGACCCGCTGGACGTATTCGATCCAGCGGAGATCCTCCGCCGGCGCGATCCGACTGTTCAGATCGGTGCCGATCGAGACGTCGATCCCGGCCTCCCGCATCGTGGCGAGATCGCAGATCCCGTCCCCGAGGTTGCCTTCGGTGTTCGGGCAGAGACAGATCCGACCGCCCGCGGCACCGAAGTCGCGAAGGTCCTCGGCGGTCGAGTGGGTGCAGTGCACCGCGGTGGTGCGTTCGTCGATCACCCCGTGCTCGAGGGCGAGGCGCATCGGCGTGCGGTCGTGCCGGCGTCCACAGTCCTCGATCTCCTTCACGACCTCCTCGAGGTGCAGGTGGAAGACCGTGTCGCGTCGGGTGGCCTCGGCATGGATCGTCGCGATCCGGTCGATCGGCACCGCCCGGGTCGAGTGGGCGACCGCGGCGACCGACTGGAGCGGTCCCGTCGCCAGATCCTCGGCTCGATCGAGACTCGCGAGATACGTGTCGAGCGTGCCGGTGTCGAATCGACGCTGCCCCCCGTCGAGCGGCTGATCGTCGAATCCACCCCGGACGTAGTCGCAGTGCAGGAGGACGATCCGGATGCCGGCGTCGCGGGCGGCCCGCAGGACCGCCTCGTCGAGGGCCCATCGGGTCGCGTCGCCCTCGTCGGCGGCGTGATGGATGTAGTGGAACTCCCCGACCGTCGTGATTCCCGCGTCGAGCATCTCCTCGAAGGCGAGCCGACTGGTTCGATACGCCCGATCCACGTCGAGCGACGCGACGAGCTCGTACATCGAATTCCGCCAGGTGAAGAACGAGCCACGTCCGGCCCGGAAGGTCTCGCCGAGCCCCCGCATGCCCCGTTGGAACGCATGACTGTGGGCGTTGACGAAGCCCGGCAGAAGGGCCACCGGCCAGTCCGAGGGGCCCGTGGCGGGCCGGATCTCGCGGACCCGGTCGCCGCTGATCACGATCTCCTGATCGGCGACGAACCCGCCACCGGACCAGACCATCGCCGGGCGAAGCAGGACCGGGAGGTCGTTGGAATCGTCGTCACCACCGATGGGAGCGGAAATGGCCATGACATGGATGCTACGACAGGCGGGGATGTGATGGAGGGTGCTATTATTCCCGACCCGTCCCACACCCCGGAGATCGTCCGTGCTCGAGCCCCGTCCCTACACCGAATTCGACCCCGAAAGCGACGCCAGCATCGAGGCGATGGCCCACGTGAAATCACTGCTGGGTTTCATCGGCGAAGACCCCGAACGCGAGGGCCTCATCGAGACCCCGAAGCGGGTCGTCAAGGCGATGAACGAACACTACTGGGGCTACCGGGCCGATCCGTTCGAGCCTCTTCAGAAGACCTTCAGCGAGGTCGAGAACTACGACGAACTGGTGCTGCTCCAGAACATGGAGATCCAGAGCCACTGCGAGCACCACATGGTGCCCTTCGTCGGGAAGGCCCACGTGGCCTACATTCCGAGCGGACGCGTGGTCGGCCTGTCGAAGCTCGCCCGCGTGATCGAGATCTTCTCGAAGCGACTTCAGGTCCAGGAGAAGCTCACCGCCCAGATCGCCAACACCATTCAGGAAGCCCTGCAGCCGCAGGGCGTGGCCGTGGTCATCCAGGCCCGTCACTTCTGCATGTGCTACCGCGGCGTCAAGCAGAGCAACGCCTGGACCACCACCAGCAAGCTGCACGGCGTGTTCCTCGAGGACCCGGCGGCGAGGATGGAACTGCTGACGTTGATCGGTTCGAATCCCGGCCGCGACTGACGCGACTCGACGCCTCTGGCAATCGTGAATCAACGCACCCCGGCCGTCTCCAACGAGACGGCCGGGGTGCGGTTCTTCCCGACGATCCGTTCGCGCTTCAGGCGCGTCCGTAGACCGGGACCAGGGTGCCGGTGGTCAGGGCGTTCGCCGGGCTCGCCAGCCAGACCATGGTCCGCGCGACCTCCTCGACCTTCGGCCACGCGTCGAAATCGGCGTCGGGCATCGCGGCGCGATTCGCGGGCGTGTCCATGATCGACGGCGCGACGGCGTTCACGAGGATGCCGTCGCCGACGACCTCCTTCGCGAGACACTGGGTCAGGCTCGCGACCGCCGCCTTGCTCGTCGAATACGCCAGCATCCCGCCGGCCGGTTCGATCGCGGGACGGGCGATCACGTTGACGATCCGGCCACCGTCCTCCGCCGGTCGGCCCGCGGCCCGCATCGCCTTGACCGCCTCCCGGCAGCAGAGGAAGCAGGTTCCCGCGTTGAGCCGCATCATCGCGTCGAAGTCGGACTGGGAGACGTCCTCGATCGGCCCCATCGCGAAGCCGCCCGCGACGTGGATCGACGCGTAGATCGGACCGGCCTTCGCGTACATCGCCGCCACCGACGCCTCGTCGCCGAGGTCGACCTCGTGAAGGGTGACGTGGTCCTTGAAATCGATGCGATCGAGTTCGCGAGCCTCCCGCCAGGTGACGTGGACCTCGGCCCCGTGCTCGAGGAGATCGCGAACGACCTCCGAGCCGAGGGCGCCGGTTCCGCCGGTGACCAGACAAGGGCGATTGGTGAAGGGCATGATGGGGCTCCGGGCGCGGTGTCGATGGCGATGGGGTGGGAATCGGCGTCGCTGGTGGACGTCCTCGACGCCCGCCGACGGGCTGCGAATCCTACCCGCTACCATGTCCGGCTTCCGCGATCCGATTCACCCCCCCGCCATGGCCCACACCCGAGCCCGACACCGATGAGCGAAACGACCACCAAGCGCATGGAGGACATCGTCGCCCTCTGCCGACGACGAGGCTTCATCTTCCAGAGCTCCGAGATCTACGGCGGCATCAACGGCTTCTGGGACTACGGCCCCAACGGCGTCGAGCTGAAGCGGAACCTCAAGGACGCCTGGTGGGACGACATCGTCCACGGCGACGCGACCGGCCCGACCGGCGCGAACGTCAAGGTGGTCGGCGTCGACTGCACGATCATCATGAACCCGAAGACCTGGGTCGCCTCGGGCCACGTCGGCGGCTTCAACGATCCGATGGTCGACTGCAAGGAGTCGAAGTCCCGCTACCGGGCCGACCACCTCGTCTGCCTCGGTGTGAAGGGCGACACCGCCGGACGCATCTTCGTCTGCATCGAAGGCGACGACGACAGCATGGCCAGGGCGCGGAAGAAGCTCGACAAGTACGTGAAGCGGACCGTCGCCGACGAGGAGATCGACCTCTGTCCGTTCGCCGACCTCTCCGCCGAGGAACGGGCGATCGCGGTCGGTCCCGACACGAAGGAACCCGGATCCCTCACCGAGCCCCGGATGTTCAACCTGATGTTCGAGACCCACTGCGGGGCGATCCGCGACGAGAACTCGAAGGCGTATCTCCGACCCGAGACCGCCCAGGGGATCTTCACGAACTTCAACAACATCGTCGATTCGAGCCGGGTCAAGGTGCCCTTCGGCATCGCCCAGATCGGCAAGGCGTTCCGCAACGAGGTCACCCCGCGGAACTTCACCTTCCGGAGTCGCGAGTTCGAGCAGATGGAACTCGAGTTCTTCATCCATCCCAGCGAAGCCGAGGACTGGTACGCCTGGTGGCGTGAACAGCGGTACGCGTGGTGGAAGGAGATCGGCCTCGCCGGCGACAACCTCATCCTCCGCGAACACGATCGCGGCGAGCTCGCCCACTACGCCAAGGAAGGGGCCGGCACCTGCGACATCGAGTACCGGTTCCCGTTCACCGCACCCGGCTTCGGCGAACTCGAGGGCGTGGCCCATCGCTCCGACTACGACCTGCGCCAGCACGCCGAACACTGCGGCAAGGGCGACAAGATGCGGTACTTCGACCAGGAGAAGAACGAGCGGTACTTCCCGCACGTCATCGAACCCTCCGCCGGCGCGGACCGTGGCACGCTCGCCCTCCTCTGCGAGGCGTACACGCCCGACGAGAGCCGGGCGTCCAAGGTCTTCATGAAGTTCCACCCGCGGGTCGCACCGATCAAGGCCGCGATCTTCCCGCTGGTGGCGAAGGACGGCATGCCCGAGGTCGCCGAGAAGCTCCACAAGCAGGTCCGGCGGAAGTACGCGGTCGAGATGGACGTCAAGCAGTCGATCGGCAAGCGGTACGCCCGCATGGACGAGGCCGGCACCCCCTACTGCTTCACGATCGACGGCGACTCCCTCACCGACCACGCGGTCACGGTCCGTGAACGCGACACCCAGTCGCAGGAACGGATCGCCATCGACCGGGTCGCCGACTTCCTCGCAGACAAGATCGACGGCGCGCCCGCGGCCGAGTGAACGAACGCGACATGACAACGCAGTCCCCGGAACCGGACGGCCCGCTGGGGACCACGCTCCGCGTCGGGACGATCCGATCGTGCCGGCTCAACGACGACGCGCGGCCGCCCGCCTACGTGCTGGAGATCGATCTCGGTCCCCATGGCCACGTCGCGTCGAGCGCCCGAATCGTCGATCGTCACGCCCCGGAAGCGCTGGTCGGCCGCCAGGTGGTGGTCGCGACCGACCTCGGCACGCGGATGATCGCCGGGGTGAAGAGCGAAGTCCTGGTGCTCGGGGCCGAAGCCGCGTCGGGCGGCATCACGCTCCTCGGCCCGGACGCGGCCGTCGCGAACGGCACGCTCGTCCACTGAGGCCGAGCGAGGCCGCCGGGCGTCAGGAACGAGGCACCACGGCCAAAAACACACGACGCGGATCCGGAGATCCGCGCCGCGTCGTCCCAATTCACGTCGATCCTCGTTCGCTGCATTCCCACCGTCGAACGAGCCGTCGATCGCTGCCCCGCGATCAAACGCCTCACACTGCTCGACGGTGTTCCCCGGAATACCCGGAAGGGCCGTCATCGCGAACGAAGAACCGACTTGTGCCGCCCGTGCGGTCGGATCCCGTCCGGTGGATCCTCGACGGTCGCCCCCCGGAGAACCGTCGAAGCATCGAGACCGGACTGGACCCGATCGCACGAAACGGGCACCGAGGAACTATCGATTGTTTCGGGCCCGGCATCCATGGGGCATCGACCCCAATCACGCCGGATGGTCTCGCGACGCGCCCCCCGTCGCCGGTTTCGGGGTCAACGCTCGTACCAGAATCCCAGTCGGGTTCGGCGTCGCCAGCGACCGGGGCCCGCCAGTCCGATCGAGAGCGTCTGCCAGACGAGCCGCAGCGGACCGACCGCGTTCGCCTTGCGCGGCGAGGTGAGCACCGGCGCGTCGATCCGGACCGCCGCCCCCCGACCGAGGGCGCGGACCGCCCGGACGAACCAGACCTCCTCGCTCGCGAACCACTGCTCGTCGAATCCACCGACGGCGTCGAACGTCGACCGACGCAGAACGAGACAACATCCCGGCAGCACGCCCGCGACGCCGAGCAGGAACAGCAGCGACGACGTCCAGAGCCGCGAGATCGTCGATTTCACGCCGGGCATCTCGACCCGCGGCCCGGCGATCGCGGCACCGTCCTCGACGGTCGCGAGGAGCGTCCGCAGCGTCTCGCTCGGAACGACGGTGTCCGCGTCGACGAAGACCAGGAGATCGCTTTCGGTGGCGGCCGCACCGGCGTTCCGAACCGCCGCGATGTGACGTTTCTCGACCCGAACCACCCGGGCCCCCGCGGCGGCCGCGAGATCCGCGGTGGAATCCTCGCTCGCGTCGTCGACCACGACCACCTCGCCGGATCGCCCGATCTCCTCCAGCCCCGCCCGAAGCACCGACACCGTCTCCGCGATCACGCCCGCCTCGTTCCAGGCGGGCACCACGATCGCCACCGTGCTTCGGGCGCGGCCCGAGGAGGTGTCGATCGATTCGTTCACGAATGGGCTCCCACGGTGGACCCGATCAGGCGTCGAACCAGCCGTCCTTCACCAGCATGCCGGCGGGCGGGGCCGCGGCACCGCCTCGTTCGACCATGCTCGCGACGGGATAGGCGCAGTAGTCGACGCTGAACGCGCCGGCGGGCCGATGATTGCCGCTGTGGCCGAGACCACCGAACGGAAGCATGCTGCTCGCCCCCGCGGTTCCGGTGTTGCGGTTGATGCAGCCCGACCGGCAATCGTCGAAGAACCGATCCCATTCGGCGTCCTCACCGGTGAAGATCGACGCGGCGAGTCCGTAACGGGTCGCGTTCGCCTGCTCGATCGCGGCGTCGAGGGACTCCACGATCGTCACCTGGACCAGCGGACCGAAGCACTCGCGATCCCGATCGACGCTGAAACCGTCGACCAGCACCACCCCCGGCGTGACGAAGTGACCGGGCCGGTCCATGCGGGAGGCCTCGACGAGGATCCGCCCGCCCGCGGCGTGCAGGTCCGACTGGAACGCCAGCACGTCGTCGACCGCGGCGGCGTTGACGACGGGGCCCATGAAGACGGGATCCTCCGAATCGCCGGGGCCGACCACGATGGTGCTCGCGACCTTGCAGAACGCGTTGAGGAATCGATCGGCGATGTCCGCGTGGAGGATGATCCGCCGGGTGCAGGTGCACCGCTGCCCGCTCGTGGCGAACGCGGCGCGGGCGCACTCGGTGACCGCCTGGCGGAGATCCGCGGACGGCATGACGACCGACGGGTTCGATCCCCCGAGTTCGAGGGCGACGATCCGACCGGGCGAGTCGAGGTTCGATTCGAGGATCCGCCGGCCGACCGGCCAGCTCCCCGTGAACAGGACGCCGTCGACGCCGTCGTGACCGGAGAGCGAGGCGGCGACCGCGGGGCCGCCCTGCACGAGGCCGAAGATGCCGGCCGGCACCCCCGCCTCGACCGCCATCTCCGCGAGGGCCTGTCCGACCCCGGGCGTCTTCTCGCTCGGCTTGAGGATGACCGCGTTGCCCGCGAGCAGCGCGGGAACGAAGTGGCCGTTGGGGAGGTGGGCGGGGAAGTTGAACGGCCCGAGGACCGCCATGACCCCGTGGGGCTTGTACCGGCAGTGACCGGACTTCGTCTCGCCCGCCGCGACCTCGTAGTCGGAGATCCGTCCGGCGGAATGCTCGCCGAGGGTGATGTCGACCTTGCCCGCGAGGGCGTTCGCCTCGAAGCGACTCTCCGACAGCACCTTGCCCATCTCGAGGGTGATGAGTTCGGCCATCCGCGGAGCGCGTTCCCGGGTGACTTCCTGCCAGCGCCGGAGGATCGCTTCGCGGGCGGACCGCCCCAGGGCGTTCCACGCCGGCTGGGCGGCGCGGGCCGCCGCCACCGCGGCATCGACGTCGGCGAGTCGTTCATCGGCCTGCCAGACGACGTCGTCGGGTGCGGATGGATTCCGCGACGCGATCGCGTCGCCGGTGGGAAGCGGGTGGAATCGGCCGTCGATCAGGTTCGCGGGCGGACCGTCGAGAAGGCCGCGATCGATCGCGGTGCCGTGCTGGGACATGAGTCGTGTTCTCCGTGCGAAACGATCGAGAGACGAGGAATGGAATCGATGCCGACGATCCATGTACGGCGACCGGCGATGACGGATCAACCGATCGACGGCCCCCGAATCAGGCCGCGCGATGCGGCGTCACTTGGTCGACTTCGACCGGGAACCCGACTTGGATCCGGTCTTGGACTTGGACGCGGACTTTGACTTGGACGGGGTGCTGGACTTGGACGCGGTCTTTGACTTGGACGCGGGCTTGTCGATGGTTCCAGCCGCGGCTCCGGATTTGGCTCCGGACCGATCCGGGAGGGCCGTGACGCCGAGCTTCGATCCCTTGACCGCATGGATCGCGTCCATCGCGGCGGCGGGGATCCGGACGCCGTCCCCGCGATGCGTGAAGGTCGTGCGAACCGCACGGAAACCGATGTCGCTCTCGTGCGACACGATGCCGACGGACTTGCCGGTCCCGGTGAGTTCACCGGTGAGCGAGCACTTCTGCGTCGCCGTCACCAGCGGGATCTTGTCGCGGGCGACCTCGAGATAGGGGCCGCCGTCGAAGGGATCGATGTGCCCCTTGTACTCGAAGCCCTGCCGCTCCAGCATCCGGCGAGCGGGCCGGGTCTCGTCGCTTTCGCGGCCGATCAGGTTCCGGGCTTCCGCGGGAAGCAGCGAGGCGTAGAACGGCTCGCGCGGGAACAGCGAGGTCATGAACTCCTTCGAGTGCTGGCAGAAGAGATCCGCCTCCTTGTAGGAGAGGTTGATGAACCGCCGGCCCAGGTAGTCCCAGAAGAGGTTGTGGCTGTCGGGCGTGATCGCCCCCATCATCTCGGCGATGACCCGCTTGCTGAACTGTCGCTTGTGCAGGCCCATGTAGTGGAAGCGGACCATCGACAGGAATCCGCCGAGCTTCTCCGCGTGTCCGCGGTAGCCGGGCGCGAGGATGAGCCCGCCCATCTCCGAGGGCCCCGAGACGTCTTCACCGAGGGTGAGCACGACCTGCGTCGCGCCCTGCTGGAGATCGTCGCTCCAGAACTCGCGGCGGGTGACGTCGAGGTAGACGTGCGGGTGTCCGGGCCACGACACGCAGGAGATGATCGCGCTGGTCCCGATCACGTTGCCGGTGTCGAGGTCCTCGAGCACGAACATGAAGTTGCGCTCCCGCGGTTCGGTGGCCTGTCGACCGAAGCTCTTGCGGCTGCGGACCACCTTCGACGCGATGATGTCGCGGTCGGGCGGAAGGTTGATGAAGTGGACCATCCGCGCGAGCTTGAGAAGCGTGGTGACGTCTTCGGTCGCGACCTGTCGGATGACGAACATGCCTGAGGCTCCTGCGGACGTGGGCCGTGCATCCACCGGCGACCATCGCCGGCGGAATCGGATCGGGCGTCACCCTTCGGCGACGGTCCGGGCGAAGGCCCGCTCGAGAATCTCGAACACCGGCCCGAAGTGCTCCGGTTCCATCACCCCGACGGGCGGCAGGAATCGGAGGTGGTACGGATCGTGACCGCAGATGAAGGCGATCACTCCTTCATCGAACATCACGTGGAGCGCCTTCATGATCATCGCCCGACTGCCCCCGAAAGGCGTCAGGCGGCACATGCCGCCGGTACCCGCCACGAATTCCGTGATGGGACGGCCGAAGGTGTCCTTGGCGACCGGGAACCACTCCGGATGGGCCGCGACGAAGGCGTCCGCATGTTCTCGGAACGCGGCCTGGATGCCGGCGATCCGGCCATCCGGACCGTAGTAGCCCCCGTCACGAAGCCGCCGGAGGGCGGAGAGCCCGCCGTGGATCGCGCTGCTGGAGCCGATGAACGTGCCACTGAGCAGGCCCGGCTTCGGGTTGAATTCCTCGGTGTAGAGGCAGGCGCAGACCTGGCTCATCTTGCCGATGGTCACCACGTCCACGTACTCGCCGAGGTCGAGCGCGTCGTAGTAGTACATCTCGGTGTTGCGACCGAACGTCTGCACCT
Source organism: Phycisphaerales bacterium (assembly GCA_029248335.1). GTDB lineage: Bacteria > Planctomycetota > Phycisphaerae > Phycisphaerales > SM1A02 > UBA12014. The sequence continues at coordinate 14,420 of JAQWJM010000016.1, forward strand.
CGTCGTCCCAGACCGGAACGCCGCGCTCCCGGCACATCTCCATCAGGGGCACGAAGAACTCCCGGGGCGCGGTGCGGAATCCGCCCTCGCCCTGCACCAGTTCGAAGATGAAGCAGCTGTGCTGTCCGGGGTATCGCTTGAGGTACTGGTCGAGATGCCAGACCGCCATCTCGATCGAACGCTGACCCATCGCGGGATCGTAGAACGGCATGTAGTCGACGTGCGTGTTGAGCGGAATGCCCACCCGGCCCGCGGCGGAGTCGCCGATCTGGGCCATGGTGGTCGACCGACCCATGAAGCAGTCCTGGAAGGCGATGACCCGGGGGGCGCCGTTGGTCTTCTGCTGGCACACCTTGAGGGCGCTCTCGTTGGCCATGGCACCGGAGTTGGTGGTGAAGCAGTGGCGGATCCTCGAACCCTTCGCCGCCTCCTGCGAGAGGAACTCCGCGAGTTCGATGCTCTTCGAGTTGTACTGGAGGTTGCCCTCCATCACCACGTCGCCGAGCGCCGATTCGAGGGCGGCCCGGACCATGCCCGGATCACCGTGCCCGAACATGTTGACGCCGATGCCGTTGATCATGTCCCACTTCACCGAGCCGTCGACCAGTTCGACCAGCGGCCCCTTGCCGATGCCGCTTCCGACGTACGGATACAACGCCCCCTTGCCTCGCGCTTCCGCGGAACGGGCCAGCCAGCCCTGGAGCGTCTCGGCGCCCTCCTTCGTCGCGGGCCGGGCCCCGTCGATCGCGGACTGATCCGCCTCGAGCCGGGTGATCACCGCTTCGATGGCGGCCGTGACTTCGGGGCTGTGACGAAACGTTTCGGCGATGGTGCCGGACTGGGACGTGCTCACGCGAAGAACCTCCTTGAACGCTGGAAACGGGGATCGCCGGCGTTCGTGATCAAAGAACCGATGAGTCTCCGCGAGGACCTCGCGGAGACCATCTCATGATATCGAACGCCCGGATCCCGGCCGGTCTCCGAAGCCGTCCCGGTCGAGGCGATGCATCAGGATCGCGAACAGCGTGGTCCGCTCCACGAGACTGTCGAGCTGGATGTGCTCGTCCGGCCGGTGCATCCCCCCACCCCGGACGCCCAGGGTGTCGATGGTCGGAACGCCCGCCTGCTGGATGACGTTGCCGTCGCAGACGCCGCCGGTCGAGGCGAAGGGCATCGGGTGCCCCAGATCCTCGCTGGCCTGCCGGGCCCGTTCCGCCAGCGTCATGACCTCGGGCGTCGCGGGCTTCGCCGCCCGGATGAACGCGGTGTGGGCCTCGAGTCGCGGCGGATCGTCGCCCGCCTCGGCCATCGACGCGTTGAGTCGATCGACCACCGCCCGGATCTCCGCATCGAGCGCCACCCGGGCGGCCTCGTCGCGGTAGCGGACGTTCCCCCAGCACCGGGCGTGATGGGCGACCGCGTTGGTCACCTGCCCCCCGTGCATGGGACCGATGTTCACGATCCGACCCGCATCCGGATCGGCGAGGGCGGAGATCTCGAGGATCGCCTGGGCGATCGCCACCACGGCGGAACGCCCTTCCGCGAACGCCCGGCCGACGTGGGCGGCCCGACCATGGGCCTCGATCATGAAGGCGCCGGAACCCATCCGTTCGACCACCAGCGAGCCGTCGACCAGCGCCGGCTCGAGGACGAGTCCGACGTCGTGACCCTTCGCCACGTCGAGCAGCGCCTTCTCCGAGAAGTAGGTGCCGGTCTCCTCGTCGGGGACGAGTGCGACCGTCCAGTCGATCTCCCGACCCAGCTCGTGCAGGACTTCGAGGGCGGAGATCGCGACGAGCAGTCCGCCCTTCATGTCCATCGCACCGGGGCCGTGCGCGATGCCGTCGGCGGCCTCCACCAGTTCCTGGAAGGGACCGTGGGGATCGTGCACCGTGTCGAGATGGCCGCAGACCATGAGTCGCGCCGCGTCGCGGCCGTCGCCCACCGCGTGCCGCGCAACCAGCATCGGCGGAACGTCCTCGGCGACCGCGGCCGCCTCCGGATCGTCGGAACCGCTTCGAATCTTGATCCAGGTCGGTCGCGGGACGCCGGGAATCCGCTCCAGGACGCCGCCGATCTCCGAGAGCCGATCCGCGAGCAGGTCCCGCAACGCGTCGAGTCCGGGGGTGTGGTTGAAGCCCGTCGGGATCGCGACCATGGCCGCGAGTTCCTCCCGCATCCGGGCGTCGCGGGTCCGGACCGCGTCGGCGATGCGCCGTTCGAATTCATCGAGTCGATCGAGTCGGATGGTCATGGATTCGCTTCCTGCCGGTCGGTTCCGGCGAGTTCGATGTCACCTTCGAAGACTTCGGTCGCGGGCCCGCTCATCATCACGGGTTCCGCATCATCCCCCGACCAGCGGAGGTCGAGCACGCCGCCGGGAAGCATCGCGCGGAGCGGCGAGGTCGCCCAGCCGCCGAGCACGCCGGCCACGCAGACCGCGCACGCGCCGCTGCCACAGGCCCGGGTGGGCCCGCTACCACGCTCCCAGGTCACGACCCGGACCGAGCCCGGGTCCACCGCTTCCACGAAATGGACGTTGATCCGGTTCGGAAACCACGCATGTCGTTCGATCACCGGGCCGACCCGGTCGAGCGGCACGGCCTCGGCGTCGTCGCAGCGGATCACCACGTGCGGATTCCCCATCGACACCAGCGTGAACCGCGGCGTGATGCCCGCCCGGGCGATCAACGCGGGATCGAGCCCGAACGCCGCCGGATCGAACGCTCGTTCGATCGCGGTCGCCCCCGACTCCAGCCCCGGAAGATCGGCGGGGATTCGATCGACGACGAGCGTCGGCGGTCCCATGTCGACGTCGACGGAATCGACGCGACCGTCGGCCCCCCGACTCCAACCGAGTCGACGCAGCCCACCATCGGTCTCGATCCGAAGCGCGTCGTCCTCGGTGATTCCACGATCGACCAGGAACTTCGCGATGCACCGGATTCCGTTTCCGCACATCTCGCCGCGGCTGCCATCCGCGTTGAACATCCGCATCCGGGCATGGTTCGTCGGATCCTCGGGTGGGTCGATCAGGATCAACCCGTCGCTTCCGATCCCGCGATGTCGATCGCTGACCAGCCGGCTCACGCCGGCCGGGTCGTCGACGTTCGTCAGCCGACCGTCGACGAAGACGTAGTCGTTTCCCAGGCCGTGCATCTTGACGAATCGCATGCCGTCATTCTCGCAAGGAGAACGCGACTTCGGGCGTTCCGAATGCGGGATCCTCGAAAATCGAGGGTTCCGCCGACGTGGCCAGGTACCACCGCCCCACCACCAGCACGATCGCCACCACCGAGGCGATCTCGATCGTCCGGACCACGCGGTCGATCGGCAGTCGATCGATCGGTCGGTGGATCAGCCCCAGCAGATGACGCTGTCGCGAGGCGATCGAACCATGTCGCCAGGTGAATCGCTTCAGGTCGACACCGTTCACGCCGGCCACCGCGGTCAACGCGGATCGCATCGCATCGACGCCCTCGACCGAGACCGTCCCGAGCGGACGATCCTCGGCGTCGACCGACATCCGAACCGCCGCGAACGCATCGGCCTGTCGCTCGAAACGACGGGAGATCCAACCGAAGCCGACCAGCGTTCCCGCGAGGACCACCGCGGTCGCGGCGATGTCCATCCACCAGAGATCGGAGACGATCGCCGCTTCGGCGCCGCCCGCCTCGATGCGTGCGGAGCGGACCTCGAGGAGGATCGGGTCGATCGCCTCCGCCAGCACCATGCTCATCGCGACGAGCCCGACGCCCATCCAGGGCATGTGCCGTCGCCGCGCGTGAGCGAGTTCATGGGCCATCACCGCCATGACCTGCTCCCGACGAAGCGTCTCGAGCAGGCCGTCGGTGAGCAGGACCCAGCGGAGTCGGCCGACGAACCCGGTCACCGCGGCGTTGACCAACCGTCCCCCGGTGGGCCAGAGCAGGATGTTCCGGACCCGGACCCCGGCACGATCGCACATGGATTCGAGCGTCGTCCGGACCTCGCCCTCGGGCAGCGGGCGGGCGCCGAGCAGCCGGACCACGAGGGCCGGCGCCAGGATCGCGATGGGAATCACCAGGGACGCCGGCATCGCGGTGGCGAGCCAGCCCGGCGGTTGATACGACGACCGCGCGATCAACGCTTCGAAGACGTCCCCGGTCACCGCGAGGAGCCCGAGCGGAACCAGCAGGATCAGAACCTGGGTCCGAAACTGCATCGCCACCCAGGCGCTCCGCGACGGTGCCGCCTGCACGGGAAGTCCTTCGTCCAACCGGCGGATCAGGGTCGCGTCACGGGCCCGGACCTCGAAGGGATGAAAGATCCACCACGCGGCGACGATCGCGAACAACGCGGGCGCCATCGTCAGGGCCTCGTCGATGACGAGGAAGTCGCCCACGTACCCTCGAACCGCCTCTCGAAAACCGGTGCCGAGGACGCCCGCCGCGACGATTCCCACCGCCGCCCACTGGACGAACCGAAGACTTCGCGCCGCCCGCTCGAACTCCCGGAGGGGTCGATCCCCGGCGAGTCGACGTTGAAGCACCCGCGCGTTCAATGCCGCCACGATCAGCAGAATCCCGATCCCACCCAGCACCAGACCGATGCTCGCGAGGGGCTCGAGCCGGGCTGGAAACCCGCCCTCTGGTGCGGGAAGCAGCACCACGGCGGCGAGGATGATGAGCAGGACCTGCACGCGATTGGTTCCGGGTCGGGACCGACGACCGGGGACGAACTCAGTCCGGCCGCTGGAAGGTTCCAAGATCCACCACCACCCCGCCGTGGCGGTAGAAGTCGGCGTTGATGGTGCGGCTGTCGATGAACGTGAACACGAGACAGTTGGCCCGCGTCGCCTCGGCGTAGGCGAAGTCGCCCATGTGCGGGCCGGCGTAGTCCCGGTTGTCGTATTCCTGGGCGTGATTGTGGAAGTGGAAGACGCCCGTGTAGGCCGCGTCGAACATCTCCTGCGTCGCCTCGAAGCGATTGTCTCCGCGTCGAAGCCGCGGCTTGAATTCCAGCACCTCGATCCGGCCCTGCTCGTCCACCGAGATGACCCCGCCGAACTCGGTGCTCTCGTCGAGCAGGTCACGTTCCGCGTACCGGAAGACGTGACCACGAACCGCGTCGATCTCCAGCGATTCGATCGCGATCCTCATCGCCAGCAGGTCGCCCCAGCCGAGCTTTCGCCGAACCTCGCGAAGTCGTTCGGTGTGGGTGTCGTTCCACCCGGTGAAGTTCGCCGAGTAGAGGCGTCTGCCATCGACGTCGACGTCCTTCCGGAGCTCGTCGTAGAGCGTGGCCTCGTCCTGATCGAGGAGCGTGGGATCGAGACGCATCGCCGCGACCAGCACGCCCAGGTCGCGAAGTTCCAGCGTCGACCGACGCGACTCGGGCACCCGCTCACACGCCGCGGCCGCCGCGTCGAGGAAGCCCGCGTTCTCCGGTCGGCAGAGGGTTCGGGCCCAGATGATCTCCTCGCGATTGGCGGGGATGATCCCGAGTCGATCCGAGATCTCCCGGAGATCCCGGAACATGCCGTCGCGCGGGGAGACGTCGCTGCTCGCGAGCAGTTCCACCACGCGGTCGCGTCGTCCCTCCGCCACGAGCAGCTCCCAGCACCGCGCTCGAAGGTTGGCGGCGACCACCGGATCGGAATCCAGCATCACCTGCACCAGGACGTCGGCGAGTCGGTCCTCCCCGTACATCTCGATCAACGCCAGTCGCTCCGGCCGGTCCTGCGGATCCTCCACCCAGTTCGGCATCGGTCGCGCCCATGCCCGGATGAGCGTCGGCGTCATGTCGATCCAGGGCTCGGCCGCGATGATCTCGCACAACCGTTCCCGCCATTGGATCGCGTCGATCTTCGGCATCTGGATCTCCAGCAGTCGCTGAAGGCCTTCGGGATCGATGATCTTCATCCGGTCGTAGGCCATCTCCCGGACGTCGACGGTGTAGCCATCGGCGATGATCATTCGCTTGAGGGCTCGACTCGTGGCATCGGGCGTCGTGGTGGCCTCCAGAACCCGCAACGCGGCGGCGTGGCGGCCGGAGGTCTCCTCCGGGTCGGCGAGGACCGCGACCGGGTCCTCGATCGATCGCGGAGCGCATCCGGGCCAGGCCACGAGCAGGCCGAGCACCACGATGGTCAGCGTCGAACGGATGGCGGAATTTCGATTCGATCCCCGTCGGGGTCCGTTCGGATCAAAGTGACGAAGCATTCTCGGGATCACGTCGCTCAGGCCTCCATGCCCTGCAGGAACGAATCGCGTCATCCGCCACCACCAGAAGGTCGGTGATTCGACGGAGGCCGCCTCATGACTCTATCATCGTGCCTGTCGACCGCGGTTCAGGACCTGCCGCCACCGACCTGATTCCGGGTCTCTCGAGGACGTTTTCGCCAATGACCGATTCGCCATCCGAATCCCTTCAGTCCCGAGTCGAGGCGGTGCTCGACCTCATCCGGCCGGCGGTGCAGGAAGATGGCGGCGATTTCGAACTCCTCGAAATCTCCGAGGAGGGGGTCGTCACGATCCGCTTTCTCGGGGCCTGCATCGGTTGTCCCTCGAGTGAAATGACGCTCCGCGACGGCATCGCGCGGAATCTGCGCAGCAGAGTTCCCGAGGTGACGGACGTTGTCGCCTCCGAATGAGGTCGTGGGCGACGCTGAAATCTACCGATACCGCCTTCTGTAATCGCCGCCGTTCGGCTAGGCTGTAGTCCGCCGAATGATCTCGGCGACCACCCTCCACCGGCCGAGACACCGAGGTCCCGGTCGAGCACTTTCGAGAGTGGTACGCAGGCAGGAGGACCTGAACATGCTCGTCATCACCCGCCGCGAGGGCGAGGAAGTCATCATCGGAGATCCCGCGTCACCACTTGGTGTCGTCCGGGTCGCCGTGATCAAGGGCGACCGTGTCCGACTCGCATTCGAGTTCCCGCGTGAAGTCGCGGTGCACCGTCGTGAAGTCGCGGAGCAGATCGTCGCCGACGAGGATGCGCCGCCGGTGGCCGGCCAGATTCGCCCGGCCTCGGAAGCCTGACACTCGCACCCAGTCGTCAGACACGGATCCCGGGCGGACTCGAGAACGACCCATCAAGAAGGACGCTGCGATTCGCAGCGTCCTTCTTTTCGAATCCCGAGGTCGGTCCAAGCCGAAAAAAACGCCCGCGTCGTCTGTCGACGACGCGGGCAGCGAAGCGAAGCAGCCATCGAGCCCCCGCTCATGGCCGAAAGCCCTCGAACCGACCACGCAGGTCGAGGGAGGTCGGGGCGAATGCCCCGACATGCTCCGGGATCATCCTTGACCCTCGAAGCAACCCAGATCCGAGCCGTCCTTGGCCCGGGGTCCGCGAACCAGGTGCCCCCCTGTTCGCGATGCCCTGAAAAACAAGGCATTTGCGGTCGAAACACGGGCCGCAACGGTCATCCTTGACCGTCGCGACACGAACTGCTCGCACCGTCGACTCGACCGCGTGCCGACGATGCGTCCGGCGGCCGATCCATGGCCGCATGACTGTTCGGCGGAATCTCCGCCGTTGGTTCTGATGATGTTCGCGGAGGTCCTCATCGGTCCTCCCGCTTCGATCGTTCGGCCAGTGCCGCGCGGGCTCGCTTCCAGACGTCCCCGTCGGAGGGCAGGGCCGCCTGCTTCTCCCGCCAGGCATCGGGCGCCACGAGTTCGAGATGGTCCCGGACACCGAGCACCATCACGCTGCCCGACAGTCCGAACTTCCCGAGCAGACGCTCCGGGAGCCGGACCCGGCCGGCCGAGTCGATGGTGCAGCGTGCGGACTGCGAGAAGATCGCCTGATCGAAGGCGACCAGTTCCTCTTCGCCGAGGAGCGTCCCGCCGAGCTTCGAGGCGAGTTCCGCGAAGGTCCGCTCCGGCCAGAGCCAGAGCGTTCCGTTGGATCCCGGTGCCGCGACGAATGCGGTTCCGTGCGTCGTCTCGTCGAGCACGTCGCGAAGCTCGGCTGGGATCGCCAGCCGATTCTTCGTGTCGATGGTGTGCTCGAATTCGCCGAGAAAAAGCACGCATCAGTACTCCGCAGTTCCGAAGCCGAAAAGCGTCGACCTTCCGAGGCCGTCGCAGGATGCCGGTCGGAGAATACTCCACATCGCCACACTCTTCAACACAATGACCCACTTTTGCCCATTTCGTGGTTTTTCTTCCCCTCATCGGCCCCACAACCCACATCCGGACGTTGGCAACCCCCTGTTTGAACAGGAGTTATGGCATTTTTCGATTTTGAGCGCATGCTGTCCACGGACCACCCACTGATCCGGACTCCGCTCCTGGCGGAGAACGCAACCCTGGAATGGCATGACGATCGAACCAACCGGAAGAACTGAATTGACGATGGCGACCGATCGGATGCCGGTCGGACGCTTCCTGATGACCGCCGCACACGGCGACCATCGCAATGGAATGCTGGTCACCCGGGTGCAGAAATGCGCGGATGATCCGATCACGGTGACCGTCGCGGTTCGGAAGGGCCATGCCCTGAGTCCGCTCATCCGCGATTCGGCGATCTTCGGGTTGTGCGAACTCCGCGGCTGCGACCTGATGCTGTCACGACTTTTCAATCGCCCCGGCGAGCTTCACGGGGAGGACCCGTTCCTCGGGCACGACCTGGTCCCCGACACCGGCCGGCTCCCGATCCCCGTCGCCTCGGCGAGCTGGGTCTGCTGCGACCTGATCCGGCACCTCGACATCGAGGCGGATCACGAGATCTACATCGGCCGAGTCACGGCAGGCGGCGTCATCGAGACGCCCGACGAAGCCCTCACGGCCGATCCGGCGTCGGCCGCGCGAAAACGCCGTAACGGCATCGCGACCAAAAAGGTCAAGAAGCCGGTCCGAGCCAGGCCCGGTCTCGACAATCGCGTGACGAAGCAGACACCGGAGGCCCCGGAATCAGAGGTTCCGGAATCCAAGGAATCGGCCTGATCCGACCTCGGCGTCGACGGCTACCATCCCGTCCATGACGCACGCCACCCCCACGACATCGAACCGACTCGGCCTGGACTACCGCGCCGAAGCCGCGCGCCTGGGGCCGCCCACGGTCCCGATCATCGACGCGCACACCCACATCAACGGCCTCGAGGCCAGCCGGCTCTTCGCCGAGGTCATGGACCTGTACGGCGTGGAAGCCGTGTGGTCGATGACCGCGATCGACGAGGTGGAGGCGGTGCGGGATTCGCTCGAGGGACGCTTCGAACCGATCGCGGTCCCGGACTTCCGGAACCCCGATCGGCGACTGGCTCACGGCGAGGGGTACCTGCGACGCATCGAGGCGTATCGCGAGAAGGGCGCTCGCATCGTCAAGTTCTGGGCGGCCCCGCGGATCGTCGACTTCGGCGAGGAGGCGGGCGATCCCGCCCTGTTGCGGCTCGACGCCCCGATCCGGCGGGAAGGCATGCAGCTCGCGGTCGATCTCGACATGGCGATCATGGTGCACGTCGCCGATCCCGACACCTGGTTCGCCACCCGCTACTCGGACCGGGCCCGCTACGGCGACAAGCGTTCCCACTACGAACCGCTGGAAGCGGCCCTCTCGGATTTCCGGGTCCCCTTCATCGCCGCGCACATGGGCGGCTGGCCGGAGGATCTCGAATTCCTCGACGGCCTGCTCGAACGCCATCCGAACCTGCACCTGGACACCAGTGCGACGAAGTGGATGATCCGCGAACTGTCGCGACACGAGCCGGAGGACCTGCTCGCCTTCCTCCGCCGGCACGCCGGTCGACTGCTCTTCGGCTCCGACATCGTCACCCTCGATGAACACCTTCGAGCCGATCCGCTCGACGACGAGAACGTCATGTCCGCCAAGGCTTCGAACGAGAACGACGCCTTCGATCTCTACGCCAGCCGGTATTGGGCGCTCCGTCGTATGTGGGAGAGCGACCACGACGGCGAAAGTCCGATCGCCGATCCGGATCTCGCCCTCGTCGATCCCGACGGGTTCGGGCCGATGGATGCCCCGCGTCTTCGTGGAATGTCGATTCCGGCCGCGGACCTGGCCGTGCTCTACCGAGACGCCGCGATCGGATTCTCGGGGCTGCTCGCGACCACGGACTGAGCCTCGGCGTTCGCGAGCCAGTCCGGACGCCGCACCGGAATCCCGCGACCGTGCGTCGCGGCGGCCGCGTGTGCCATGTCCGTCACCAATCCGGGTTCGTCGACGAGCCGCATGAAGACGCGAACGAACGCGTTGCGATCGCCGGGGGCCAGGAGCCGTCCGTCGACGCGGTCTCGAATCAGCGAAGCCGCGTTGGGACGATCGGAAGCGATCACCGGGACGCCGCAGGCGAGCCAGGTGCGGAGCTCGACCGTGGAGGGCGGCGTGAACGAGGTCGCTCCGATGCGATCGACCTGCGCCGCGATGTCGATCCCCGAAGCGATCGCCCGGGGATCCCGCACCCGGGCGTCGAGCACGAGCCCCACGGGACGTCCGCCGAACCGGCCGATGCCCTCCCGAAGCCAGCGCGACGATGCGACGGCATGAACGCCGGCCGGATCCGCGACGAGGCAGAGTCCCCGACCCGCGACCGCCGCGGACGCCGCGGCGGTCATCGCGGAGGACACGTCCGAGCCGTGGCGGGGATCGCCGGTCACCGCGACCACGAGCCGATCGTCGTCGATCCCCCACTGCCCTCGGATCGACTCCCGACGAGTTTGACGACGGTCTGGATGATCCGGGCCGCGGACCGGAAGGTCGGCCGCGTCGATGATGGATCCGAGACGCCATCCTCGGCGAGCCAGCTCCGGTCCCGTCTCCGGTCCGACTGGATGGACCGTCGCGGCCTCGCGTCGCCAGGCTTCGATCATCGGTGGCCGCGACTCGATCGCCGCGACCACGCCCACCACCTCGGCGGTCGTGCCCGAGGCCAGCACCGCGACCAGCGCGGATTCGGACCAGGCGACCACCCGGTCGGGCGGACACGAGCGGAGCGCACGCCCGATCGCCGGGCCTGCCAGGCGTGGATTCCGAAGCGGTGCCGGAACCGCCGCAGTCACCGAGGCGCCGGCACCGACCACGCCTTCCGCCGCACGCTCACCACCGATCACGATGACGGCGTCGTCGGACTGCAGGGCCGCGAGCACGCTCCAGGTGGAGGGACCGCAGCCGGGAGCGTCGGGTTCGAGGACGTGCACCACGCGGGGCATGCGGTGGATGATCCTTCTGCGAATACTCGCGCGAGTGCGTAGGAAGAAGCGACGGCGGAGGATTCGAGGGAGGCCCGAGCCCCGCCGCTTCAACACGTTTCAGCACGTGTCAGCACGTGTCAGCGAATGCCGAGATTCTCACCGAGATCGACCCGTTCGTGCTCGTAGAAGAGCTCGGCCACGTTGCGTCCCAGACGCATCGCGAGATCGTCCTCGACGCGTCGACGTTTCGCGAAGCTCTGGAAGTTCGACGGATCGACTTCGCGGATCTGCCCGACGACTTCGAGTCCGTTCGGATCGTCCGCCGGAAACACGCGGGAACCCATGGCGAGGTCGAGCACCTTGATGCTGCAGACCGCGGTGGGCCGGGGCGTGAATCCGTCGAGCGTCAGCGCGAAGCCGTCGAGGGCGACGTAGATCACCTGCTCGACACCGGCCTCCCGACCGATTCGTTCGATGCTGACCCGGTCGTTGCTCGTCTCCAGCGCCCGGCTGAGGGACAGCACGTCGCGGGAATCCACCATCAGATTGGAGGTGATCGCGTCGTTCGCGATCAGCGCATCGGTGATCTGGACGCCGACCATGGATCGGAGCGCCGTTCGCGGGAACGCATTGGTCGGATCGTCGACGAAGACCGCGGTCGTGGTCTCGCGAAGTTCGTAGGCCGCGGGGATCGTTCCGGGTCCTTCGAGCACGTAGGCCACCGGCACCACGATGTTGCACCCGACCAGAAGCCCCGTGGCGGCGGTCAACATGAACAGCGAGAGCATCGATCGCAGGCCGACGGAGCGGCGTGTGGAGCGTCGTGAATCATGCATCGGGGTACTTGTCCTCAATGTGGTCGTAGAAGAGCCAGCCGGCCTGCTGGACGAACGTCGCGAGGAGACCGGTCTTGATCTTCTCTTCCGTCGAACTCTCGCGTCCGAGCTCGGCGATCTTCGGGAATTCGGAGCTGATGTCGTAGTTTTCGGAGAAGGCGTCGGCATCGAAACCGTCGGCCTCCACGATGCCGATCGAAGCACCGGCCACGCCTTCCCACTGCCAGCGGTTTCCGGGCGGGTTGAGGCGGAACTCGAAGACGTCGATCCACACCACGCGGTCCACGCCGAGTTCCTCGCAGACCTCGCCGTAGGGCATCATCTCCCAGCCTGGCTGGTGATAGGTCCAGTCCAGAACCGCCGCGGGGTTGAGCACCTGGGCGCCTTCCACGTTCATCTGGATGCGACGACTCAGGTTGACCGCGATGTCGGCCACCACGCTGGGGAACTGGTAGAGCGTCGCCATGTCGGTCTGGACGAGCACCGCGACGGTCTGGTTCCGAAGGCCGTCGTACTCCGCGAGGACCTCGACCTTCTTCTCCCGTTCGATGTTCTGACCGATGACGCTGGCGACGCCGAAGATCTGGCAGCCCTGAAGAACGCCGAGAGTCGCAAGCGCCGCAAGGGCGACGAGGCCTCGAAGGAATCCTGTCGAATGGTCGCGATGAATCATGTTCATGGGTGGGATCCGGGACGGATTCCGCGAGCGTCGAGAAGGGACGATGCGGAGTTTGGAAACGAAGTCGACGTACCGACGAGAAGCGTGACTCAGAAGAAGTCTCGATGATCCAGAATCTTCCAGCCCCACGCCAGCAGCAGCATGGCGATCGAGATCCAGAAGAGCCGGCGTCCGAAGAGGCCGGTGAAGAACGGTGCCAGCATCGAACCGGTGACCGCCGTCCAGCCGGCGACGAGCACGGTGGCGGCGGTGACGACCGCGAGCACGGCACCCATCGGTTGCGTCCCGAACGACGCGGGAAGGTCACCATGCGCGGCGTGGGTGAAGGCGGTGGTCATCCCACAGGTCGGACACGGCATGTTCGCCGCGACGATCCAGTTGCAAGGCGGCATTCCAAGTTGTCGATGCGTTCCGAGGCCGGCATCGGAAGGCACCAGGATCCAGGCGACCGTGAGCACCGCGGCCGCGATCAGCGCGACCATTCCCGAGGCGAGTCGGACCGGGCCGGTCGCTCGCTCGGGCGTCGCGCCACCCCAGCCCACCGCGGCCCAGTCGCTCGGTGAAGGTGGCGGAACGGCGTTCCCCGGTGCTTCGGACATCTCAACAGGCTACCGAGGCCCCGATCGCGAGGCAACGAATGTCGCCAAGATCGTCCGTCGCGACATCGATAACCCGGTTTGATCCCGGTTTGCCCGATGAGGGCGACGTAGCATGCCCGCATGACCGACGACACCGACTGGATCGACGCCCATCTCGACCTCGCCTATCTGGCGGGCGAGGGTCGGGACTTTCTCACCCCCACCCGGGAGGCGGGCCTCGATGCGACGGTGAGCTGGCCCGATCTCGCCGATGCCCGGATCCGCACCGCGTTCGCCACGATCTTCACCGAACGCGACGGACCGCCCGAGGAACCGGCGGCGTATGCGGGGGACGACCCCGACGCGGCGGAGACCGCCGGACTCCGGCAGATGGCGTGGTACGAGGCGGAGGAACGGGCCGGTCGGATCCGGATCGTGCGCGATCGCTCGGACCTCGATCACGAAACCGTTCCCCGACTCGTCATCCTCATGGAGTGCGCCGATCCGATCACCGGCCCGGACGCGGTGGACGCGTGGTACCGGCGCGGGCTTCGAATCGTCGGATTGAGCTGGGCGCGAGGATCGCGATATGCGGGCGGAAACGGTGTTCCCGGCGGCCTCACGCCGGCGGGCGAGGCGATCGTCGACGCTTTCGAGGAACACGGCATCGCCCACGACCTCTCCCATCTCTCCGAAGCGGCGTTCGACGACGTGCTCGACCGGTCGCAGGGCCCGGTATGCGCCACGCACTCGAATGCCGCGTCGATCACCGGTCCGAATCCACGACACCTCCGCGACGATCAGATCGAGGCCATCGCGGCCCGCGACGGCGTGATCGGCCTCAACCTCTTCGGTCGCTTTCTCCATGGCGAGGATCGCGACGCGACGATCGAAGACTGCCTCGATCACGTCGAGCACGTCGCGTCGATCGCCGGCCGGGACCGGGTCGGTCTCGGCTCCGATGCCGACGGTGGCTTTCCCGGTTCGGCCCTGCCGATCGGCCTCCGCGATCTTCGAAACCTCGATCGCCTCACCGACGGGCTCCAGGCCCGTGGATGGCCCGCCGAGGCCTGCCAGGGGTTCCGGTCGCGGAACTGGCGACGGTGGCTCGAAAAGTTACTGACATCGTGTCGGTGAATCTGGTATCAATTCCGAGACGTTTCGCCCCCGCTCGCCAGCCCCGCCCGTGACAAACCGACCGAGGAGAATCCATGCACCGGTTCATCACCACGATCGCCCTCTCCGTCATCGCCGCCCCCCTCGCCGCCGATACCTCGGTCGAACTTGATTTCGCCGCCGGGATCCTCGCGTTGCAGGATGACGCCCCCACCGCTTCGACCGCGACGGGCACCCGGGACGACGACAAGGGCGCGGTCACCGAATACGAAGCCGATCCGTCCGCGGTCAACACCGAAGCCCTCGCGAAGGCTTCGCAGAACCCGGTCGCGGACATGATCAGTCTGCCGTTCCAGAACAACTTCACCTTTCCCACCGGCCCCAACGACAACGCCCAGTGGGTGCTCAACGTCCAACCGGTGATTCCGATCAATCTCACCGAAGACGTCAACCTGATCACCCGGACGATCCTGCCGGTGGTCAACTCGCCGTCGCCGGCCAGCGGGATCTCGAGCGACTTCGGGATCGGCAACCTGCAGTTCAGCGGCTTCTTCTCACCGGCGAAGACCGACGGCCTGATCTGGGGGGTGGGCCCCGTTCTTCAGTTCCCGACCGCCTCCTCCGCCCGACTGGGCAGTGACAAGTGGACCGCCGGCCCGAGCCTCGTGATGCTCTCGATGCAGGGTCCCTGGGTGATTGGAGGGCTCATCCAGAACGTGTGGTCGTACGCGGGTCCTTCGGACGCCGCCGACGTGAACGCGTTTCTGTTTCAGCCGTTCCTCAACTTCAACATGGACAAGGGCTGGTACCTCACCGCGTCGCCGGTGCTGACCGCGGACTGGAACGCCGATTCGGACGATCGCTGGACCATCCCGCTCGGCGGCGGCATCGGCCGGATCATGCGAATCGGCTCGCAGCCGGTGAACATGCAGTTGCAGGGCTTCTACAACGTGGTCCGCCCGGAAGCGGCCGGCGAGTGGACGATTCGATTCCAGATCCAGCTGCTCTTCCCCACCGGCTGATCGGAGGGGCGTCGCCGAGGGGCGATCAGACCGGCATCGAGGCGTTCGACGCGGAGTTCAGCGGCAGGCAACGGGCGGCTTCACCCTCGTCGAGCAAGAGGTGGAGTCGGATTCCCGTCCGGTGGAGATCGGCGACCGCCGGTGCATCCCGCGTGAAGACGTGAAGCACCACGCCGCCGGTGAAGCCGGTGGCGAGCGCGACGAGATCGTGATTGGTGCGGAGCCACGCCTCGGCGAGCCGCATGGATTCGATCGCCTCGTGTCCGCACAGCAGATGCAGTCGCCCGTCATCGTCGAGACCGAACTCCACCGCCGGTGCGATCGGGCAGCGGAATCTCGCGACCGAGATCCCGTCGATCCACTTCGACCAGTCCGACTCGGTCGCCGCGGCGTCCACGACCGGCGCGGGTTGCGACTGCTCGGATCTTCCGCCGGCGACACGCTCGGGCGAGGCCTCGACCTCGGAAGCGGATTCGGATTCCGCCGGCGCTTCCGTCGACCGGAATGCGGGCGCTCCCGCCTCGCCGGTCGGTGCGGGACTCAGCCGGACCGGACGAACCTCTCCACGCGTCGGCGACTCCGAGGGAAACAGCGGCTGCATCCCGACCTCCGTGCGACGCACGGGACTCGGACGAGCGATTCTCGGTGGTTCGACCTGACTCCCCGGCTCCTCGAATCCGGCAAGCCGCAGTCCAGCGCCGGAAGGCGTCGACGCGGTCCCGGACGCCGTCGATGCGGGCACCGTTTCCAGCGATTCGACGTCCGCGACGTCGAGCGACGCTCGAATCGACGTGACGACCTCCCGCGCGGTGCGCCGAACCGACTCTTCGAACATGATTCGCTGGGATCCCTCCACCACATCGAGCCGCCGGACCGTCGCCACCACCGGAAGCGGCCGGTCGAGATGCCGACTCGCCGCCACCGAAAGCACGCCGGCCGCGCCGCTGGCGCGATCCTCGTCCGCGCCGACCACGACCAGCCCGAGGTCGAGCGGGTGCTCGGCCGCGACCCGCGCGGCCGCGCCCTTCGCGAGGCGATACGCCTCGATCACCGCCGGCTGCTCGGCCGCGGTCAGGATGACGACTTCATCGGCTCCGGCCCGCACCGCTTCGGCCGCATCGCGGTCGTCGACGCAGACCACCCAGCGGCGGATTCCTTCGGCGACCAGACCGGCCGCGGCCGCGAGATCGACGCCCTCGGGGCGTTCGACGCGACGCGACGATCGGAAGATCTCGATCGAACATCGACCACCCTCCAGCCGAACCAGGCCGGTCGCACCATGTTCCTCGGCGACCCGGTCGGCGTACTGCGTGACCCACAACCCCGCCATCACGGGAAGGTGGCCGCAGATCGCGATGGTCAGCTTCGGCTCGGTCGGCGATGAGACGGCCGCCGGCGTCGATCCCGGCGAGACGTGGTCCGCCGTGACGTGGTCCGCCGTGACGTCCACGGCGGGATCGTCGCTCAGGAAGAGATCGGTGAGTTCTTCAAAGGGGTCGCGGGCCGCATCCATGCTTCACGCTCCGGGATTTCCGATCGGACGACGTCATCGGACGACGTGATCGATGTCAGGTCGAGAGGGTACCACCGCCTCCGGCGGTGCCGAGGTCCACGAACGTGGGCGACGTGGACGGCGCTCCGGAAGTCGGGGACGGGATCATCAGGACGCTCGCCGGTCGGCCATCGGGCCCTTCGGCCACGTGCGGGTTCGCGGGATCGAGCATCGTTCGCCCATCCACCACGAGTCGGTAGCGAACCGAGCCTGCGACCGGAATCTCGATCCCGACCCACCGGTCCCCTTCGGGGTGGCCTTCGATGGGTCGCAGCGGAAGCCCCGCCTCGTGCCACTGGTTGAAGTCACCGGTCACCGCGATGTGACCACCGAGGAGCGCGGGCTGCACGATTCGAACCCGGTTGCCGTCGGGTCTGCCTGGAACCGCGGGACGGGCGCCCCCGCCGGGTCGGAGCCGGCCGACGAGTTCGGCGGCACGGCCGGAGATCTCGACTTCGCGAACCCCCGAGTCGTCACCGAGCGCGGCCGGTGCGGACTCGACCTCCGGCCGGTCCTCCGTGGACGGATCGGTCTCGACCTCGGGCGGTTCGATCACGGTGGCCGATTCGGTCTCGATCCATGCGGCGAGCCGCTGGTAGTCGCCGCTGGCATCGGATTCCGGAGCATGTTCGATCACCGCCCGACCGAAGGCGGTCGCCTCCCGGATCTCGACGTGATCCCGGATCGGATGAGGCGAGACGCCGGAGCCGAACCGTTCACGCATCGCTTCCAGAAGATCGCGGTCGAGCGTTCGCTCGGTATGCAACAGGTTGGGGACGAGTCGGGCTCGCATCGGCCGACCGATCCGCGCCGCCATCGCTCGCAGGGTCGTCCACTGACGATGCGCGCCTCGGGTCGCGAGGAAACCCGTCTCGACCGGCACGACGACCTCGTCGGCCGCGCGAAGGGCGTTGAAGGTCAGCATGCCGATCGTCGGAGGACAATCGATCAGGCAGTAGTCCATGGTGTCCGCGAACGCCTCGAGCCCCCGCTTCAAACGCCGATCCCGGTCGCCGGCCTGCATCAGGCCGCCACCAGGCGCCTCCGCCCGAGCGAGCCGGACGGTGCTGGGAAGCAGTCGGAGACCGTAGGCGACCTCCCAGGTCATGCCCGCGACCTGCGACGGTGCGAGCGGATGTCCGGGAGGATCGAGGAGGAGATCGATGGTGCTGTATTCGATCTCCTCGTCCGGGACGCCCAACGCCGCGGCACAATGCCCCTGCGGATCGAGATCCACGAGCATGACCCGACGCCCCATCGAGGCGAGCACGGCGGCGAGATTGACGGCGGTCGTGGTCTTGCCGCAGCCGCCCTTCTGGTTGACGATCGAGATGATCCGCATGGGAAACCGGTGCTCGCGGGTTTTGTCGGCCGAAGCGTCGTGGTGCCCCACGATGAGTAACCACGCCCAGACCACCTGAACATCGGCCGAACGGCAGTTTTTGCTCCAGACTTGCAGACGAGCCCGACCTCCGAGGGTCCCTCGCGGGCCTCACCCGGCGTCGATCACCGCATCCCAACCGGCCCGGACGACGGCGTCACCGGGGTCGTCCACCACCACCACGTCCCCGATCCGGCGGGGAAGAACGAGGCGGATTCGACCGGCATTCGCCTTCTTGTCGACCCGCATCGTGGCCGTCAATTCGTCGAGATCCCCCACGCTGAGGCCCGAAACCCCCGTTGGAAGCCCCGCGGCGAGGAGCACGGCTCGAATCCGGTCCTCCATCGCGGCATCCGACTGCAGCCCTGCGGCGACCGCGGCGCGACAGGCCGCGACAAGCCCGATCGCCACCGCCTCTCCGTGCACGAGTCCCAGCTCGGTCCTGCTCTCGAGCGCGTGGGCGTAGGTGTGCCCGAGATTCAGGAGCGCCCGGTCTCCGGCCTCCCGCGGGTCCCGCTCGACGATTCCGATCTTCACGCCGGCCGATCGATCGATGAACCGGCTCAGCACCTCCGGATCACGGCCCAGCACCTCGGGAAGCTCCCGCTCGAGCGACGCGAGCGCCTCGGGCCCGTCGATGATCGCGTGCTTGACGCACTCCGCGAGTCCCGCTCGAAACTCCCGGTCCCCGAGGGTTCGAAGAACGTCGCAATCGCAGATCACGAGCCGGGCGGGCCAGAACGCCCCCACCAGGTTCTTGCCGAGGCCGCCGCTCGGAAGTCGACGGTTCACGCCGGTCTTCCCACCGATCGCGGCATCGACCATGCCGAGCAGCGTCGTCGGACAGAGCACCAGATCGACGCCTCGCATCCAGCCACTCGCCGCATAGCCGACGACGTCGCACGCGATGCCGCCGCCCAGCGCCACCACCACCGACCGTCGATCGACGCCCGCGTCGAGCATTCGATCCCAGAGCGTTTCGACGCCCGGCATCGACTTCGCGGTCTCGGAAGCCTCGACCTTCGACGTCGACACGTCTCCGCCGAGACCGTCGAGCCCCCGGAGAAGCACCGGGAGGTGCGTGACTTCGACGAGCTCGTCCGACCCGGGATCGACGCCGACGAACGACCGGACGTCGGTCGATCGACCGAGCGCTTCGGCGATCAGATCGCCGGCCTTCGGCAACAGGTCGCGGCCCACCAGAATGGTGGTCGATGCGTGTTCGAAGGCGAGTCGGCGGCGATGCATGACGGAAGGCTCCTGAGAATGCCGACCGGCCGCAAGCACTTCGAGTGCGTCGACGGGATCCGACGGGAGGCTCATCGGCTCGGGCGCCGCTCCGACTCCCGAACCGGTTCTCGAATCGCGCCTCGCCGGGGATGCCGGCCCGATGGACGTCGAGCCGCTCCGGTGGATCCGGCGACGAATCAGAAGGAGGCCGAACGCGAGGAGCACGACCGCCCCCGCGATCCAACCTCCGGGCGCCACGGTGGACGCCGCGAATCCCACCGGTCGCCCCACGAACAGTGGCCACCGACGAACCCGGCCGTCACGAGCCCGCGTCTCGATCTCACCGGCGAACCGTCCCCGCAGTCGGACCATGGTCCGAAGCCGCGGGGCGACGGACGTCCGGCGAGTGGCCACCACGAGGATCGACCCATCCCCCTGCTCGACCACCCACTCCGCGAGCGGTGTCCCATCTTCGCCGGGCACCGGAGTCACCTGCACCAGCAGCCCGCGCCGCTCCACGAGATCGGACGCCGTCGGCCGGTCGCGTTCCTTCTCGGGGTCCATCGTGGCGGTCCACACCGACTCGATCGTCGAAGCGAGCCGGCGGTCACCGATCGATCGGTACGTCTCCGGCGCGGAGGCCTCGACGGGCGACGCCGGCTGCGCGATCACTCGTCCGGAACCCGATGCGGTCATCAACACCAGCAGCACCGCGCGGACCCCGTCTCGAAACGCTCGGGCGAGCGAGACGCGGGACCTCGCGACCGACGACGGCACGGGGTTCAGACGATCGGCTCCAGGGTGTGCGCCGGTTCCTCGACGCCGATCTTCCTGGAATGAATGGCCACGAAGTCGTCGACGAGATCCTCGCCCATGTAGAACCGGAGGAGCCTCGGGTTCATCCGGAAGAGATCCACGAGGACGAGTCCGTCCACCACGTTGCTGAATTCCGGGTCCACGTTGAAGCCGAGGAAGACCGCATTGAGCTTGAGGTACTGCCGGACCAGCACGGGAACCGATCGCTCCCCCTGCTCGATCTCCTTGACCAGCTCGTCGATGTCCTTGAGCTTGCGGACGGACCGGAGCGACGACGGATCCCAGTCCCGCGGATGGTCGAGATCCACCGGATTCCTCGGCCGAACCAGTCCCTCGAGACGGGAGATCCGCTTGGTGGCCTTGAGGAACGAAAGCAGCAGCCTGGTCGAGGTCGCGTGGTACTCCGCGCTGATCGAGACCGGTCCGAAGAGGCGACGGTACTTCGGGAAGCGCCCGGAATAGCGGGCGATCCCCTTCCAGAGGAGCATCAGGGGTTCGACGTGACGCTGGTAGTCGGGGTGTACGAAGGAACGTCCCATCTCGAGCGAGGGCCCGAGTTCGCGGATCAGCGACTCGTCGTAGTCGAAGAGCGTCCGCGTGTAGAGACCTTCGATCCCGTGACGATCGATGATCTCGTCGGTCCGGCCGAGCCGGTAGGAGCCGATGACCGACGAGTTGCGTTCGTCCCAGAGCACCAGATGCAGGTAGCTGGGGTCGTAGTCGTCGAGGTCGATCGAACGTCCGGTTCCCTCGCCGACCGCTCGGAAGCTGAGCTCGCGCAGGCGTCCGATCTCCTGCAGGACCATCGGGATCTGATCGGCTTCCGCGTAGACGACCCGCCGATCACCACGCTTGACCAGGATCTGTTCGGGCGGGAGCGCGAGGATCTCCGACGCAAGCTGATCCGGATCATGGACCGGCACCGTCGCCACCGGCTCCATGCGGACCGGCTCGGGCTTTCTCGACCGCAGCGGAATCGACCGCACGATGGAATGAACCCGCCGGCTCTCCTCCGACGACGCGCGTTCGAGACGCGACCGGAGCACGAAGGTGCGGAGCCGGAGGAATTCGATGAGATCCTCGGGGGCCGCGAAACGATCGAGTTCGTCCACCCGCAGCGGGGTCCCGATCGCGACCCGGGTTCGTCGGCCGCGGATCCGGAGCAGCTCCCGACCCAGCAGCACCGAACGCAGGTGGGAATGGATCAGGCCGGCGGCCTGGAAGCTGATCGAGTTCCGGCCCTCGAAGAAGACCGGGACGACCGTCGCGCCGGTCGACTTGATCAACCGCGCGATGATCGGATTCCACGGCGGATCGGTGACCGCGAGTCGCTTCCACGTCGAGTGCGCGACCTCGCCGGCCGGGAACACCGCGAGACTTCCGCCATCCGCGATCCACGCCTTCGCACGCCTCAACGAGCCGGCGTTCCGCCGGGCGGCGTCGCGGCCGCCGAAGGGATCGACCGGGAAGATGCGAGGACCGATCGCGGGAACCTCCGCGAGAATCGAGTTGGCGATGAATCGGACGTCGGGCCGGACCTTGGCGACGAGGTCGTCGAGGATCATCGCGTCCAAGCCGCCGAAGGCGTGGTTCGCGACGACCACCAGCGGCCCGGTCTTCGGAATCCGAGCCAGTTCGTCGTCGCCGGTGAGATAGCCCGCGTTGAAGCCGCGAAGGAAACGCTCACCGGGCGGGAGCGATTCATCGGTGGTCAGGACTTCGTCCCGGTAGATCTGGTTCAGCTTGCGAAGACCGAGGCCGACATCGATGCCCGGCCGCAGCGCTTCGAAGAGCAGTCGCTGCCACCAATTGCGCCCGGGATTCGGGAGCGTCACGGGCGTGTATGACGACTTCGATGCCACGCATGATCTCCCGATGAGCCCCGCCGATCGTCACCACCACCACGGAGGCCGCGACCGGACGCTGAGGGTTCCCATTGTGACGCCTTGAGGCTCCGAATGCGCTGAATCGGGTCGAGAAACGAGCATCGGGCCGTCCGGGACCCCCCGCTCATCGAGGGGTCGGATCGACCGGGTCGAGATCACGGCGGCGGCGAATCTCCTCGGCCAGCGGCATCAACGCCTCGAGTCTCCGGACCCGCGTCTCGCTGTTCGGGTGCGAAGAGAGGAATTCGAGCGGTTCGCCTCCCCGGGCCCCCATCCGCTGCCAGAGCAGAACGGCTTCCCGTGGGTCGTATCCGGCATCGGCGGCGAGGAACACGCCGAGTTCATCGGCCTCGGATTCCTGGGCCCGACTGAACGCCGGTTCGCCGAGCAGGCCGTACGCGCCCGCCGCCAGCGCGACGAGTTCCCGGTCCTCCGGGTCGACCGCGAGCGCCGCCCCCATCGCGACGAGCCCGGCGAGGGCCTGACGGGTCATGTTCTCACCGCCGTGCCGAGCGATCGCATGCGCGGCTTCATGACCCATCACCGCCGCGAGACCATCCTCGTTCCGGGTGTACGGAAGAATGCCGGTGTAGACCGCCATCTTGCCGCCCGGAAGCGCCCACGCATTCACGACCTCGTCGTCGTCGATCAGCACCACCTCCCAATCGAATCGATCCGCGATCTCGGGATGCAGCCGCGTCGCGGAAGCGGCGATTCGCATCGAGACCCGCTGGACCTGTTCGAAGTCGGACCCGGAGGTGACGAGTTTCGCGCCACCGAGCATCTCCTCGAACGCCGCGTTTCCAAGGGCGATTTCGTCATCGACGGTGTAGGTGTTCAACTGCCGCCGATCGGTGCCCGACACCTGCTGGCAGCCGATGGCCGTGATGACGACCGCGAACATCAGAGGGACCCATCGTGACGACCGGCGACTTCGATTCGACATGCATGCTGCTCCAGGTTCCGACCCATGTTCACGCTCCGGCATGATGACCGGGAAGATGGGCTGGTGAACGAGCGAAATGATCATCCCGGCATCGACACCGGGTCCGCAGGAGACGACGACCACGAGATCGAGATGACGAAGGCCGGAAAAGGAAACAGGCCCTCCCTTTCGGGAGAGCCTGCGGAGTGACCCCAAGGGGATTCGAACCCCTGTTCCCAGGATGAAAACCTGGTGTCCTGGACCTGACTAGACGATGGGGCCAGTCAAGATTTCGCCG
>JAQWJM010000017.1:0-8572 GCA_029248335.1 Phycisphaerales bacterium
CAGTCCATGCCCGTGACCCCGGAGCTCCGGGAGAAGTGGAACGACAAGACCATGTTCGACCTGCAGGCGAAGACCATCGACGGCAAGGACATCAAGTTCGAGGACTGGAAGGGCAAGACGATCCTGGTCGTCAACGTCGCCAGTCGGTGCGGGTTCACGCGGCAGTACGCAGGGCTTCAAGCGTTGCAGGATCAGTTCAAGGATCAGGGCCTCCTGATCGTCGGGTTCCCCTGCAACGACTTTGGAGGACAGGAGCCCGGAACGGACACCGAGATCAAGTCCTTCTGTTCGTCGAAGTACGGCGTGGACTTTCCAATGATGTCGAAGGTGTCGGTGAAGCCCGGCAAGGGCCAGAGCCCGGTCTACGAGTTCCTCGGAACCCGGACCGGCAAGCTTCCCGGTTGGAACTTCTGCAAGTACCTCGTGCACGCGGACGGCACCACCATCGAGTTCTTCGACAGCCGGGCGGACCCCGGAAGCTCGCAGTTCAAGGCGACGGTCGAGAAGGCGATCAAGAAGACCGCCGCCGCGAAGTCCGGATCCAAGAAGTCCGGGGCCAAGAAGTCCGGATCCAAGAAGCAGACGACGTCCTCGGGCTACTGAGCGAGTCAGTCAAACAGAAACGTCTTCATCGCCCGGGCGTTCGACGCCCCGGGCGATGTGTCTTCTCAGCGGGGACGTGAGATCGATGGCGGCTGCCGCGATCACCAACGCGAATCCGACGCCGGGTCCGATCACGCCGAGCGCCGTCGCCGTCGCGGCGACCGCGAGTTGAGGTCCGGCGACGTCGGTGATCGAGAGCGACGCTCGGAGCGGCGAGGCGGCCGGCGCATTCGAGAGTCGGAGGCCGGCATACCAGCCGAACCATCGTCCGTCGCCCGCGATGACGATGAGGACCAGGGTCAGGCCCCAGGGGACGTCGAGGAGGAACTCGCTGCGAAGCACGCAGACGGCGGCGAGCGATGGCAGGAGCGCCTCGTCGCGGAGGCGTCGGAAGCCTCGACGAAAACCGGGCTGGCGGACGATGGGGATGAACATCGGCAGCGCGCAGACGCCCGCGACGCCCCATCCGGTTCCGCTCTTCCAGGCTGCGATCGCGGCGATTCCGCAGGCGATCCAGATCGCCGTCGATGACGCCCGTTCGAGAAACGCCGAGGCGTCGCCCGCGAGGCGTCGATCCCGTGATTCGATCGACCAGGCCGCGATCCCGACCGCGGCGGCGGTGAACATCGCCTCGGAACCGAAGGCGTCCCGGCCGGTCAGCGCGAAGACGGCCCAGGTGGCGAGGGCGGGAAACAAAGCCGCCCAGGATCCCGCGGCGACCGAGTCCTCTCGGTTCGGCGTCGGCTCCAGCGGGCGTCGCGATGCCCGTCCACAAGCGGCGGCACCAGCGGCGAGGAGGATGCTCAGGACCGTCCAGGGACGGGAATGCGTGGTCTCCACCGACTGAAGTCGGGCTTCGAGCGGTCCGAGTTCGGCTCGATGCCGCACCGCCTCCGCGGCGAAATCCTCCGGCGACAGGGGCACGGTGGCGGCGGCGAATCGCCAGGCGGCGTGGTCCCGCTCGACCTCCTGGATCCGAGCCCGTTCCATCTGGCCGCCCATCACGATGCGGATCCAGTCGTTCGGGGCGATCCGCCCGAGCACCACGGGGCCGAGGATGATCCCCACCACCAGGCCGCCGATGATCCGGGCGCCCGGAAGCCCGAGTCCCCGGAGCAGTCTCGCGACGCCGATCGCGGCGACCATGGTCAGCAGCAGGAAGATGGAGAAGGTCACGTCGATCCTCGTCCCGCTCGGAAGAAGGGTGCCGCGTTCCCGATGATCGCGGCGGAGATCGGCATAGAGTACGAGGACAGGAGCCTGACCATGATTCGAATCCCACGTCGCCGAAAAGCCCTTTCCGGGCTCGTCCTCGCAACGCTCTTCGGTCCGCTTGGCTGGAGCTCGACGCTTCACGCGGATCGGCTGGCCGACGCCCTCGAGATCGTTCCCGACGACGCGGTCGCCTGGATGGTGATTCCGAGCCTTTCGGCCCTGAACGCCGACCTCGGCGACATGCTCGATCGGGCGAATCGTCCGGAACTGGCGGTCGCGGGTCGGCCGATCGACGTGATCATCTCGCAATTCGGAATCGCAGCCGGATTCGACGAACGTGGATCGCTCGCCGCGTGGGCCGAGTCCGGCGAATCGCTTTCGAACGGTGATGGCGTCGTCGCGGTGCCGGTGGAGGATGCGACGCGGTTCATCGATGCCAACTTCGAGGCGGACGCGGCCGAAGGCGCTTCGGCCCATCGGACCCGGGATGGCGAGATCGTCCATCTCAAGGTGGCCGACGCGCACGTCCTGATCGCATCACGCGAGGATCTGCTCACGGCCTGGAAGCCGAGCCGGGCCCTGGCGGACGGACTCTCGAAGGGATTCGGTCCCGACGCGACGAAGGGGATGCGGCAGGCCGACGTGGTGATTCGAATCGACGGCGGAACCCTGCAGTCGACCCGCGACGCGGCGATCGACGCGGCGGAGGCCAATGCGCCCGCGGCGGGCATGGCCGGTCTCGCGGACTTCGGGATGGGGTCGATGATCGATCGGCTCGGGTCGGACGCGGCGGAACTGGTGATCGCGGTCGACGTCGATGCGCTGGCGATCGGGGTCCGCAGCTGGACCCGCTTCGATGCAGGCGGGCCCATGTCTGCACTCGCGGCGAAGATCGAGGCGCCGGCGGCTGGTGCGTCGGAATCGGTGCTCGATCGCCTGCCGAACCAGCGTTTCTACATGGCGATGGGCGTCGACTTCGACGGCCTCGGTGGTTACCCCGGCATGATGGAACTGCTCTCCGTCATGGACGTCGACGCGACGATCATGCCGGACTGGATGTCGAAGATCGGACCGTCCATGCACGGCATGGAGTTCGCGATGTACCCGAGCAAGCTCGGCGTCGCGATGGGCGGAGCGTTGAACGACGCGTCGCTGATCCTCCTGACCGACGATCCGGATGCGGTTCGATCGGCGATGGCCGACGCCGTCCCGGCGATGTCGGGCGTCACGGGGGCGCTCGAACGAAAGACGACGTGGCAGAACGACGTGAAGCAGCGCAAGGGTGGCGTCGCCGATGAATTCGAGATGACCGCGGCGATCGCGAAGGCGAAGCAGCGGGACGACTCCGGAACCGTCGGTGATGCCTCGCTCCAGCTGACGGTCGAGAAGATGATGTTCGGTCCGCGTGGTCTGAAGGGCCTGGGGCGGGTGGTCGGAGGCGGCTACGTCATGACCTTCAGTCGCCGGCCGGACGTGCTCGCCCGGGCGGTCGAGGCCGGGACGACCGCGCCGGGGCTCGACGCGGATCCGACGCTGACGTCGATGCGTTCCTGGCTGCCTGCGAATCCCGACGTCGAGATGTTCATCGACGTCGGCCAGCTCGGCCGACTCGCGCGGCAGGTGGCGAGTCTCGTTCCCGGGGCCGACGGCATGGTGCCCGAGCTGCCGACGGACATGCCACCGATCGGATTCGGACTCGCGTTCGGTCCGGCCGACGGCGAGGCCCGTCTGGAGTGGGCGATGGTCGTGCCGAGCGAGGTCGTCGGCCTCGCGGTCGGGAACGCCATCTCGCAGGCGATGGGAGACGTCCGGGGCGAGGGCGGCGGATGAGCGGGGCCCGCGTCTGGCGTCTGGGACACGATCGGCGGGTGACGCTCGAGCCGTGGTGCCTGATGGGCGTCCTGAACGCGACGCCGGACAGTTTCTCCGATGGCGGCGACCATCTCGACCCCGAACGGGCGATCGCGACCGGGCTCGGCATGATCGAGGCCGGTGCGACGGTCCTCGACGTGGGCGGCGAGTCGACCCGGCCCGGGGCCGCGTCGGTCTCGGTCGACGAGCAGATCGCCCGCGTCGTTCCGGTGATCGAGGGCGTCCGCCGGCAGACCCTCGGTGAATCGGTCGCGATCACCATCGACACCACGCGGGTGGCGGTCGCGGCGGCTGCGTTCGACGCGGGTGCGGATGCCCTCAACGACGTCTCGGCGGGCACCGAGGACGCCGGCATCCTCGACCTGGTCGCGGAACGTGACCGAGGCGTCGTGCTGATGCATCGATTGAAGCGACCCGCCGACGACTCCTACAGCGACGCCTACGAACGATCGCCGGTCTACGCCGACGTCGTCCGGGACGTGGCGTCCTTCCTGCGGAGTCGTGTGGAGGCCGCGATCGACGCGGGCGTCGATCCGGCATCGGTGGCGATCGACCCCGGGCTCGGATTCGGGAAGACCGTGGAGCAGAATTTCGACCTGGTCGCCGGACTTCCGGTGTTCGTCGAAACGGGTCATCCGGTTCTGGTCGGTGGGAGTCGAAAGAGCTTTCTCGGCGCGACCTCCGGCATGACCGAGGCACGGGATCGGGATCCCGAATCGGCCGTACTCGCCGTCGAGGCGTGGCGTGCGGGGGCCCGCTTCTTCCGGGTTCATGACGTGGGGATCCACGAACGATCGCTCCGGATCGCCGCCGCGGTCGAGCGCGGGCGGGACGGGTCCAGGGCGGGTGATTCCGATTGAATCGGCCGCCTTGGGGCGTTCACCCCGTTCCGCGTCGAGGATCGGCCTCGGGCCCGACCAAGCGGTCTCCGAACGGCTACCATCCCCAACCGAATCGCGCGGTCGGAGGTGACCGGCGAGACCCATTCACCACATGATTCCGCCTCCAGCAGGCGATCTTCAAGGAGCCGTTCGAATGGCCAGCACCGCCGTCTTCGAGTTCACCGACGCCAACTTCGAAACCGAGGCCATGCAGTCCTCCCAGCCGGTCCTCGTCGACTTCTGGGCGGAGTGGTGCGGCCCCTGCCGAGCGCTCGCCCCGACCATCGACGAGCTCGCCGGTGACTATGAAGGTCGCGCCAAGGTCGGCAAGGTCGACGTCGATTCCAATCGCGAAGTCGCCGCCAAGTTCCAGATCATGTCGATCCCGACGATCGTCATCATGAAGAACGGCGAAGTGGTCAAGAAGGTCGTCGGCATCGCCGACAAGGCCGATCTCGCGGCCGCGATCGACGCCGCGATGTGATCCCGGCAACGTACCGATCCCGCGATCGACGCCTTCGCCCGACCCCCGCGGTCGGGCGACGGTCTTTTTGGGACTTCCCGTCACTGCACACTCGATGCCGGCGGCCCGATTCGCCAGAATGAGACGATGCCCAATCTGCATCGAAGTTCGTTCCTCCTTCTGGTGACGCTCATGACCATGCCGACCTCGCATGCGGTCGGGTCCGGCGACCCGACCCCGATCACCACCAACGATCTGCTCCGCCTGCGGACGATCCGAGACGTGGAGGTCGACCGCCTCGCTCGATTCGCGATCGTCTCGGTCGAGTCGTTCGAACGAACCGGAGACGCCGACGGGCCGATCCGTCCGGGTGATTGCGCGATTCGTCGCCATCTCTTCCGGATCGATCTCGAAGACGTCGACGCGACGCCACGGCAGCTCACGTTCGGCGACCGACGTGATTCGAGTCCGGAACTTTCTCCGACGGGTGATCGGCTGGCGTTCGTCCGGGCGGGCGAGTCCGGTGCCGACGACGACCAGGAGGCCGGTGCCCAGATCTGGATCCTGCCGCTCGACGGTGGCGAGGCCCGGCAGGTGACGCGATTCGATGACGGGGCCGGTCGACCATGCTGGTCGCCCGACGGGGCGTCACTGGTGGTGGAGTCCCGACGCCCGCTCGCGGAGATCATTCGCGAGGATGGCGCACCGGGCTGGGCGCCCACCCGCCCCGGACGCGTCCGGCACGATGAAGACGATCGAGTTCAATCGGAGGCGAACGGCGTCCGACCCGATCCCGGCGGGACGCTCGCCGAAGTCCGGGCCTGGCTCGAGGGGAACACCGGTGAACGCAATCCCCGACTCGTCGACCGGATCGCCTTCCAGGGCGAGAAGGCGATCGAGGAACGGGTTCGACTGCGACAGATCTACCTGGTGCCCCTGGGCGACGACGCGGGACCACCCCGTCGTCTCGGACGCGGGGTGGTCGACCGATTCGACCCGACCTTCTCCGTCGACGGCCGGAGCGTCTTTCTGGCGGCCCGAAGCGGGAAGGTCCATCCCGACGAGATCCTCGACGCGCGACTGGAGCGGGTGGATCTCGCGGATGAAGCGTCGTCGACGGTGATTCTGGAGACGGTCGGGTGGGCGTTCACCGATCCCATCCCCGGTCCGGACGGAAGTCTCATCGCCTTCAAGGGCCGGCCCACCGACGAACCGTTCTACCGCGGTTCGCGCATCGGGCTCATTCCCGTCGCCGGCGGCGAACCGATCTGGGCGACCGACGGGGCGGAACTCGACGTCGGTGATTTCGAGTGGTCCAACGAGGCCGCGAAGATCCTCTTCACCGCCGCGAACGCCGGCGCCGTCCCCTTGTACGCCGCCAGCCCCGCGACCATCGAACCGGTCGAGATCGTTCGGATTCGAGACGGTCTCCCCACGCAGGTCGAATGCTTCGCGGTGGGTGGGGACGTGATCGCCTGGGCGGAATCGTCGTCGGCGAATCCTTCGGTGTTGCGGGTCCGGAACGATGGCATCGAGCGGCCGGTCTTCGATGCGAACCCGTGGCTGGCCGACCGCCTCGTGGTACGCCCGACGGAGGGTTGGGTGGATCGACCGGATGGTCGTCGCATCCAGTACTGGCAGCTCCCCCCGCTCGGAATGGAAGCGGGGGACACCGCGCCGATGATTCTCGCGATCCACGGAGGTCCCAGCGCGATGTGGGGTCCCGGCGAGGCGACGATGTGGCTCGAGTGGCAGCTCTCGGCAAGCTGGGGATTCGGCGTGGTTTATTGCAATCCGCGCGGCTCCGGTGGCTACGGCGAGGCGTTCCAGCGGGCGAATCATCAGGACTGGGGTCCCGGCCCGGCGTCCGACTGTCTCGCCGTCGTCGATGCGGCGTGCACTCGGGAATGGGTCGACGCCGACCGACTGGTGATCACCGGGGGTTCCTATGGGGGATACCTCACGGCCTGGATGATCGCGCACGACGATCGGTTCAAGGCGGCGGTCGCCCAACGCGGCGTCTACGACCTCGGGACGTTCTACGGCGAGGGGAACGCGTTCCGGCTCGTGGACTGGGCGTTCGGTGGTCGTCCGTTCGAGCCACGTTTTCGGGAGCTCATCGAGCGCAACAATCCCTTCGACGACGTGGCGGACATCAAGACCCCGCTGCTCGTCCTCCATGGCGAACAGGATCTTCGCACCGGTGTCAGCCAGTCCGCGATGATGTTCCGAGCCCTTCGTGATCTGGGGCGACCCGTCGAATACGTTCTGTATCCGGACGCTGGCCACGATCTCAGCCGATCCGGAGACCCCGTGCAGCGCATGGATCGGCTGGACCGGATTCTCGAATTCTTCACGCGATTCGTCACCTCGAAGCGGGTGACCCCGCCTTCGACCGCGGTGGATGGCTCGGGGACCGACGATTCCGGGGCTTCCTGATCGATCCGAGCGGGTCCGGGCGAAATCTTCCGCATTCCTTGCCGCGGAGGAGGGAGGGGGGTATTCTCTTCCCCCTCGGCCTCGGGCCGATCCAAGCGACGTCGGGCCCCATCTCGCCGTCGCATCAAAGGGGCCGTAGCTCAGTTGGGAGAGCGCTTGCATGGCATGCAAGAGGTCGTCGGTTCGATCCCGATCGGCTCCATTCGACGCGACCCGCCCGATTCAATCGTGGCGGGTCGTGCTGTTTTCAACCTTCCGTCCCCGGAGTACGGCGAAACGTGCTGTGGAAGGCCCTTGAGGGGACGTGGGCTGGTACTCTCTGACGCCGCGGAAGTCTCCGCGATACATCAAAGACAGCGGCCGGATCCGATTGGACCTCCGGCCGGAGGGAATGCGACGATGAGCGAGAGCGGATTCGAACGACGTGAAGAGGGCTTCGAAGCCAAGTTCCATGCCGAGGGCGATCAGAAGTTCCGACTCGAGATGCGTCGCGACAAGCTCTTCGCCGAGTGGGTCTCGGGTCAGCTCGAGCTTTCCGGTGAGGATGCCGAGGCGTACGCCAAGACGGTGATTCGCGCCGATCTCCAGGAGCCGGGCGACCAGGACGTCATCGCCAAGGTGCAGGCCGATCTCGCCGCGAAGGGCATCGAGATCTCCGCCGCCGAGCTCCAGGAGGAACTGGACCTCTGCGCCGAGGACGCCGCGGCCGAGAACGGCTGAACGGCTCCCGGGCGATTGATGCCTTGATTGAACTGATGACGAGCCGGCCGGATCGACCGATCTGCGGCACTTCTGCGCATCCGACTTCTACGCGATGATCTGCTTGATCGGCGTCGCGCCCTCCACGCCGACGAGCTTCTTGTCGAGGCCGGCGTGGAAGTAGGACAACGCGTTCGGATCGAAGCCGAGCTGGTTGAGGATCGTGGCGTGGAGATTCTTCACGTGGAAGGGGTCCTCGACCGCGGCGGAGCCGAGTTCGTCGGTCTGTCCCACGCTCACCCCGCCCTTGATGCCGCCGCCCGCCATCCACATCGTGAAGCCGGCGGAGCAGTGATCGCGGCCGGTGCCATCGGCGTACTCGGCGACGGGTTGTCGCCCG
>JAQWJM010000029.1:0-4814 GCA_029248335.1 Phycisphaerales bacterium
CCGTTCGTCGTCGGTTCGCGGTGAAGCGAGCCGAAGTTCATCGACGATCATCCGAGATCACCTGGACCAGGCGGCGAGCATCAGGCCGAGGTCCGCACCGCCGACGACGTCGTCGCCGTTCAGGTCGCCGGGGCCCGGCTGTCCCCAGTTCGCGAGCAGGAGTCCGAGGTCGGCGCCGTTCACGGCGTTGTCGCCGTTGAGGTCGGCGTCGATCCCGTCGAAGGTGCAGTCGCAGGAATCGTCGATGCATCCCAGGACCAGGGTGATCGTGCCGCCGGAGACCTGTGACGTGCTCGGTACGTCCGAGGCGTCGTTGCCGCAGATGCGACTGCCGTCGAGCATGAGCTCGCCCTCGGTACTCATGCCGAAGCCGCCCCCGCGGTGTTGCGCCGAGTTGCCGATGACCTTGGTGTCGATGAGCCTCACCAGACTCTCCCCGAGCCACCCGGCGCCACCCAACCCGATGTTGAATTTCGGATGCGACACGGTGTTCCCCGAGAACTCGCATCCCTCGAAAGTGATCGGGTAGGAGGCGGATCCTTCCACGAACATGCCACCGCCCTTGTTCTCGGCGTGGTTTTCACTGATCACACAGTTTTCGAAGTTCAACGTGGAGTGCCTTGTCCACAGGCCGCCGCCGAATTCGGCGAATCCGTTGGTGATCACGAGATTCTCCACCCGAGCGGTTTCACCGACCGCCAGGAGGATGGCGAGGACCTGTCCGACGCCCTGGCCGTCGAGAATCGTCGCGGGCCGGCCCTTGCCGTCCACGGCGCCGCGAATCTCGACGCTCGGTCCGTAGATGGAAACGGGATTCTCGAGCAGGTAGGTGCCCGCCGCGATCTCGATCACGTCCCCCGAGGTCGCGGCGGCTGCCGCCGCGGCGGGGTCGGTGAAGTCGCAGGATCCGTCGAGGCAGACGGTGATGGTGTCGCCGCTCGTCACGCTGCAGGCGAGGCCGGCGATCGCGATGGTCGCGAGGAGATGGTTGCGGTTGGGAAGCGTCTTCGAGTTCATTGATCACCCCTGATTCTGATGGAGAAGGCATGGCGTCCGCTCATGGGACGGTTGCCCCCGATCCGGTTGAATCTAGCAGGTGTTCCCTGAAAGTCAGGTGAAACGAGGGTCGGTCGGGGAAAACCGCCGCCGACGGAAAATTTCCAGCTCTTGTGGCTGCTGCGAGGTACGGGTTCGAAGGAAAACGCGTCGGATCATTGCTCGTCCACGACCCGCATTCACCATGACTCTGCTGCCGTGGGGCCCCTCGAGGCGAATCGACTCGTCTCCGATTCGGCCGTGCAGCACGCTTCGTTCAGGCGAATAGAAAGGCCGCCGACCCTTCGCAGGGTCGGCGGCCGTCGTTGCCATCGTGATGATCGACTCGAGTCAGTTCGAGCGACGACGTCGGGCGCCGAGTCCCGCGATGCCGAGCAACGCGAGCGCGCCGGGCGCGGGGATCTGGGCCATGGACACGGCGTCCACGCCGGCCCAGCCTTCGGCGCCTTCGAAGGCACCGGTC
This sequence comes from Phycisphaerales bacterium, assembly GCA_029248335.1. Lineage (GTDB taxonomy): Bacteria > Planctomycetota > Phycisphaerae > Phycisphaerales > SM1A02 > UBA12014. The sequence goes on from JAQWJM010000029.1 coordinate 1,520, forward strand.
ACGAGTCGGATCTGGATGAGGATGGAGTCGGCCGCGTCCGGGGCGACGAGGTCATCCATGCCGAAGAGGCCCCCAGCTGTCGGTGTAGTTCCAGACCTGGAGTCCGGTCGCACTGCCCTGGACACCGCCGCCGTTGCTGCCGTCGCCGTCGAACCAGAGCACTTCATAGAAGGCGACCGAGCCGGGGCCCGGGACGCCGACGCCCGCGAAGGAGAAGTCGCAGGACTCGCCACCGATGATCGAGCCGGCGCCGGTCTGCTGCTGGATCTCCGACACCGGACCGTAGTCCGGTGCGCCGAACACCTCGAGGAGCATGAACTCATTGCCCTCGTAGGCGGTGGTGGTCCCGTTGGCGGAGACGCGATCCGTGAAGGACAGGGCGGTCCCGCCGAAGATCTCCAACTGGTTCCATCCATCGGCGTCTTCGCCGGTGTCGGCTTCGAAGCCGCCGTTCTGAACGAGGTCGCCCATCGCGGGGGAGGCGATGGCCGCCGCGCACAAAATTTGCCACATCTTCATTCTTCGGACTCCTTGGTCTGGGAACGGATGCGCTCCACCCGCGGGTGCGCCTTCGGTTCATACAACACCTGAAACCCGGGCTTGAAGCACGCGTGTGGTCGTTGATTCGGAAGAATACGGATTGAAGTCGCGTGCACTCACGCGGCGGAAATTCCCCTTCGGCACGGCGCGTCGTTCAGGGGCCGAATCATGGAAATCACAGTCCGCGTTTTCGCGATGATCAGTGATGATCAGCGATGATCAGCGACGGTCTCGATTGAACCGCCGCTGATCCGAACGGACATTCAGTCCTTGGTGTTCTTCCCCGCGAGCAACCGTTGGAGAATCGACTTCTTCCGCTCGATCAGATCCGGGCTCGCCCGCTGGCCCACGACACCGACCTGGCCGCACCACTGGTCCTTCGACGTCGCGATGAGCGCGCCCTCGGGATCGACCCCGAAATCGCGGCGGACGTCCGCGAGCGGGCGCTCCAGATGAGGTTCGAAGTCGAAGTCGAGCTGGAGGTAGTCCACCGAGGCCCGGGCGCCGCGCTCGAACGCGCGGAGCACGATCTCCGGCTTGAACTGGTTCTTCCACGATCGAAGGCCCTTGTCGAACTGGAGACCGACCTGGAACTGCGCGATGTATCCGATCAGCGCCTTCCCCATGTCGAGGTCCATCATGCCGCTGTCGAAGGCGACCACGCAGGTCTCGCCGAGGGGCGACGTGGGGTAGCCGGCGAGGACGTGGTGCATGTCGTGGATGGTGAGCGAGTTGGAGAAGAAGGCGCCAGGGGTGCCCGGAAGGGGGAAGTCGTTGTCGTCGTAGTAGCGGATCAGCGTCTCGCCGAAGGTGCCGGCCGGGAGATCGCGAAAGCCCTGGTAGCGGGCGAGCACCTTGCGGTCACCGTCCACGTGGATCGCACTCTCCGCGAGTTTGATGGTGCCCTTCCACAGTGGTGCCCCGACTTCGAGCGAGAGCGGTCGGTAGAGGCAGATCGCCATGCCGGTGACCGCTTCATGGCTCAACTGATGCAGTCGCTTCGCGAACTTCCGATCGATTCCGAGCGCGTCGCCGAGCCGACCGACCGCGTCGATCCGTTCCTGCTCGTGAGCCTCCTCCACGAACGGGAGGATCCCCGCCATGTTCATCACCTCCAGGGCGAGTTCGTGATCGTCGCCGACGACCTCGCCGGCCCGGGAGATCGGAACCTCGGGGGCGTCCGGATCGAAGGTCGTCCGGAAGAGATGCGTCGCGAGCGAGTGGAACGTCTCGAGGTGGATCTCGTGAAGCGGAAAGCGACCGTCGTCGGTGGCGACCTGCTTCAGGATCGCAAGGATCGACGCGGCTTGTTCATCACGGACGTTGAGGATCTTCTTCATCGTGCTCGCTTCGGTGTGGTTTCGGGGAGGCGGCCTTGAATTCGCGGGTCGAACGCGAAGGCTATCCGGGCCTCGGAGGATTCGCTTCGCGTTTCCACGGCCTCCCGAGCAGGACGAGGACCGCCAGCAGCACGACCTGGAAGATCCACCGCACGACGTGCCCGCGGGTCGACAGCCGGGTCCCGTCGAAGGGAAGGTCGTTCAGCCACATGTTGAGGTTGGCCAGGGACATCGCGAGCACCAGCAGGACCAGCAGCCGCGCGGACCAGCGGCGGGCGATGGGGACCATCAGGCCGAGGCCGAAGAGGATTTCGAGACCGCCGCTCGTGAAGTTCCAGAACCGCGGCCGGCCGAGATACCCGGGCACGATCGCCTCGAACGGTTCGGGGTTCCGGAAGTGCTGGATGCCGATCGCGACGAACGCCATGCCCAGCGACACCGAGAGGACCGCGATCGAGACGGCGCGGATCCGCTGGGAGCGGTTCTCGGCGACCACGTCAGTTCATCGACCCGAGCCGGCCGACCTCCGCGAACACCGCCGCATAGAGCCCGGCGCATCCGGTCACCACGAACACGTGCCAGATGACGTGGAAGCCGCGGCGGTGATCCTGCAGGTAGAACGCGACGCCCGCGGTGAACGCGACGCCCGCGGCCAGCAACGAGATCAGACTGGCACTGCCGAGACGTTCGAACATCGGGACCGCGGCGACCACGCATACCCACCCCATGAGGAGATAGATCACGGTGGAGAGGAGCTCGAAGCGACCGGTGAACCGGATCTTGAGCAGCACGCCCACCAACGCCATCGACCAGACCGCGATCAGCAGGCCGTCGCCCCAGGGGCCACGGAGCCCGGTGAGGCAGATCGGCGTGTAGCTCCCGGCGATCAGCACGTAGATCGAGGCGTGATCCAGGATCCGCAGTCGGTGCCTGCGGTCGGGATCGCGATTCGCGTGGTACGCGGTGGAAGCGGCGAGGGCCAGCACCATCGAGAGTCCGAAGATCAGGCAGCCGACGAGCGTGGTGGTGTCGCCCCGCTCGGCGGCGAGGACCAGGAGCACCGGCATCGCGGCCAGCGCGGCGAGGCAGCCGACGCCGTGGGTGATGGCGTTCCAGATCTCCTCGCGGTTGGAGGCGGTAACGGACACGCGAGCAGCCTACCTCGGGGCGGGCCGACGGGGGCCGGGAACGCCGCCGAGCCCCCGCATCGGCATGAACGGCATGAACCGTCTGAACGGCCCGGCGATGAACACGCTCGCCGTGGCGGCGTCGATCACTCGGGAGGATGTCGGAGGTCGTCTTCGGTGTCCGGGACCCGGTCGGGACCGTCGGACTTCACCACCGGTGCGGCCTTCCCGGCTGGTCCGGGATCGACCCGGTACGGCGTGCCCCAGGGGTCGACGTGATGCGGAAGA
>JAQWJM010000032.1:0-3861 GCA_029248335.1 Phycisphaerales bacterium
GATCCGTTCACGCGGAATCCGCTCGCGATGCGGCACCCGCACTTTCAGCCTCGCGCGAAGCGCGTGATCTTCCTGTTCATGCATGGCGGCCCTTCGCAGGTCGACACGTTCGACTACAAGCCGAAGCTGCAGGCCGACCACGGGAAGGAACTTCCGTTCGCGAAGCCGCGCGTCCAGTTCGCCCAGACCGGCTCGCTCATGGCGAGTCCGTACAAGTGGAAGCAGCACGGCGGGTCGGGGCAGTGGGTCAGCGAGATCTTCCCCGAGACCGCGAAGATCGTCGACGACCTCTGTTTCGTGAAGAGTCTTCACGGTTCGAACCCCGCGCACGGTGCGGCGCTCCTGAAGATCCACACCGGCAGCGAGAACTTCGTCCGGCCGTCGATGGGCTCGTGGATCACCTACGGCCTGGGCTCTGAGAACCGCGATCTTCCGGGGTTCGTCACGATCTGTCCCACGCTCGGCCACGGGGGCGTCAACAACTATTCGTCCGCGTTCCTGCCGGCGGCCTATCACGGTACGGCCATCGGTCATGCGGGCGTGAAGGCGTCTCAAGCGAGATTCGAACACATGACGTCGATGGGGGATGCGGGCGTTCAGCGCGCCGAACTCGACCTGCTCAAGGAACTCAACCAGCTCGGGCTCGAGGAACACGGTCCGAACGCGGCCCTCGAAGGCCGGATCGAATCGTTCGAACTTGCATTCCGCATGCAGGGTGTGGCCCCGGAAGTCATGGACCTCGGCAACGAGACCAAGGAGACGAAGGCGCTCTACGGCCTCGATGACTCGGTCACCGAGAACTTCGGCCGCCAGTGTCTGCTCGCAAGGCGGTTCAGCGAGCGGGGCGTCCGCTTCGTCCAGTGCACGCACTCGTACAAGTGGGATCAGCACGGCAACCTCGAAGCGGCTCACCGGAACAACGCGCGCGAAGTCGACACGGGCATCGCGGCGCTGATCCTCGACCTGAAACGCCGCGGGATGCTCGACGAGACCCTCGTGGTCTGGGGCGGCGAATTCGGCCGGACGCCGGTCGCCCAGGATGGCAACGGGCGTGACCACAATCCGCACGGATTCACGATGTGGATGGCGGGTGGCGGGGTGAAGCCCGGCTTCTCCTACGGGGCGACCGATGAATACGGCTTCTACGCCCTCGAAGACAAGGTCCACGTCCACGACCTGCACGCGACGATGCTCGCGTTGCTCGGCGTCGATCATGAACGACTGACCTATCGGGACGCGGGTCGGGACTTCCGACTCACCGACGTCGCCGGGCGCGTGGTCTCCGAGATCTTCGCCTGATCGATCGTCTGCCGATCAGTCCTCCATCATTCCGAAGGTACGGTGACCGCGGGCGTTCGGACCACGATCCCTCCCGGGGCATCGACCCATCGTCCGTCGATCCGGAGTGGTTCGCCGGTGGCGCTTTCGACCACGCCGCCCGCGGCGCGAACCACCGCACAGCCCGCAGCGTGGTCCCAGCTCTTCTCGCGGTATCCCTCGCGGGCGAGTCGCAGGTAGAGATCAGCCCGCCCGCTGGCCACCATCGCGTACTTGCACTGGCTGTCGATGCGGATGGGCGTCGTCGAAACGCCGGTCGCTTCCAACGCGGCGGAGGTTCGATCCTGATCGCCGTGGGCCTTCTCATAGGAGAGGCAGACGCGGACCCGACCTTCCGGCGGGGTCGGCGACACCGTGATCGGGGTCAGCGAGGCCATGTCGGTGGCATCGGTGCCACCCGCGCTGGCGCCCTCGCCGACGATGCCCGCATAGATGCTGCCCACGGAATCGGCGGTGCCGTAGTCGTCGGCGACCTCGAGCGGGAGATGCGGACACCCGAGAAAACCGACGATCGGCGAGTCGCCTTCGACGAGACCGAGCGCCAGTGCGAACTGCTGGCCACGGAGGAATCCCTTGGTTCCGTCGATGGGATCGAGCGACCAGAAGACGTCCCGGCCTTCAGCCTCGGGGTCGAGCCCTCCGGCGTCGAGCAGTTCGCGGACCTCCGCCTCCCGGGTGGGTGCGGCCGCGGCGAGATTCGCATCGACCAGCGCTTCGCCGGCGAGCCGGATGATCTGGTCGAGCATCTTCGAACCACCGGCGTCGAGCGAATCCGATCCTTCCTCGCCGACCAGTCGGTCGGCATGGGGGACGCCGGCCGCCCGCATGCCTGCGGTGACCGCCACCTGGACCGCGAGGTCCGCGACGGTGACCGGGCTCCGGTCATCCTTGAGAAGATCGGCAAGCGATCCCCGCTCCGCGGCGGCTCGGCCGGCGACCCGGCTGGCGGCGGAGACCGCGATGAGGACGGCGTTCAGATTCAGGGCATCACTAGCGATTGGCATGGTTCACTCTTGAAGGTTTTCAGGACTGGAATCGGCGGCTTCGGGTCCGCAGGTGGTACATCGGCCCGCCCTCGGCCGGGAATCCTGACTTTCAAGCAATCCGGCTTCGATGCCTTGATTCGGACCTCGAATCTCACGAGCGGCGGGTCCAAGCCCGGTTCTCAAGGCGCGATCCCTCATGATCCGATATCTCCCGGCCCGGAGCGCTGGCGTTGCGCTGTTTTTCTGGACGCGTGGAGACGCGAAATTGGATCGATGCGGTGCCCTCGGGCGTCGATCGTGATCGGTGCGCGTCATGAACGTCAATCGACTTCCTTTCCATCATCGGCTCGCCGGGCGGCTCGTGCTGTTCGTGGGGATTCCGATCCTGGTGATCCTCGTGATCACCGGGTTCGCCAGTTTCGAGCGCACCGGGTCCTACTTCCGCGAGTCGGTCGAGCGGCAGGTGCTTGATGCCTCGAGACTCGCGGCGTTCGACCTCGCGGACGAGAATCTCGAGGCGGTGACCGCCGCGCGATCGCTCGCGCTGGCGGCGGAGACGGGGTACTACGGTGACCGTGCCCGGAGTCTCGAACTCGCCCGTCGGATGCTGGTCGGGACGCCCGCCTTCCAGGCCGTCTATTTCGGCTGGGAGCCACGAGATGACGATGCGAGCTTCGGCCTCGATCCGGGGACCGACGAGGAAGGGCGTTTTCTCCCGTACTGGCGTCGCGACGATTCGGCCGCGACGGGAATGTCGCTCGAGCCACTGGTCGACATGGAGTCGCCGGGAAGTCTCTACTACCAGGAGCCCCGTCGTCTCTTCGAAGAGACCGGCGTCGCGTCGAGCGTGATCACGAAGCCCTACACCTACGGCGGCGTGCCGCTGATCGAGCAGACCCATCCCATCATCATCGATGGGCGGTTTCTGGGGATCGCGGGCGTCGATCGTTCCCTCGCCGATCTCGAGGGACGTCTTCTGATGCTCCGCCGGGATCTCGGCGGTGAAAGCGATCTCTTTCTCGTGACGCGAGGTCGATTCATCGCGACCACCCTCGACGACCGGGTCGACGCATCGAATCGTCTGCAGGAGACCGAGGTCGAGGCGAGCCCCTTCGCATCGCTCCTCGCCGAATTCGAGGAACGTTCGGAAACGGCAGAGAGCTTCGTGATCGAGGCGATTGATCCGGTACTCGCGGTTCCGTGCATCTACGCGGTCAGCATGGTCCGACCGGGCGACTGGGCGCTGGTGGTGCGACAGCCCGTGTCGGTGGCGGCCGCGCCCGCCCGGAACCTGCTCGCCAAGAACGCGATCACCGTCGGCCTCGGACTGCTCGTGTGCGGTGGCATCCTGGTGTTCGTGCTGCGGCCGACCATCGGCCGGATCGAGCGATCCGCGCACGTCGTCGAGCTGGTCGCGGACGGTCGACTCTGCACCGAGATCCGATCCGACGATTCCAGGGACGAGACCGGTCGACTGGTGCGATCGGTCGAACGCATGACCTCGCGACTTCGCGATCTCGCGGGCGACGTCGAAGGT
>JAQWJM010000101.1:0-5085 GCA_029248335.1 Phycisphaerales bacterium
ATCGGACATGGGTGCCATGCTCGCCCTCTGGGGCGATGCCGAAAACGCAGCCGACCTGAACGACGATGGTGCCGTCGATGCCCAGGATCTGGGACTTCTCCTGGTCGGGTGGGGTCCGTGCTCCTGATCTCCATTGTGGGCGCAAGGTGATCACGAACGTCCCAATGCGGTGACGAACGTGGGCACTCCTCGGACGATCCCGGGCGTACCGGAGCGGGCCGCTGTTCCACGAGACATGCTGCGAGAAATCGCTGTTCAGGCCATTTGAAAGTGGTTTTGAGGCGGCGAATACGAACGCCTTCAATGCACTCAGTGCTTTCTGGTAACTACTGCTCAGTGATCACGCGTCTCCGGGGGTTCTCGATCTTCTGGAGCCCATCATGTCGCTGCGAAACATTGGTCTGCACGCCGTTCTGCACTCGTTCCTCGGACTGCTTGTGATTCCAGCCGTCGCGGATGACGTCGTGATCGAGATCCCTCGCTACGAGGGAGGCGTGCAGGTGAGTTCGGGCTCCATCCCGAACTGCTGCTCGAACCACTCGATGACCTCCGTCAACGCGTCGTCGCTCGCCATGAAGGGCTGCACCACGCTGGGCGGCTACTGCATGGGCTCCCGCAACGCACCGTTTCTGACCTTCGACCTGTCGTCGATTCCCGAGGACGCGACGATCGAATCCGTACGACTCACGGGGAGCAGGAGCTCTCCCCGCAGCGGCGGAGGCGCCGCGCATATCGCATTCCTCCCCTACGGAGAAGTCGGGGCCTCGATGTTCAACGTGTTCGGCGGCGCCTACACCAACATCAACTGGACCCTCTCCACGTACTTCTCGATCAACCTTCCGACCGGCCAGTTCAACGATCCCGATCGGGATCGATTCATGGTGGTCCGGCTGACCATGGGCGGTGAGTACGCGTCCTACGTCAGGAACACCCGGAACTTCGCCCCGATCCTCGAAGTCACCCTCGTGACACCCCCATGCATCGGAGACTTCAACGACGACGGGATGGTGAACTCCGCGGACCTGGGATTCCTCGTGGCCTGCTGGGGCCAGAGCAACCACGACGCCGACCTGAACGACGATGGCATGGTGAATGCCACGGATCTCGGGATCATGCTCGGCAACTGGGGCCCGTGCCCCGGTCCCTGAGACGGCGCACCGTCACCTGATCACGCGAACGACTCCGCGTTTCGAATACCTTCCCGCCCCGGACGACCATCGTCGTTCGGGGCGGGCTTGCGTTCGTCGGACCGGCATCGGCGAGCTTCCATGAAGGGATCGGCTTCATCGCACACCCGTGACGCCCACCACACCGATCACCGTGTTCGATCGCTGCCCGATTTCGGAGATCCTCGAGTGGACGCGTGAGGAATGCGCCTGTTCACTCGCACACCCGCCTCGAAGATTCGACACGAACCGACCCGTGCGACCGTGGGCACGGAGGAGCTATCGGTGCGCCGATCAACAATCGTTTTCGTCTCGCTCGCGATCATCATCGCCGCGGCACCCGCCAGCGAGACCACCGTCGTGGACCTAGAAGGTTGCGCCGGAACCGCCTGCGATGGTTGGTCGAGACCCGGCTCGTCGCACCAGAACGTGGATCGGCCTCTCCGAGTGGGGATTTGGGGACGATTTCGAAGTGAATTTTGTTGGCCGGGGCCCTCACCGTGTGCGATTCTCTACACGTCGGCGTTCCAAACGCCTCTGAACCCCGCCTCGGAGAGAACGTCATGAAGATCTCGATCGCGATCCTCGGTTCCTTGCTGCTGATCTCGTCCGCATCGGCACAGACCGCGGGGTACTGGCGACTCGAGGGCTTCAGTGGATTGATCGCTCCCGACATCGGCCCCAACCAGCTCGACGGCGTTCACAACGGATTCGGCGCCACCACCGGCGACGTCGCGGTCCCGGTGATCCCCCTCCTCGAGCTGGCCAACACCGCGGCCTTCGCGACCCAGTGGCAGAACAGTTCCACCGCGGGCGTGATCCGGGTCGACGACGACGACGAGAATCTTCGCATGGGTGCCGCCGACTTCACGATCGAGGCGTGGATCCGGCTCTCCCAGAACAGCACGAACAGTGGCGTGAACCAGCGGCAGCATCTCTGCTTCAAGAAGCGACTCGGCGCCGGAGACGTCGAAATGGACTATGGATTCCTCGTTCAGGCCGGTGATCTCGGATCCAGCGGGAACGAACTCGCCTTTCGTTGCGGTGACGGCACCACGATCACCACGGTCGTGAGTGACCTCGAGGTGACCGATCTCGAGTGGCATCACGTGAGCGTCGCCTACGACGCCGCGCGGAAGATCATTCGCTTCGGCGTCGACGACGCATTCGACGAACGGCCGCTCGAGAAGCAGAACTACCCGCAGTACCTGGAGGGTGGACCCCTCGAGATCGGCGGACGGCGCAACGCGAGCAACGCCTACAGCCAGTTCCTCCGCGGTCTGATCGACGAAGTCCGGATCTCCCGCATCTTCCTCGGGGGAGAACGCCTGCTCACCGCCACGCCGACCGACTGCGACGGGAACGGGATCGCCGACGAGCTCGACATCACCGCCGACCCCTCGGCCGACTGCAACCGGAACGCGGTGCTCGATTCCTGCGAACTCGCCGATCGACCGGACCTCGACTGCAACCTCGACGGCGAGATCGACACCTGCCAGATCGCCCCCTTCAGGTACGTCCTCGATGACGGAGAGAGCGAGGGGCGGGTCGACTCGGACGGCACGCACACCGCCTGGATGAACCTCATGTTCGTCGAAGAGGGCCATGAGACGGTCACCGGCATCGAGGTCCTCATGCCGGCCGACCAGTTCGGCGACCCCTTCGGCCTCTACCTGTGGACGGATCCCGACGGCAACGGCATCCCGGACGACTGCACCGTGATCGCGGGGATCGAGAACCTGGTGGTCGACCGGGCCGAACTCCTGACCTTCGACTTTCCGCGGGCGGTCACCATCGGCCCGCCGGGCACGCCGTTCTTCGTCGGCGTGGTCGCGAGCACCATAGACGAGTTCCCCGCCACGCTCGACGTCGATGCTCCACACACCTTCGGGCGTAGCTGGATCGTCGGGCGGAACGGACCGATCGATCCGAACGACCTGATGGAGGAGGTCGTGGAAATGAACCTCATCGAGCTGTTCGTCTCCGGCAACTGGGTGGTGCGAGCGGTCGATGCGGCGTCGGCCATCCCCTTCAACGACTGCAATCGCAACGACGTGGACGATTCCTGCGACATCGAGAACGGCTCCTCGGTCGACGTCGACGGTGACGGCGTGCCCGACGAATGTGGAATCCCCTCGGTTTTCCACGTTCCGGGAGACTTCGATTCGATCGCCCGGGCGGCGGCGATCGTGGCAAGCGGCTCCGAGATCGTCGTCGGCCCCGGAACCTGGACGGAACGAGTCGACAATTTCGGGAAGGACCTCGTGATTCGAAGCAGCGGCGGCCCGACCGAGTCCATCATCGATCTCGGGTACGCGAACACCACGGCGTTCTGGATCGAGGGAAGTGAAGGTGGCACCACCGTGGTGGACGGATTCACGATTCGACGGTCCGGAGAGACCGGGATCCTGATCAACGACGCCTCGCCGCTGGTGACCAACTGCGTCATCGAGGACGGGGTCTCCGAACTCGATGGAACCGCGATCCTGATCAACGGCGTCTCCAGCCCGGTGATCGAATCCTGCATCGTCCGGAACAACGACGGAACGAACGGCGGGGCCGCGATCCGCATCACCACGCAGCAGCCGGGATACGCCACCATCCGGAACTGCCAGATACTCGACAACACCAGCGGGTCCTTCGCCGGGGGTCTCCTCGCGTACGAATCTCCCGTCCTGATCGCGGGAAACACGTTGCGAGGAAACACGTCCTCCGCGATCCAGGGCGCCGCCATCTCGATCGTCGACGACTACGACGCCGACGATCTTCGCACCGTGATCCGGAACAACGTGATCACCGCGAACGGCTTCACCGGGAACAACGGCGAGGGTGGCGGGATCTACCTCGCGTTCGCCGACACCGCGCTGGTCGAAGGAAACCTCGTCGTGGACAACACCGGACGCGACGGTGCCGGCATCTACGTCCGAACGGGCGGCACCCTCGTCAACAACACGATCCACGGGAACACCGCCGGATCCGTGGGCCGCGGAGGCGGCGTGTTCATCGAGGTCTCGAGCACGCCGGTCGACGTCGTGAACTGCATCGTCTGGGGCAACCAGGCGGGTGACGGCGAGGATCAGATCCACCTCACGGAATCCGGCCTCGCCGAGGTCTCCTATTCGTGCGTGCAGGGGGGATTCGCCGGCGATTCGAACATCGCCCTCGACCCGAAGTTCGTCTCCGTGGCGACCGGAGACTTCCGGCTCGACGCGGGCTCGCCATGCATCGACACCGGGGACGACTTCGCGTCCACGGCGGGCGTGACCGACCTCGACGGAAACACGCGGATCGTCGGCGTGGCGATCGACATGGGTTGCTACGAGCGTCAGGGCGAATCCGATCGCTGCTTCGGCGACATCGACGGTGACGGAATGGTCGACGGTGCGGATCTCGCGCTCGTCCTCGCGGACTTCGGGTCGAAGGGATCGATGCTTCCCGGCGACCTGAACGGCGACGGCCTGGTCGACGGGGCCGACCTCGCGGGCGTGCTGAGCGCCTGGGGTCCCTGCCGCTGAATCCGCGTTCGGAAGGCCGCGTCGGCGACGCCGTCGCCCGCGTGTCCGGCTGCGTCCGCTCGCTCGCCTTACTCGATGCCGATTCGATCGTTACGCTCATCCGCATGCGAACTCCACATCACCGTTGCGTTCTCGTCCTCTCGATGCTCGTGACCGCGATGGCGCACGCCGGCAAGGACATCCGGGTCTTCGTCTTCGCGGGCCAGTCGAACATGGAGGGCGCCGATTCGAAGGTGGTCGACGTGGATCGATTTCCGCCGTTCCGAGGGGTGACGGCGCCGCGGAACGACGTCCGCTTCTGGCACGTGATCGGGCGTGAGGACAAGGCCGACTCGAAGGGCTGGGTGCCGCTGCAACCGGTTCGCGGCATGGTCGGACCGGAGCTCGTCTTCGCCCGCGACGTG
>JAQWJM010000134.1:0-31988 GCA_029248335.1 Phycisphaerales bacterium
TGCAGGAAGGGATCGGAGTCCGCCACATCGACGTGGAAGGGCATGCCGATCACCTTCGAACGCCAGTCGAGCAGCGTCTTCGCCCGCGCCGGGCGGGTCGGATCCTCCACCAACGCATCGAATTCCGCCGCAGACACGACGGCGGGCATCGCCTTCAGGAGTTCGTGATACAGCTCGACCGACCCCGTCTCACCCGTGCGGATCGCCGCGAGCAGGCCGGCCCCCACCGTCGGCCCGGTCGAGTCGGATTCCATGCTCGTCGCGTCGACGCCCGCCGCTTCGAGCCACCGCGCGATCGAGGTCGGATCGAACGAGAGCACGCCGGTGTCGACGAGCAGTTCCTCGTCTCGTTGGTCACCCACGCCGGCGAGGATCCCTCCGGCCCGCCGGACCTCGTCGGGCTCCGGCTTCTGGAGCATGTCGAGCAGTCGCCCCGCGTCGTCCGCGACGTAGACACCGTGCCTTCCACCACGTTCGAGCGTCGCACGCTGGGCCACCCCGGTGATCCCGGGCCGATCCAGATGGACGTTCCCGGTCGACCGGAGCGGAACCACCGCGTCGCCCGTCACCACCATGAACTGCCCGTCCCGCGGACCGGGAAGCGCCACGGACTCGGCGACGATCGCTTCCAGCATGGTGAGCGATCCCCCGAGCGGGCCGACCTCCGGAAGCGGAAGGAGGATCTTGCCCAGACCGGCGAACGCGGGAAGGCGGCGGGTCTCGCCGCCGGAGTGGACGACCAGCACCCGACGGTCTCGGAAGATGGCCCGGAGCGATCGGCCCGCACTCCGACCATGGAGATGCATGGCGGCCATCGCGGCGGCCTCGAGCGTCGCGCCGCCGGAACCGACGCGCCGTCCGCCGGGGTCGGGAACCACGAGGAGGTCGTCGACCGGGAGGACGCCGCACTCGACGAGCCGCCCCACCGACCGCTCGTAGATCGCCGCCTGTCGAGGATCGGAGGCGGTCAGGACCAGCAGGTCGAATCGATCGGCGACGGTTCCCGGACCGATGACATCATGATCTCGATCATCACTCATTCCTCGATGGTACCGGCGACCTCCCCGCGTTCACGCTCGTATGCTGCGTCTTCGGAGACTCCTGTGAAGACCTTCGCCCAGACCCTCGATCTCGTGGACGATCCCGACCGGATCGCGGAATACGAACGGCACCACGCCGCGGTGTGGCCCGAAGTGCTCCGCGGGCTCCGATCGATCGGCGTCCGGGGAATGCGGATCTGGCGGACCGGGCCTCGGCTCTTCATGGTCTTCGAAGCCGAGGACGACTTCGATCCCGCCCGGGACTACCAGTCCTACACCGACGACCCTCGCTGTCGGGAGTGGGACGCCCTCATGCGGCCGTATCAGCGGCGGATTCCGACCGCGGATCCCGACGACGGCGGCTGGTGGACGACGATGGACCTCGTGTTCGAGCAGGATGCCGCGGTGGGATCGACGACGGAGACGCAGACCGATGACTGAATCCGAACCCCGACTCGTCTCCGCCCGCGGAATGGCCCGAGGGCGTCGGCCGCGCCTCGGTCGCTTCCTGCTGGGAATCGCCGCGGTGCTCGCCCTCGGTGCCATCGTCGCCGCCTTCAACGTCTCCTGGACGAAGCTCGAGTCGACGCGAGCCGAGATGCGCCGCCGCATGGAGACCGAGATCCCCCATCGATTCCTCGCGCCGGGAACCGGGGTCTTCGAGTTTCCGGCGGGCCGCGTCTTCATCTCCTATCTGACCGACACCGAGTTCGATGGGACCCGTCACCTCGCCCCCAACGAACTCGTCTTCGAATTGACGATCCTCGACGCGGCCGGTGATCCGATCGACGTGGAGGTCGAGGCGACGCACCGCGCCAACCTCCAGTCGTCCCGCCCCGGCCGATCGGCCGCCGCGGTGCTGGTGGGGTCGGCGGTGCTTCCCGACGCCGGCAGGTACACCTTCGATCTCCAGCTCGGCGAGAACGAGTCCAGCCAGGCGGTCGCCGACGTCTTCGTGATCGATGCGAACGAGGTCGCGGTGCTCGAGTCGGCCTTCGGCCCCGTGCTGGGAACCGTCTGCAGCGGCGGTGCCGCGGCGCTCTTCGGCGTGCTCGGCGGACTGACGATCTGGATGGAACGACGAACCGCGACGGCGCTCGCCGCCATCGAGGGCTGAGCCGACTCAGTCGCCTTCCACCGGGCGTTCCAGCCCTTCGGCGAGCAGACTGATCGGATGAACCGCCCGGACGTCCCCGAGGTCGTCGCACTGATGTCGACAGCTCGTTCCCGGCGCGACCAGCGGCCCGCCACGCCGATCCACGACCGCGTCGCCGAGCGACTGCTCGAAGATCCGGCGGGAGAGTCCGGCATGCTCCGCGACGTACCCGAAGGAACCGGCGAGGCCGCAGCAGCCCGAATCGAGCACCACGGCGTCGACCGCGTCGAATCGATCGAAGAGTCGGCGGAACGCCTCGCGTTCGACCTTGGCGTGGCAGTGCGGATGCACGGTGGTTCCCTCGGGGATCCGGATCCCCGGGCGTCTCGGATGATCGGCCCACGCCGCGTCGAGGAAGCATTCGATCGAAGTCGCCCGATCGGCGATCGCCCCGGTCGTGGAGGCCGGCACGTCGCTCCGCAGTTCCCGCCACTCCTCCCGAAGGGCGGAGAGACACGACGGCTCCAGGGCGATCACCGCCACCGCGTCGTGTTCTCGAATCGTCGCATGAAGCGATGGCGCGGCCCGTTCGACGAGGCGGCGCGCGTCGCGCAGCAGCCCCGCCGAGATCTGCGGCCGACCGCAGCAGCCGTCGAGCGTCGTCGAGATCACCCGATAGCCGAAGGCGTCGAGCACCCGCCTCGCGTCATGGAGATGGCCGGGTTCCAAGGAGGCGTTGAAACAGTCGCCGAGGAGGACGACCGCCGGCGCCTCGGCGTTCACGGTGGGCGAGAAGACACGACGGTCACGGAGCGCCGGCCGTGGGAGCGGCCGCGTCGGGTCGAGGCCGAGCAATCGGGCGGCGAGCATCGTGCCGCCCGGCAGACTCGCCAGCAGGCGTGCGAGCCGGGGCGTGCGTGCGGCCCGGCGAAGGAGCAGTCCCGCCCGTCCCAGCACCCGGGTCCGAAACGGAATCCGGCCGGCGGCGTCGAAGGATTGCGCGAGGTACTCGGACTTCAACTTCGAGAGGTCGACGTTGCTCGGGCACTCGTGCCGACAGGCCTTGCAGGAGAGACAGAGATCGAGGGTCTCGAGCACGTCCTCCCGGCCGAGGCCGGATGACCGCTGGTCCCCACCGCCCTCGGCGAGCCGGCCGTCGAGCGCGAGGCCCAGGGCGTTGGCCCGCCCGCGGGTGGAGTGTCGTTCCTCTCGAAGCGCCCGATGGCTCGGACACATCGCCCCACCCTCGCTGCGGCGACACAACCCGTTTCCATTGCAGGCCCGGGCTTCGGCGAGCGGACCGCCGGCCGGCCATTCGAAGTGGGTGTCGCCCGGATCGACCGTGCCCGCGTCTCGATCGAATCGGAGATCCGCGAGCGGATCGCGGGCGATGATCTTGTTGCCGGGATTGAGGAGATTCGATGGATCGAAGAGCGCCTTGATCGAGGCGAATCCCTCCACGATCGCAGGCCCGTACATCCGGTGCACCAGATCGGTCCGGATCCGGCCGTCACCGTGCTCCCCGGAGATCGACCCGCCGTGCTCGAGCACCAGTTCCAACGTCTCCTCCCGCAGACGAAGGAACGCCTCGCGGTCGGGCCGACTCGCCAGGTCGATCCTCGGACGGACGTGAAGCAGCCCCACCGAGGCGTGGGCGTAGAACACGCCAGCCCAGCCGTGGGAACGGATCAGTGCCTCGAACGCCGGCTGGAAGGTCGCCAGCCGTTCGAGCGGCACGCCGCAGTCCTCGAGTCCCGCCATCGGCTGGACGCTGCCGGACACCTTCGAGATCAGGCCGAGCCCGGTGGTCCGCACCGCCCAGAGCCGAGCCTGCGTGACGGCGTCCCGCACCATGACGCCGGCGTCCGCGGAGACGCCGGCCGCGATCATTCCCGCCCGGGCCATCGACTCCGCGGTCGCGACGTCCGCCGCGTGGTACTCGACGAAGAGGACCGCACCCGCCCGCCGGCCGCCCGGCGTCGGCAGCAGTTCGACGTCCGCGGCGAAGATCGGCTGCCGCGCCGCCGCGTCGATGATGTGCCGGTCCATCAACTCGACCGCCGCCGGCCCGCTCGCCACCAGCGTCTCGACCACCGCGCACGCGGTGGCGACTTCCGAGAACGCCAGCACCAGCAGCGATCGTCCGCCCGGCGGATCGATCAGCCGGACCGACGCCGCGGTGGTGACCGCCAGCGACCCCTCGCTTCCAGCGAGGAATCGACCGAGATTCACGGCATCGTCCGTCCCGGCCTCGCTTCGGTCGTACATGCCGAGGAGGTCGTCCAGCCGATACCCCGCGACGTTCCGTCGAACCCGCGGGAATCGAGCTTCGATCTCCGCCCGCAGCGGTTCGACGATCGAGCGCAGACCCGAACCCAGCGCATCGACCGCAGGCCCGCGCGACGCGGTTCCGATCCCGAGATGATTCTCCGATCCGTCCGCAAGCACCACGTCGAGGCCCAGCACGTGCTCGTCGGTCATGCCGTGGACCAGCGACCGGGAACCGGCGGAGGCGTTGCCGATCATCCCTCCGAGCGTCGCGTGCGTCGACGTGGACACATCGGGCCCGAACGCGAGCCCGTGCGGTTCGAGCGACCGCCGGAAGTCGTCGAGCACCAGGCCGGGCTGGACCCGCGCGACCCGCGCTTCCGCGTCGATCTCGAGGACGCGGTTCATGAACCGCGTGAAGTCCAGCACCACGGCGGTGTTCACCGTCTGCCCCGCGAGGCTGGTGCCACCACCGCGAGGCAGCACCGGCACCGCACGTTCCGCGCAGATCCGGATCGTCGTCGTGACATCCTCGGCGGTTCGGGGCGTCACCACCGCGAGCGGCGTCATCGCGTACGGAGACGCGTCCGTCGAGAAGAGACCACGGGTCAGTCGATCCCCGCGAACGTCGCCTTCGATGCTCGCGTCGATCGCCGCGAGCACCTCCGCGAGCCCGGCGGAATCGGTTCCGCCGTCATCCGGTGCAGGATCGAACATGGGCAGACGCATGCGTGAATGGTAGTGCGTGGCCCCGACCGCGGAATGAAAGCACGCCCGCGAAAGTGTTCGCGGGCGTGCGTCCGAAGAGAGCCACCAACCGGACTCGAACCGGTGACCTAAGCTTTACGAAAGCTTCGCTCTACCAACTGAGCTATGGTGGCGTTTCCGCCGTTCGCCGAACGACTCGGGCGAGCGGAGAATCCTACCAGACGTCGCCCCGTTCGCGAAACCGCCGTCGATCCCTTCCCCTCGAACCGGCTCGAACGACTCGCTCGGACCTCGGACCTCGGACCTCGGAAAGAAGAATCGCCCCGGCTCATCCGAGGATGGGCCGGGGCGAGTTTCTGCTTGGGCGACCCGTCGAACGCGGGGAGGACCGGCTCATTCGGCGATGAGGCGGACGGTCTCGTCCGGGGACAGATCGAGCGAACCGTACAGACGACCCGCCGCATCCGCGGTTCGGGCGTTGCCGTCACCGGTGCTGGAGGCGATGAGACGACGGAGGGCCTCGATCTGGCGATCGGCGGCCTTGTTCCCGAAGTCACGGGCGCTGGCCGCGGCATAGTCGAGGAGGGCGACCTGTTCGTTGCCACCCGCGGCGAGCGCCGCATCGAGAAGGGCCTGCTGGCTCGCCTCGGTGTCGATGAGGGAGATCACCTCGGCGACGAGGAGCCGCATGCCACCGGTGATCGTCGAGAGTCCCCCGAGCAGCGAGGATTCGGCGTCGGTGACGGTGTAGACGTCCTTGTCGGCCCGAGCGATGGTCGCAAGCGCCTGCAGGGCGTTCCGGGTGTAGGTCATGGACTCCGCTTCCGTGAGCCGGCCGCCGGCCGCCACGTTCATCAGGGCGTCCACCGCGGATTCGAACTGAGCCTCGGTACCGCCGTTGATGAACGAGGCGGTGCCTCGATCGTTGGCGAATTCACGGTCCATGGCGATCTTGTCGGCCCCGCTGTTCACGAGCAGGATCGGCGTGGCGCCGGTGCGAGCGAAGTTGCGGACCTGGCCGGCCGCTTCGACGGCCGCCGAGGAGTCGCCCTGGACGAGGACGAGGTCGATGCCGTTGGCCCGGTTGATCTCACCCTCGAGGTCGTAGAAGGAAGGCCCGCTCGCGATGACCGAGAAGCCCAGCTTCGAGAGCTTCGACGTGAGGCTGTTTCGATCCTCCTCCGTCGAGGCGACCACCGCGGCGTAGCTGTCGTTGGTCGCGCGGATCGCGCTGGCGAGCAGCGGGACGACCTGATTATCGCCGGCGAAGGCCATGTCGGGCATCGCGACCCCGAGCACCAGGGCGGTGTCGTACTGGACGCGTCGGTCGGGATACCGGAGGCACTCGAGGAGCGGTCGTCGACCACCCGAGGCGACCATGCGACCACGCTCGACGGTCATGCCGAGCGCCTCGATGGCGTCGCGGACCAGGGCGGTGTCCTTCGAGTCGATCGCCATGGCGAGGACGGCGCGGGCCGTCGAACTGCCGGCGGCGGTGGCGAAGAACTGCGGGCTGTACTTCGCGTCGTCCGCGAAGGGATCGGACTCGTTCGCACCGATCTGGTTCTGCCGTCGAAGATCGGCCGCGACGTAGACCGCGAGGGCGGTGCGGTTGGAGGAATCGGCGACGAGGGCCGCCTTCGCGCTCCGCATCGCCATCACCTGACAGAAGATCGAGGTCGCCACCGGCGTCTGCACGAGCCCGGAGTGAGGTCCGTAGCTCCAGACCATGTTGGCCGGATCCCCGGGGTAGGCGACCAGCGACTGCTCTTCGTCGAAGAACTTCCTGGCCAGGGCGGTGTAGGCGGCGGAGACATCGGTGGAGGTGCCACCGAGCCGACGGAAGGCCGTCATGGCCGCGTTCTTCACCTCAGGGGTGGTTCCACGGGCCGAGGCGACGTCGAGCAGCGTGGGGATCGCGGTCGGCCAGCCGATGTTCGACAGCATCCGGCAGACCTTGACCTGCACGGAGGGCGAGACCTCGGGGAGTGCCGCACACAGGGGGAGGACCGCCTGTCGCTTGATCTCCTCGATGACGCTCGTCACGCGGATCTCGAGTTCGGGGTTGCGACCGGAGACGATCACGTCGAGCAGCTGGGGAACGGCGTACTCACCGGCTTCGACGAGACGCCGCTTGCCCATCATCTGGGCTCGGAGCGAGCCGTCGAGCATGCCGATCGATTCCTTGATCCGATCCTGGTCGCGAGCGAGGTCGAGTCGACCCGCTTCGAGCCGCTGTTCGAATTCGGTGACCATCGGACCGACGCCGGCCATGCCTCGGCCGCGTCGGAGCGATCGTTCGACCTTGTCGTCGAGATCGCCTTCGCTGACCACGTCCGCGAGTTCCGCGTCGGTGATGCCGCTGGCGAACAGCTTCTGACCCGCGGCTTCCGCGAGGTCGGGCTTGGCGATCAGGACGTAGTGGAGGAAGTCACCGACCATGCGGACCCGATCCGCCTCGGCCGCGTCCTGCGCGACCGGGGTCTCGGCCGCGAACGCCGTGGAACCGAAGCCGGTGGCTTCGAATCCGGTGAGCAGCACGCCACCGATCGCGAGGGCGCGAACGAGGCTGGTGGACGTCGAGGTACGGAACGTGCGATCCATCGAATCGATCCTCCATCGCCGATCGGTGTTCGATCGGCGGGGTCTGCCGTGAAACGGATCCGGTGGATCCGCCGGCGGTCGGTCCTGAATCGGACCAGGCGTGAATCCGGCCGCGTGGATGCGACCGGGGAACGGGACTGAAGGCACGACGACTTCCGAGACGGATGTCGGCTCGTACCTCGAATCTGTCCCGGTGAGGGGACGTGAACGGTGGGAACCCGGGTTCCCGACTCCGCATCGAAACCGCTTCGCGACGGGGCCGCGTCCGGTTCCGTCCGCCCCGGTTCCGGGGCAGGCAGAACGAGCAGGGTACCGGGCCGCATGAAAGGGTGTCAACGCGTCGGAACCCCGTGGAACGACCGACGACACCGCTCCGACAGCCGATATACTTCTGGTCGATATCGGGTTCCGCGACGAATCGCGGGCAGGGAGGCACCGTCCAGAAATGGACTTCCGTGTCCTCCTTGAAGGGAAGGCGGTTCAAAGCCGCCGCGGACGCGCCGCCGTAACGGGCACGATCGGCCAAATCTGGTCGATCTCGCGGACCATCAGCCACTGCATCGTCGATTCCTCGGCGATCCGGGAAGGCCGGTTCGCCAGAAGCCCGGAGCCGGAAGACCTGCCCGAATGATTGGATGTCCGACGCGATCGGACATTCTTCCGCCCGACCGGCGCGAATCCGGTCGTCGGAGTGCCTTGGCATGCCCACCCGGCCCACGTCCCCGAACCGCCTTCCCGCCCGCGCCGCGATGCTCGCCGCGATGGCGACCTCTGCCGCCCTCGGCGCTGAATCCCCGTTCGCCGCCGAGGTGGTGGCCTTCGATCCCGGCATCGGGGGCATCCCCGGATACGACTTTCCGGAGGCCGCACTCGGCGAGCCGACCCGCACCACCGGCGGAAGCCTGTTCCCCGCCGCGGTGACCCCGTTCCAGCCCGCGTTTCTCGCCTCCGAGGTGGTGTCGCTGGGCGTCGGCGGCTCGATCGTGCTCGCGTTCGACCACCAGGTGCTGGACGATCCTGCGAATCCCTATGGAATCGATCTCCTGGTCTTCGGCAATGCCTTCCTGTCCGACCTCGCCCCGCCCGCAGGCGTCGCCGGCGGACTCTACGCCGAGGGTGGCCGGATCGAAGTGAGCCAGGACGGCGTGGTCTGGTTCGACGTCGACGGCGTGGAAGCCGACGGGGCGATGCCGACCATCGGCTGGCTCGATGCGGGTCCCTACGCCGAGGTCGGCGGACGGCTGCCGACCGACTTCACCCGTCCGGTCGATCCCGCCCGGGGGCCGCTGGAGATGGCCGGACTGGGTCACTTCGAAGTGATCGAGATGTACGACGGGTCGGGTGGTGGGGCCGGCATCGACCTCGCGACACTCGGACTCGACTGGATCCGGTTCGTCCGGCTTTCGAACGATGGCGATGTGTCGACCCCGGAGATCGATGCGATCGCGGACGTCGCACCGGAGGAATCCGATGGAATCGTCGGGGACATCGACGGAAATGGTGCGGTCGACGGCATCGATCTCGGATTGATGCTGGCCGCCTGGGGGACCAAAGATCCGGCGGCGAATCTCGACGGGTTCGGCGTCGTCGATGGTCCCGATCTCGGTCTGCTGCTGGCGGGGTGGACCGAATGAGTCGAAACGAACGGACCCGACACCGCCCCACCGCCGCGTTCCACCGCACCGGCCCCGTCCGAACCCCTCGGCGAGCCGCCTTCACGGTCGTCGAGATCCTCGTGGTGCTCGGCGTGGTGGTCACGATCCTCGCCCTGGTCTCGACCGGATTGAGCAACGCTTCCGCGGCCTCCCGCGGCACGGCATGCCGGTCGAATCTCCGGCAACTCCACATCGCGGCGGAATCGTATCTCGCGACCCAGGGCGGCTACCCCGCGGCGATCCTCCACCACGTCATCGACGGCGGCGTCCGCACCACGACCTGGGACTTCGAGCATCGCCCGGACGGCACGATCGTCGAGGGCCCGATCTGGACGCATCTCGGCGGCGGGGATCGCGTGTTCCAGTGCCCGGATTTCCGGGGTGAAAGCACGTTCGGCGAAGATCCCTCGACGGGCTACAACTACAACACGACGTTCGTGGGCGCCGAGGGCCGCTACCCGACGCTCGACCCCGACGGCAACCTGCTCGAAGGCTGGGACCACTGCCGACGCGGGATTCCGGCCGCGGCCCACCGACGCCCCACCACCACCGCGCTCTTCGGCGATGGCGGCTGGATCGGTGGCGCGAACAAGTTCATGCGGGCGCCATCGAACACCGTCGAGGTCGATCTCGGCCTCGTGCACGGCGGCACCCAGGCGTTCCGGCACGGCGGCTGCGCGAACCTGGTCTGCCTCGACGGCCATGTCGAGTGCGAGGACGTCGCCTGCTGCGGCATGCACGGGCACGAGGCGTTTCTCGACACCATCACCGACTTCCCTCGGAACGGCTTCCTGAGCGACGACGACTTCCGCTACGACCCCCGCTGATCCCACCGTCGCGGTGGCTCGCTCCTATCATGCGGTGCCATGGCCCCGAAGAAGCCCCAGACCCGACACGAACGGCTCGAGTACCTCGCGTTCGGCGAACCTCGACCCGCGGACTTCCGATCACCCTCCGATCCGAGTGGTGATCTGGTGGTGATCCTCGCCGGCGACGCGATGTTCGGGATCGAACTCGAGCGCCCCGCCGCACGCGGTCTCGTGCAGTTCGGTGACCGACTGGCCGAGGCCCTGCTCGACGAGGGCCACGCGGTGATCCGGCCCGCAGGCTTCGACGCGGAGCGTGATGCGGCCGGCTGCATCGAGGCGACGCGGAACCTGCTGAGGGAGGCGCGACGCTCGACCGACGGACATCAGTGTTCGGTCGTCGGACTCTCCGCGACCGCGCCGCTGCTGGCGGTCGCGGCGGCCGAACTCGACGTTCGCTCGTTCGTGCTGGTCTCCCCGCCGATTCTCGAGACCTACGGCAATCGGCCCGAACGCATGGAACTCGCCCTCGCCGAAGCACTCGGCGTACCGGCGGAGATCGCGGCCGAACTCGGCACCCGGAATCCCATGCAGGTCGGTGGGCGGGTCGCGGAACGCGCCCTCGTCGTGCACGGGGCGGCGGACACCGTGGTGCCCGCCGCGGACGCGATCGGCTGGCGGGCGTCGCTCGCCGCATCGGGCGTCGGCGCCGGACGCCTCGAAGTCGCCTTCGCCGAACACGATCTCGCCCCCTCCGCGGAGGTCGCGATCGACGGGATCCTCGCGTTCCTCGGGAACGACGACCGATGAGCCACGACGGTCCGATCGAGGTCGAGGACGCGATCGCCCGGATGCTCGAGACGATCGCTCCGGACCGACCGACGACCAGCATGGGGATCACCGACGAGGATCTCCTCGGGCGCGTGCTCGCCGAACCGATCCGGGCCGATCGAGACCACCCACCGTTCGATCGCGCGACGATGGACGGCTATGCGGTACGGACCGCGGACCTGGCGACCGGTGAACGACTGCCGGTCCTCGGTTCGATTCCGGCGGGCGGCGCGATGCCGGAGGACGTCGCGGCCGGTGGCTGCGTCGCGATCGCGACCGGCGCCGCGGTGCCCGGCACGCTGGACGCCGTGATCGAACACGAGTCGACGGACCGGGGTGATCCGCTCGAAGTGACGGCGAAGGACGTGCGGGCGGGCCGGAACATCCACCGACGCGGCGCCGACGCGAAGGCCGGTGACGTCCTGGTGCCGAGCGGAACGCGGATCGACGCCGTGGCGCGGGCCGCGGCGATCGCGGGCGGTGCCGCGGTCGGAACCGGCCTGGTCTCGATCCATCGTCCGCCCCGGGTCGTCGTGGTCACCACCGGCGACGAACTCCGCCCCGCCGACGACCCCCTCGACCGCGACGGTGATGCGGTTCTGATCCGTGATTCGAACCGACCGCTGCTCGTCGATCTGATCGCCGATCGATGGACCTTCGGCGGGAACGTGACCGGGACGAGGCACGTCATCGATGATCCGTCCGCGACCCGCGACGGGCTCGACGCCGCGGCGGCCGACGCCGACCTGGTGATCACCGTCGGCGGGGTCAGTGCCGGCGTTCTCGATCTCGTGCCGGGGCACTGGGCCCGACGAGGCTGGAAGACACTCGTCCGCGGCGTCCGCATGCAGCCGGGAAAGCCGTTCTCCGCCTGGCTGGCTCCGGACGGCGGAACCGTCGCGGTCGGCCTGCCCGGCAATCCCGTCTCCGCGTTCGCGTGTCTTCACGTGCTGCTCCGCCCCTGGTTCGATGCATTCCGGGGCATCGAAGTCGCCGTCGCATCGCGTTCGCTGCCATTGCACGCCGCCACGCGGGCGAATCCCCGGCGTCCCGCCTTCAGACCCGCGAACCTGGTGGTCGACGGCGACGGAAACGTCGAAGTCGCGATTCCGGGCTGGCAGGGCTCGGGCGATCTGCCCCACCTCGTGGGGACGACGGGTTTCGCACGGCTTCCCGTGATCGACGGCGAAGTCCCGGCCGGCACGCCCGTCGAATTCCTTCCTCATCGGGACGACCACATGCGTCGAAGCGGAGGGACCGGACCTTGACGACGTCGATGGATGAGATCCGGATCGAAATGATCCTCCACGCGGTGCTTCGCGAGGTGGCGGACGTCGAGCTCGTCGCGCTCCGACTTCCCGCGGGATCGACGGCGTTTGACGCCCTGAACTCGCTCATCGAACGCCATCCCGGCCTCGCGACCCACGCGAAGACCGTGGCGTTCGCCCGCGGCGACGCGATCATCCGGCCGGATGCGATGTTGGCGGATGGCGATCGGATCGAAGCCCTGCCGCCGGTCTCCGGCGGCTGAACCCGTCGGAGGTCGCGCGGATTCGACCGGTCAGCCCGGTGATCGCCCGAAACGTCGCTCGATCTCCGCGATGGGAATCCGCAGATGGGTGGGTCGCCCGTGCGGACAGCTCCCGTCCCGGTCGATCCGATCCCGCATCGCGAGCAGCTCCGCGATCTCCCGCTCGCCGAGGCGGTCGCCCGCCTTGACCGCGGCCTTGCAACTCATCACGTCGAGCACTTCGGACAACGCCGCTTCGTGATCCTCGTGATCGACCTGGCCGTCCGCGGCCCGGTCCAGCAGCTCGGCGAGGAATGGCGCCGGCTCGACCCGCCGATGGATGAGCAGCGAGGGGAAGGCGTGGATCGCGATCCCCCGCGGACCGGCCGCGACCGCATCGATTCCGAGCCGTTCCAGGAGCGGCGCGAGCGTCTCGAGGGCCGCGATCGACGCCGGTTCCGCGTCGAAGACGACCGGCACGAGCTGACGCTGTGATTCGAGGGGACCTTCGGAGAATCGCTCGTGCAACTGTTCGAACATCACCCGCTCGTGGAGCGCGTGCTGGTCGATGATCACGAGGCCCTCCGCGTCCTGGGTCACGAGGAACGACTGATGCACCTGCAGGACCGCGTCGCGACCGACCAGCGTCGGCAGGACCTCGACGGCCGTGCTGTTCAGCGGGACGTCCTCCATCGCGGCCCGGGCCCGCTGGAGATCCAGCCCCGGGCTCGACCGTCGCTCGAATCCCGACGTCCGTTCCCGCCCCGCCCCCGCGGTGGACGGCGCCGGCGGCATCGATCGCGTCTCGACGATCGGCGGCGTCGGTTCCTCGCGTGTCGCGGGCGCTTCCGGGATGCCGATGTCCCGCACCAGATCCGCGGACTCGAGCGTCTCGCGAACCGCGCGTCGAACCAGACCGTGCAACGGACGTGCGTCCCGGAAACGGACCTCGGTCTTCGCCGGATGCACGTTGACGTCGACCCGCGCGGGGGCCATGTCGAGGTGCAGGACCCCGACCGGATGACGCCCGGGTTCGATCAGTCCTCGGAACCCCTCCTTCAAGGCGTGCGAGAGCGACCGGTCGTTGATGGCGCGGCCGTTCAGGAAGAACCGCTGATGCCGGGAGGTCGGTCGCGCCGTCTCGGGGAGCCCGACCAGTCCCCACACGCCGACCAGCGTCCCGTCGTCCGGTGCTCCGATCTCGCCGCGAACCTCGAGCAGCCGCCCGTCCATCTCGGCTCCGAGCACGCCGACGATCCGACGCCGTGGATCGTCGGTGGCGGGAAGGTCGACGAGCGGCCGCCCGTTCGAGACGAGTCGCAGTCCGATGCCCGGCCGCGCGAGGGCCAGCAGGCGGACGATCTCCGCGATCCGCGCGGACTCGGCGGTCTCGCTCTTGAGAAATCGGCGGCGAGCCGGAACGGCGTGGAAGAGATTTCGAACCTCGATCCTCGTTCCCACCGGCCCCGCGACCGGGGCCGGCGGCGTCGCCACCCCGTCGACCACCTCGATCCTCCAGGCTTCGTCGGTGCCGGCGACCCGGCTCTCGATGGCGAATCGCGAGACCGATGCGATCGAGGCCAGGGCCTCGCCGCGAAACCCCATCGTCGCGACCGCTTCGAGATCGGCGGCGGATTCGATCTTGCTGGTCGCGTGGGATTCGACCGCGAGCGGGAGCTCCTCGACCGGGATGCCCCCACCGTCGTCGGCGACCCGGATCAGATCCCGACCGCCACCCGCGACCTCGATCTCGATCCGCGTGGCGCCCGCGTCGAACGCGTTCTCCATCAGTTCCTTGACGACGCTCGCGGGCCGCTCGACGACCTCGCCGGCGGCGATCTGGTTCACGACGGAGGTTGGAAGGCGGCGAATCGGCACGTGTCCATCGTAGGGCGGTCACCGCGTCGCACCGATCCGGCGTCGAATCCGACATGATTCGCACGAAATCACCGAACAATTCGACGGGTTCGCGTCGAAATAACGGCTGTGAAGCGTGATCCCACCAACATCACCGCGGTGATCGGCGACGTCCATGCCTGTGGCGACGAGCTCCGGGAGCTGCTCGACGTGCTCGTGGAGCTTCGGGCCGTGACCCGGGTCGTCCTCACCGGCGACCTCCTGACCAAGGGGCCGGATCCCGCCGGAACCGTCGACGCGATCGATGCGTTCGCCGGCGCGGGCCGTTCCATCGAGTCGGTGTGCGGGAACCAGGATCTCCGAATCTTCCACTCCCTCGAACGACTCGCCGCGGGAACGCCGCTCGATCGGATCTCGCGGTCGGACCGCGGCGTGTACGCCCGGCTTATGGAGGGTGGCATGGTCGACGCCGCATGGCGACGGCTCGCCGACACGATCCCGAGGATCGAGACGACCGTCGGGGATGCGACGGTCGTCCACGCGGGAATCCGACCGGAACTCGGGCTCGCGAACACCGAACCCCACGACAAGATCCACCTCAAGCCCGAAGCCGGCGGTTCACCCTGGTGGGCCGACTACGCCGGCGAGGACGGACTGATCGTCTGCGGGCACAAGCCCGTCGACGCCCCGATCCGGTCGGTTCGAAACGCGCGGCCGGTGGCGGTGAACGTCGACACCGGCTGCGTCGCGGGGGGATCGCTGACCGCGTACCTCGTCGAACCCGACGAGTTCATCGCCGTCGAGTCGAGGCAGGTCCGGGGCCGGAGGACCGGCGGGCGTTTCATCGAACCCACCGCGGTCGAGCCACGCCCCGCCCACGTCCGGGCCGGCTGAACCGGAGGCTCAGTCCCCGGGATTCCAGCGGGCGGCCACGGGCATCTCCCGCCCGCGTCCGAAGGTGCGCGGCGAGAGCTTGGGAATGATCGTCGCCTGGTACCGCTTGAACTCGCTGATCGCGAGCAGTCGTTCGATGCGTCGAACGAGGTCCGCATCGACCCCGAGCGCCTCCCGGAGTGATTCCGGGGCCCGCGCCTCGTCGATCCGTCCTCGGAGGTAGGCGTCCAGCACCTCGTAGTCCGGCAGCGATTCGTCGTCACGCTGATCCGGACGAAGTTCCGCGGACGGCGGCTTCTCGATGCTCGCGACCGGGATCGGCGGTGTCTCGAATCCCAGCGCGCGGTGCGAGTCGTTGATCCACCGGGCGAGTTCGAAGACCTCGACCTTGTAGAGATCCCCGATCGGCGCGTACCCGCCGCACATGTCGCCGTAGAGGGTCGAATACCCCACCGCGAGTTCGCTCTTGTTGCTGGTGGAGAGAAGCATCCGTCCGCGGGCGTTCGACAGCGCCATCAGGAGGAGCCCGCGGGACCGGGCCTGGACGTTCTCGTCGGCGAGCCCCTCGAGCCCGTCCCCGTCGACGCGGAGCACGGGCTCCAGCGTGGAGGCCACCGTGGCGTGCAGGGGTTCGATCGACATCTCTTCCGCGCGGATGCCGAGCCTGGCCGCGAGATCACGGGAATCCGACCGCGATCCCTCGGACGAGTACCGGCTCGGGAGCAGGACGCCGAGCACCGCATCGGGCCCGAGCGCCGCGGCCGCGAGCGCCGCGACCAATGCCGAGTCGATGCCACCGGAGAGTCCGAGCAGGACGGAACCATGTCCGGTTCGTCGGCAGTAGGACGCCAGCGCCAGCTTGATCGCCTCGAAGCGGTCCGCATGCACCGACGGTTCGTCGGCGAGATCCGTGACGCCCGCGTCGAGGTCGAAGGTCCCCTGGGCGGGCCGGAACCGGTCGAGCGATCCGAGCGACCCGCCATCCGGCGAGACGATCATGGACCCGCCGTCGAAGACGAGGTCGTCGCAGGCGCCGGTCTGGTTGACCATCACCACCGGCGCCTCGACGCGTGCCGCCACGTCCGCGAGGATCGCGCGATGCCGGGTGGACTTTCCGGCCACGAACGGACTCGCGCTGGGATTCACCACGACGTCGCATCCCGCGTCGGCGATCGCCGCGACCGGATCGACCTCGTATCGTCGCTCGATGCCCACGTCCTGCGCCCGCCAGAGGTCCTCGCAGGCGAGAACGCCGACGCGGCGAATCCCCTTCGACGTCTGAAGTTCGAACACCAGCGGACGCTTTCCGGGCTCGAACCAGCGAGCCTCGTCGAAGACGTCGTAGGTCGGAAGCAGGATCTTGTCGTGCCACGCCTCCACGCGGCCGTTCCGGCAGAGCGCGATGGAATTGGCGATCGGCCGGCCGCCTCCGGCGACCCGCCGAGGCGTGCCGATCAGGGTGGGCAGCGGAAGGTCCGCCGCCAGCGCCTCGAGCGTTCGTTCGCAGGCCGGCACGACCTCCTCGCGGAGGAGCAGGTCCCGCGGCGGGTAGCCGATCAGGCAGAGCTCGGGGAGGACCAGCAGATCGGCCGCGTCCGTCGCCGCCGCGGCCGCGGCCGAACGAACGGCCTCGGCGTTGCCGGCGAGGTCTCCCACCACCACATCGAACTGGGCGATCGCGATTCGCATGGCGGGAAAGGGTAGCAGCGCCGACCCTCGCGGCCCGAAAAATGGAACACGCCCCGATACAGCCGGATCGGCTGCCTCGGGGCGTACTCGCGTCCTTGCGAGGCGACGACCCGGAGGTCGCCGCGGTTCCTTCATCGATTCAATAGACCACGGCGTGGGCGGTCTCGACCGCCTCGATCACCTGCCGGACGGTGAACGGCTTCCGCAGGACGCCGTCGAAGCCGGACTGCATCAGCTGCGAGGTCTGGCCGTCGGTGATCCGACTGCTCATCGCGATGATGCGGGTGACCTGGAGTTCCTCGTTGCCGCGGATCATCGAGCAGAGCTGCCGACCATCGTCGTCCGAGACGCCGAGTTCGTAGAGCATCACGTGCGGACGGAATCGTTCGCATTCCATGCCGGCCGCGAAGAGACTGTCGCAGGTGTGGATGTCGAAGTTGGTCTGCTCGCCGAGCACCGAGGTCAGCGTGTCGATGACCCCTTCGTCCTGATCGCAGATCAGCACGCGGGGACGACCGCTCATCAGGCCGTCCATCGGAATCTCGTGTTCCCGCATGAAGGTGAGCAGGTTGCCGACCGGAATCCGACGATCCTTCGATCCCGGAATCCGGTATCCCTTCAGCTGACCGGAGTCGAACCACTTGCTCACGGTCCGGCTGGCGACGTTGCAGATCTTCGCCACCTCCCCGGTGGTGAGAACGTCCTTGTCGAGAAGGTTGAACTGTTCGTTGCTCATGGTGTTGCGTCCCGTATGCTCTGGCCTGCGACGTGTCCCGCGTCCGGCGAGTTTCCGCGTCAGGGTTTTCATCGGACGCTCGACCGCGCGAATTCAGCTCGACGACGCAGGAATCTGCGCAAAAGAACGACAACAACCGCCAGCCCGTCTCGAAGCGATCCTCGCCTGCCGATAAATCCGGCGATCCGGCCGGATCCGCCGCGATCCGGGACGCGCGGACCGGATTCATGCCATTCGAACCGAGCCCGACCTCGCCGACGGCGCGTGGACGCCCCCCGCACCGACCGGGCGGATGAAACCCGAAAAGCACGGGCCGGACCTCCTTGTGGAGATCCGGCCCGTCGAATTCGTGGAAGGGATCGGTGGCGTCAGCCCAGGGGGCCGGCCTCCCGGACCGCGTCCGAGATGGTGAACTTGGCGTCGTTCTCGCGGAAACTCGCCGCCAGCTTGCGGGCCATCTGGTCGTAGGCGTCGCCATCCGCCCAGGTGTTCCGGGGATCGAGCACCTCGTCCGGAACGCCTTCGACCGCGACGGGCATGTGGAGCCCGAAGATCGGATGCGGCCGGGTCTCGACCGAGGAGAGACTCCCGTCGAGGATCCGGTCGACGAAGGTCCGCGTCCACGCCAGGCTGAAACGGTTGCCGGTCCCGTACGGACCGCCGGTCCAGCCGGTGTTCAGCAGCCAGACGTCCGCACCGCGTTCGGCGATCCGACGCTCGAGCCATTCCGCGTAGACCATCGGCGGACGGGGCAGGAACGGCCCCCCGAAGCAGGGACTGAAGCCGGGCTGGGGCTCGGTCACCCCGGCCTCCGTCCCCGCGAGCTTCGAGGTGTAGCCGTTGATGAAGTAATACATCGCCTGCGAGGGCGTGAGCTTCGAGACCGGCGGCAGCACCCCGAAGGCGTCCGCGGTCAGGAACACCACGTTGCGAGGGTGCCCCGCCATCGACGGTCGGCGGGCGTGGTCGATGAAGTCCACCGGATACGTGACCCGGGTGTTCTCGGTCTTGGATCCGTCGTCGTAGTCCGGGACGCGATCGTCCCCGAGCACCACGTTCTCGAGCACGCTGCCGAACCGGATCGCGTTCCAGATCTCCGGCTCCCCCTCCTTCGAGAGGTTGATGCACTTGGCGTAGCAGCCGCCTTCGATGTTGAAGACGCCGTCGTCGCTCCAGCCGTGCTCGTCGTCACCGACGAGATCCCGGTTCGGATCGGCGGAGAGCGTCGTCTTGCCGGTGCCCGAAAGGCCGAAGAAGACCGCGACGTTCTCCGGGTCCTCGTGATCGACGTTGGCCGAACAGTGCATCGGAAACACGCCCATGTCGGGCAGGTCGTGGTTCATCGCGTAGAAGATCGACTTCTTCATCTCGCCGGCGTAGCGGGTGCCGAGGATGATCACCTTCCGCTGCTCGAGGCTCTGAATGACCGCGAGGCCGTTCTTCACCCCGTACTTCGCGGGATCGTCGATCTTCAGATTGCACGCGTTGTAGATCACCCAGTCGGGCTCGAACCCCGCCGCGTCCTCGTCGGAGGCGTTGATGAAGAGCGTCGCGGCGAAGAGCGAATGCCACGCCTCCTCGGTCACCACCGAAACCTTCAGGCGGTACTTCGGGTCCGCCCCCGCGAATCCGTCGAACCGGTAGAGCTCGTTGCGGTCGCGGAGGTGTTCGATCGCCAGCGATTCGAGCGCGGCGAAGTTCTCCGGACTGATCGGTTGATTGACCTTGCCCCAGTCGATCGAGTCGTGGACGCCGGGCGTGTCCTCGAGGAACTTGTCCCCGGGACTCCGGCCGGTCCGCGCCCCGGTGTCGCACATCAGCGCGCCGTTGGCGGCGAGGACGCCTTCTCCCCGTCGAATCGCATGTTCGACGAGGGTGGCGGTGGGCAGGTTGCGGTGGAGATTGGACTCACCGAGATCGGCGAGTCGGTCGACGGATGCGGTGCTGCTCATGATCGAAGAGGGCCTCGTGCGTATTCACCGAAAGCGAATTCCGGATTCTAACACCTCCCCCATCGGCCAGACACCGCCAAAAGCATCGAAGCCGCCGAAAAAATACCCAGATCAAGGCCCGTGAGAACCGTTCGGGCCCCGGACGACGTGGGGGCGTCGCTTGAGCCCGGCGCCGGATCGCGATACCCTTCGGAACTTCCGACGGCGGCTGTAGCTCAGGGGTAGAGCACCTGGTTGTGATCCAGGACGTCGCGGGTTCAAATCCCGTCAGTCGCCCTTCGACGAAAGACGCCACCGAAGCCTTGCTCGGTGGCGTCGTTCTTGAGCGGATCTGGCCGAAGGACCGGGAGCCCCCACCGATGCACGTTCTCGCCCTCCAGTACGCGCCGACATGGCACGGCAAACCGGCGTCGCACGCGATCGTGGAGGCGATGGTCGAGGCGTCCGACGCCCCTGAAGGCACGCTGGTGGTGCTCCCCGAGATGTCGGATTGCGGCTGGACGATGGACACCGAAGCCGCGACACGGGGGGACTCGCTCGGCTGGGCCGCGGCGTGTGCACGTCGGTGGGGAATGTCGGTGCAGATCGGGTTCGCTCGCCGCGTCGCGCGGGCACCGGGCCACGCCAACGCGACCGCGATCGTGCATCCGGACGGCCGTATCGGACCGGTGTACGAGAAGATGCACCCGTTCGGCTTCACCGACGAGCCCCGCTTCTACGCGGCGGGCACCGAGATCGTCCTCGACCACGTCGAGGATTTCGGGATCGCCCCGTCGATCTGCTACGACCTCCGCTTCCCGGAACTCCACCGGCTCGCCGTCGCCGGAGGGGCCGAAGTGCTTTCGATCATCGCGAACTGGCCGACCGCCCGGATCGAACACTGGCGGGCCCTGGTGATCGCCCGAGCGATCGAGAACCAGGCCTTCGTGATCGCCGTGAATCGCGTCGGCAGCGATCCATCCCACCGCTACGGCGGCTGCTCCATGCTCGTCTCCCCCCTCGGCGAGGTGCTTGCGGAGAGTGGCGACGAGCAGACGACGCTGCAGGCCGACTTCGACCACACCGAACTCCTCGAGTACCGCGCCCGCTTCCCCGCACTGGCCGATCGCCGGAGCGACCTGCTCGATGGTGAACGAATCGCGCGAATTTCCAATCCTGCCACGGATGTCTGAGTTTTCGGACATGCCTCGCCTCTTCGAAAAACAGAAAACCCGCCGCTTCCGATGATTGACGGATGGGTCGCTCGACGTACGATGCGTCGGTCCGGATCGCTCGTTCGCCCGTGTTGCACGGGTGCGAAGGGATCGGACGACCTCGTCCACGGAGGCGGTTCATTTGAAGAGCTCGAACACTGCGACCGGATCGACAGTCGCCCCGGACCACGCGTCCGGCCCCGGCGTCCCTTCGCTGAACGCGTCGTCGATCGACGAACTTCGCAAGGCGTTCTTCCGGGAGGCCGGACACACCGCCCTGCGACTGAACGTCTCGCTCGAAGACGTGCTCGAACACCTGTACCACGCCTTCGATCTGAGCCTGCTCCGCACCGACGCACTCCGTCGCGTCGCGATCGAGCGGATCGCCCAGAACATCGACGAGCTGGTCATCGCCATCGCCTGCGTTCGCGGGGACGAAACCGCCTGGGCCGAAGGCATCGAGCCGCTCCGCCCGGTGCTGGTCCGGATGTGCGAGCTCCGCGTCGACGAGGTGGATTCGACGCTGCACGCCTCCCGATTCCTGCTGGGCGTCCGGAAGCGGACCTTCGGCGAGGATTGCGAATTCGAGGACGGCATTCCGCGTCTTCAGGAATATGCAGGCATCCAGCCACTCCGGTCCTACCTCGGTGGCCCGCTCTTCGCGATCCTTCAGGACCTGATCAAGGACGGGCTCGCGGTGGCCACGCCGCCGAGCACGACCGTTCGGGCGACGATGCGGAACCTGCGACTGGTGAACTGACCCGGACGCGGACTCGGAAGGCCACCTGCTTGACAGCCGGCCGTCTCCCGGTACGCTCTCCCGGACCGCTTCGTTCCGCACGAGGCTTCAGGCGGCTTAGCTCAGTTGGTAGAGCACGGCATTGAAAATGCCGGTGTCCCCGGTTCAAGTCCGGGAGTCGCCATTCTTCTTTCAAGCAGTTCGAGTGACTCAAGCAGTTCGAGTGGCTCGAGCAGCCCAGGCAGCTTCGGGCAGTCCGGCCCCGCCGACGCCCCCCGCACCCCGAATCAACGACACGCCGATCAGTCGCCGCCAGGCGCCTCGCCCGACCCGCGATCCGAGAGGCTCGTGGCGAGTCGGTCGATCGTGCCGAAATCCACGTTGGCATCCATTCCCGGCATCGCGTAGTTCGCGTTCAGCGCTTCGGCGAAGACCGCCGTCTCGACGAGCAGGAAGTACACGGGAAACGGGATGGAACGGGTCGCGAATCGCAACGCCCGGGCGAGATGGTCCCTGGTCGTCACGAGGACCAGGCACCCATCGTCCCACGAGACCGGAACGATCCGGAACTGCCACGCCTGCCGCCGCGTGACCACACCGAGCACGGAAGGATCCTGAGCCCCGAAATCGGGCTCCATGCCGGCCGTCAGCACCTCGTACTGCTCGACCCAGGCCCCCTCGACCACCTCCGGAGCGATTCCGAAGAGTCGCTCGCAGATCGAACCGAACGGCTCGGTCCTTCGGGCCTGGGCCGCGAGCACCTGCTCCACCTGGGCCTCGGTCAGAAGTCCCTGCCGGACCATCAGTTCGCCTAGCTTCATCTCGATGCTCCTCCCCTTCGAACCAGCACGGACCCGACGCACATCGCATCCGCGTGTTCCCACACCCCTCGCAGGTTTCATCGACCTTCGCCCGAAGGGACTCCGGCCCGAACCCGACGCACGATCCGACGATGGTCCGGTCGCACCGACTGCGACGGCTTGCCGTTACCCGGACCACGGCCCAGAATGGGGCCTTCCCCATGCCCTCTTCCACCTCCACCCACGAACGAAGCGACGACGCGCTGGAGGCCTCGCTCTTCGACGCGGTCGCGAACGGCGCGATTCCCGGACTCGACGTCCGGGATCTCCTGCACCGGCTCCGTTCGGCGACCCGACGTCCGCGACGGCAGGCGGTCCGAGCCGAGATCGAGGTCGCGCTCCGTTTCATCGCGGCGGGTGACCGGGTGCGGGCCGAGGTGCTCGACCCCGGCGGACGAAGCATCGATCTCGAGGTGCACGCGGGCGAAGACGTCTTCGCGGTGCACGTGAAACGACTCTCCGGTGCGTCCGGACCGAGGCGACCGCTGCACGAATCATTCGCGACGCTGGAGTCCGTTCCGCGTCCCTACGTCGTGGGCGTCGACTGGACGCCGACGACCGCACCGGACGCGGCCCTGCTCGCCGACGCCCGGGAGTTCCTGATGGGGGCGAGGATGGGTGATCGACACGTGCTCCGCGACGTCGAAGGACGACGGGTCGGGATGATGGAGATGAACGCCCCGCGGCAGGCCACCGAAACCGAGAAGACCCCGGGCGTGAAGGTGGTCGCGGTCGGCGATGCGAATCGAGCGGCGGCGATGGTCGCCCGGACCGAGCGCCTGCTCCGCCGCGCGTATCGCCAGTTCGCGCCGGGTCGGGAGAACGTCATCGTCCTCATCGGCGGTGGGCCGGCCGCCGGGGAGAGCGTCGAACGGGCGGTGCTCGGCGGCTTCGTCGAACGATGGGATCGCTTTCCCCACGTCGGGCAGCGGATCGCCCACGGCCGCGACGACCGGGGGATCTGGACCGGTCGTCACTACGAACGCTCGAGGATCGTCGCCTGGCATTCGTTCGAGCCGACCCCCGGCCGGGTCTGGGTGCGGCCCGACCGACGACCGCCCGTCGCGAGCGTGGTCGCGGCGGTCAGGCGGGCGATCGAACCGGCGGGCTGAGTCCGCCGGCCGTGCATCACTCGGGATGAAGCGCGAGGTGCGGCGGAATCCGCGGCATCCGCGGCGGCTCGATCTCCGGCCACAACGTCGCGAGCGAGGTCGGACCGTCCATCCCGTCGACGAGGAATCGAGGACCACCCGCGAGCAGGCGCTCCAACTGGCGGCGACCGATCCGGGTACGGATCACCACCTCGCCCGGGCGGTCGTAGTCGCGATCGAGCACTTCCGTGCGCTTCTCGACGAGATCGACCAGCTTGGATTCCGCGAGTGGAATGGCGAGATCGACCTCGCGGAGCTCGCCCCGCATCCGCTCGAGCACGACCTCCGTCAGCTGCTCGAGCCCCTCTCCCGCCTTCGCGCTGGTGACGATGGCGTCGGGATTCGTCTCGAGCCATGCATCGAGGGTGTCGTCGGGGACCCGTCCCTCCTCGACCGTGTTCCGGAGCGCGTCGACCTTGTTCAGCACCAGGATCCGAGGCTGGTCGACCGCGCCGATGTCGTCGAGCACCGCGGTCACCGTCTCGAACTGCCGCGCCGCCCCCGGGTCCGCGACGTCGAGCACGATCAGGATCAGGTGCGCATAGACCGTCTCTTCGAGGGTGGCCCGGAAACTCGCGACGAGATGATGCGGCAGATCCCGGATGAATCCGACGGTGTCGGAGATCAGTCCCTGGTTCCCGCCACCGAGATTCCAGGCCCCGATGCGGGTCCCGAGCGTCGCGAAGAGCATGTCCGCCTCGAACGCGTCGCCGTCGGTGAGTGCGTTGAACATGGTGCTCTTGCCGGCATTGGTGTAGCCGACCAGTCCCACCGTGTAGTGATCGTCGCGTCGCCCCGCGACTTCGCGGGTCCGCCGGGCCTGAACCTCTGCGAGATTCCGCTTCAGTCGGACGATCCGCTGCTGGACCAGTCTTCGGTCGATCTCCAGCTGCTGCTCGCCGGGACCGCGGGTCCCCACGCCCATCGGTGCGCCGCCGGTCACCTGCCCGAGATGGCTCCACATCGATCGGAGCCGGGGGGCGGTGTATTCGAGCTGGGCGATCTCGACCTGCAGCCTCGCCTCCTTGGTCGCGGCGCGGGTCGCGAAGATGTCGAGGATGAGTTCGCTTCGGTCGAGCACCTTGCACTTCAAGTCCTCTTCGAGGGCCTTGATCTGCATCGGCGAAAGGTCGTTGTCGAAGACGACGACCTTCGCCTTCAGCATGTCGACCATCGCGGCGAGTTCCTCGACCTTGCCCTTTCCGAGATAGGTGCGGGCCCGAGGATGGTCGCGCTGCTGGAGCAACCGCCCCGCGACCCGGACCCCGGCCGCATCCGCGAGCGCGGCGAGCTCCTGGAGCGGGTCGGGCTCCTCGATCGTGGTCGGCAACAGGACCGCGACGAGAATCGCGGTCTCCTCGTGGATGTCGATGGACTCCCGATGGTCATCCTTCATGCGGGCGTGGTCTCGGAGGGGCGTTTCGGAACCTTGAACGACCTTCGATCGTAGCAGGCCCGACCGGTGATCCGGCCGGACGGGGACTCGCCCGTCACCCGGGTCGTCCCGACCGCCCGGGTCCGTATGATTGAAACGGCCGCTCCTTTCTCCCGACTCGATGAACGGATCTTCGATGAACGACGCTCCACGAACCCGACCGACCATCCGACTCGGCAGCTGGGCCGTCCCGGTCCTCTGCGTGCTGCTCCTGGTGCAGATCCTCGTCACCCTCGGCGCCGGGCGACGCGACGACCTCTCGTGGTTCGATCCGTTGATCGACGTGCGGGCGATGGTGCTCGAGGACCACGTCGGCGAACCCGACGTGGCGAAGATGCAGGAGGCCGCGATCTCCGGAATGCTCGAGACCCTCGACGATCCGTACACGGTGTGGATCCCCCCTCGGCTGGAATCCGACTTCGACAAGCAGATGCGGGGTTCCTACGTCGGGATCGGGGCGGAGATCGAGATCGTGGACGACCGGCTTCGCATCATCAGTCCGCTCGAGGACTCGCCGTCGCTGGAAGCCGGGGTCCGGGCCGGCGACGTGGTCCTCGCCATCGACGACAACGACACCTTCGGACTCGACAGCGAGGCCTGCATCGACCTGCTGGTGGGCGTCGAGGGGACGCCGGTGACGCTCACCGTCCGACACGCGGACGGCACCGAAGCCGACCTCGAAGTGATCCGCCGACGCATCGAGACCCGTTCGGTCAAGGGGATCCGTCGTGACGGCGAGGGATGGGACCACGTGCTCGATCCCGAACGCGGCATCGGCTACATCCGACTGACGCAGTTCACGGAGCGCACGATCGAGGAGATGCGGGAGGCGCTCGACGACCTCGACGCCGCGGGCGTCGAGGCCCTGGTCCTCGATCTCCGCTTCAACGGCGGCGGAACCCTCGACGGGGCGATCGACGTCGCCGATCTGTTTCTGGAGCGCGGCGTGATCGTGTCCGTGCGGGATCGAAAGGGCGACGGCCGGCGCTGGACCGCGAACCGCGACGACGACGATCATCTTCTGCCGATGGTGGTCCTGGTCAACGACGGGTCCGCCTCGGCGAGCGAGATCGTGGCCGGTGCCCTCCAGGACAACGATCGCGCCAAGATCCTCGGCGAGCGGACCTTCGGAAAGGGCTCGGTGCAGGAGGTGCGACCGCTGCCCGGCGACCGCGGAACCCTCAAGATGACCACCGCCCGGTACTACCTGCCGAACGGGCGGAACCTCGACAAGCGGGGCGACGCCGAGGTGTGGGGCGTGGATCCCGATCCGGGATTCGTCATCGATCTCGACACCGACGCGTACCGCGATCTCGTCGTCAATCGACGACGCTACGAACCGATCGTGGATCCGGGCGAGACCGCCGAAGCCCGCTTCGGGGATCCCGCGTGGGTCGACGAGGAGATCAAGGACCCCCAGCTGGCCGCCGCGCTGCGCACGCTCGCGTCGAAGCTCGAGACCGACGAATGGCTGATCGTCGGGGAGGATCCGGGTGCGGAGGCGGTCGCCTCCTCGGAACTCCGCGACCAGCTCGCGTATCGCACCCGACTGCTCGAGGAACTCTCGAAGACCGAGGCCCGCATCCTCGAACTCGACGAGTCCGCCACCGGCGTCGATCCGGGCCCCTCGTCCGAATCCGACGGAACGCCATGACCGCGACCGACGAAGCCCGTCCGACTCGACTCCTGCTCGGCATCGAGACCAGCTGCGACGAGACCGCCGCGGCGGTCGTGGAGGACGGCGTCCGCGTGCGGTCGTCCGTCGTCGCGACGCAGCACGAACTCCACGAGGAATACGGCGGCGTCGTTCCGGAGATCGCGAGCCGCGCTCATCTCGAGCGGATCCTCCCGGTCGTCCGGCGGGCGATCGCCGACGCCGGCATCCGGCTCGAGGATCTCGACGCGGTCGCGGTGGG
This sequence comes from Phycisphaerales bacterium, assembly GCA_029248335.1. GTDB lineage: Bacteria > Planctomycetota > Phycisphaerae > Phycisphaerales > SM1A02 > UBA12014. Next base: position 26,941 of record JAQWJM010000134.1, read on the forward strand.
TCATCGGCCCGGCCTCATCGGCGCCCTCCTCGTCGGGACCAGCGCCGCCAAGGGACTCGCGCTCGCGCTCGACATCCCGCTGGTCGGCGTCGACCACGTCCATGCGCATCTCGTCGCGGGGATGCTCGAACGGGAACCCCCCGCCCTTCCGGCCCTCGGTCTCGTGGCGAGCGGCGGGCACTCCAGCATCTACCTCGTCGAGGATCCGATCCATCCCCGCCTGCTCGGCCGGACGATCGACGACGCGATCGGCGAGGCGTTCGACAAGGTCGCGGCGATGCTCGATCTCGGTCATCCCGGCGGGCCCGCGGTGGAGCGACTCGCCGAGTCGGGGGACCCGACCGCGTTCACCCTGCCCGTCGCGAATCTCGGGCGGGAGTCCCTCGACTTCTCGTTCAGCGGACTCAAGACCGCGGTGCTCTACGCCGCCCGTGGACAACCCGGACGCACCCCGCCGGTGCTCGACGATCGTCGCCGGGCGGATCTGGCGGCCTCCTTCCAGGCCGCGGCGATCAAGGCGCTGCGTCGCAATCTGCGTCGTGCCTTCGACGCCCGCCCGGGGATCCGATCGCTCCTGGTCGGCGGCGGCGTCACCGCCAACGCCGCGATCCGCGCGATGCTCGAAGCGGAATGCGCGGACCGCGGCGTCGAATGCCGGCTTCCGCCGCTCGAATGGTGCATCGACAACGCCGCGATGATCGCGGCCCTCGGTGACCGGCGACTCGCGGCGGGCGAGCGGGACGAGCTGGAACTCGCGCCCGCGGCCACCACCCGATCCGAGACCGGAACGGCCTGAGCCAGCCGTCCGGGGCCGCACCGGCTATCTTCCGAGTGACACTTCCCGCCCCTCCGAAACGCAAGGCGATTCCTTCCTTGGCCTACCGACCGCCCTACATCGACCCCGACGCCATCATGCTCCAGGGCGTGCATCCGGCGACCCTCGATCCCGAGGACCTGCTGAAGGATTGCGAGTTCCAGTTCGGTCGATCCGGCGGCCCGGGTGGTCAGCACCGCAACAAGGTCGAGACCGGGGCCCGTCTCGTGCATCTGCCCAGCGAACTCGAATCGAAGGCGACCGAACGCCGACAGCAGCAGGTCAACCGTTCGGTCGCGATCTCGCGGCTTCGCCTCCGACTCGCCCTCAAGGTCCGCACCCCCACCAACCGCGACCGGCACCGCCCCAGCCAACTCTGGGAGGCACGCCGCCAGGGCACCCGCCTGCCGGTGAACCCGAAGAACGGGGACTACCCGGCGCTGCTCGCCGAAGCCCTCGATGTGATCGTGGCCCGCCGCTGGGACGTCGCGGGTTCCGCGAAGATCCTCGGCATCTCGATGAGCCAGCTCTCGCGGCTGGTGAACCACCATCCGCCCGCGTTCGCGATGATGAACGCCGGACGGGCCTCGGTCGGACTTCCGGTCCTTCGCAAGTGAGCCGGTTCGCACGCAGGCTCGCGGCTTCCCGCACCGCTAGGCTGTGGTCATGTCCCGATACAACGACGCTCCCGCCGACCGACGCCTCCCCGATGAACTCGTGGAGTCGCTGGTCGAGATCCGACACGACCTCCATGCCCACCCCGAAGTCGGCTACGAGGAACATCGCACCAGCGAGGTGATCCAGCGGGAGCTGACCGCGGCCGGCATCGAACACGTGGGCGGCCTCGCGGGCGGCACCGGCGTTCTCGCCTGGATCCCCGGTCGCACCGACGGCCCCGCGACCGGCCTCCGCGCCGACATCGACGCCCTGCCGATCCAGGAAGAGACCGGCCTGCCCTGGGAATCGACGCATCCCGGCCGGATGCACGCGTGCGGACACGACGGCCACACCACCATCCTGCTCGGCGCCGCCCGTTCGCTCGCGGTGGAATCGGCGGCGGGCCGACTCGAGCGGCCCGTGGTCATGGTGTTCCAGCCCGCGGAGGAGGGCGGCGGCGGTGGACGACGCATGGTCGAGGACGGCTGCCTCGAAGGCCGCGTCGCCCCGTTCAAGGTGGATCGCATGTTCGGACTGCACGGCTGGCCGATGCTCGACGCGGGCATGGTCGGCGTGAAGGACGGCCCGCTGCTCGCCGCCTCCGATCGCTTCGAGATCGACGTGCACGGTGAAGGCTGTCACGCGGCGCAACCCCACTTCGGTCAGGACCCGGTGGTGGCCACCGCCGCGATCGTCACGGCGCTCCAGTCGATCGTCGGTCGCAACGTCGACCCGCTCGATGCCGCGGTGGTCAGCGTGACCGTGATCGACGCCGGCTCCGCGTTCAACGTCATTCCGATGTCCGCCCGCCTCGGCGGAACCGCCCGCAGTCTCCGCCCCGAGATCCAGGATCTCGTGGAACGCCGCATCGAAGAGGTGGCGACCGCGGTCGCCACCGCCCACGGTTGTCGTGCGGAAGTCCGCTACAGCCGCGGATACCCCGTGACCGTCAACGATGCGGGGGCCACCGACCGCGTGCGGGAGATCGTCGGCGACGAACTCGGCGCCGATCGACTCTTCGAAGTCGACCGCCCGACGATGGGCGGCGAGGACTTCGCTTTTTACGGACAGGTCGTGCCCGCGAGCTTCTTCCTGCTCGGCCAGCGCCCGTCCCCCGCCGACCCGATGCCCGATCTCCATTCGCCTCGATACGACTTCAACGACGCGACCATCGAGACCGGCGTGCGGCTCTTCCGGCGGATCGCCCTGACCCCCTGACGCCGGTTCCGCACCCGCACCATCCGACCCGCGGTGACCTTTCCGCGTTGGTCGCGTGCCCCCGTCGTATCAGACGGCCTCAACACGCCTGAAAACGGGGTCCATGGTGCGGAAATCAACGTTCTCGGGAACTTGACCCCGCATTCGCGGGTCTGAGCACTAGGCTTGAACGTCACCCGGAAGGTTCCGTCGGAACCACCGGCTTCTGAAAAAACGCCCGAGATCGCGAAGACATGATTTCCACCCCCCGGCTCGCCTCCACCGGCCTTCTGGCGCTCACCGCGTCGGTCGGCCTCGGTTTCCTCACCGTCGACGCCAGATCGTCCGACGATCGGCGGCCGAAGCCCCGGACCGCCGAGGTCCGCCCGCCGCAGACGCCGATGCCGGCCGATGTGATTCCCAGCCCCCTGCGTCCCATCGCGGGCTCGGGCTCGGCGACCGCCCTCGATCTCGCGATCGATCCGATGCTGCTCGACCAGGCCCGGATCGCCGCGGAACTCCGAGGCGAAGTTCGAATCGGAAACTTCCCGCTGCCGCTCGGCGGCTCGATCGCCCTGCGGCTCGATGTCATCGACCCGTTCACCGACGACGCCCGGGTGCTCGTGACCGACGCCCGGGGTCGCGACACGAACCTCGCGGTACCCACCGTCCTCGCCCTCGGCGGCGACGTCGAAGGGGACCCCGACGGTGATGCGTTCCTCTGCTTCAGCGCCGCCGGCGTCGAAGGCTGGATTCGCGCCGACGGGATCGTGTGGGGCGTGTCCGACGGACTCGAAGGTGGCCCGGTCAAGGTCCACCGGCTCGACGCCCTCCCGCCCATCGCACCCGAGCTGCTCGAGAATTTCTGCGGCACGGACCTGCTCGACCAACCCGCTCGTCCCGGGATCGATCCGGGTCCCGTCCAGCCCGACGCCGCGAGCGGCGGCATCGCTGGTTCGACCTCCGGCGGCCCCTGCAAGCGGGTTCGACTCGCGATCGAGACCGATCAGGAACTGCTCGGCCTCTTCAGCGGCGACCGCGTCGCCGCGACCGCGTACATCGCGACGCTGACCGCGGCGGCGAACCACATCTACAACCGTGACTTCGGCGTTCGGCTCGGACTGGGCTACATCCGACTCTGGTCGGAGGAGGATCCGTGGAGCGCCGGCGGCACCGGTGACGAACTCGTTGCCTTCCGCGAGTACTGGAACCAGAACATGGGGTCGGTCCAGCGGGATCTCGCCCACTTCCTCAGCGGCCGCGGCCTCGGCGGCGGCGTCGCCTGGCTTCCTGGCCTCTGCGGCAGCTACGCCTACGGCCTGAGCGCGAATCTCGCCGGCAGTTTCCCCTTCCCGATCGAGAACAACGCCGGCCAGAACTGGGACCTGATGGTGTTCACCCACGAGCTGGGCCACAACGTCGGCTGTCCCCACACGCATGACATCGGGGTCGACAACTGCGCGGGCGGCGACTGTTCGGTCGTTCCCAACGCGACGATCATGAGCTACTGCCACACCTGCCCGGGCGGTCTCGCCAACATGCGGATGGAGTTCTGTCCGGAGAACATCCTGAACGTCGCCCAGACCTTCAACTCGCTGGGCTGCGACTACGAGGTGACCCCCGAGACGATCGCCCTCAACGACTTCATGCTGGTCGAGGAATCGGTTCCGACCGTGATCAACGTCCTCGGCAACGACTCCGGCCTCGCCTGTGGGGCCGGCAACATCACCAGCGCCGACACCGTCTCCACGAACGGCGGCACCATCGAGGTGATCCCGGAATGGGGCCCGGACGGCAGCGCTGCGCTGCTCTACACCTCCCCCGTGGGATACACCGGATACGACTTCTTCGACTACACGATGCGGGCGGACTCGATCTTCGACTCGGCGTCGGTCACCGTGCAGATCGAAGGCCTCCTGCCGCCGGAGAATCCCACCGGGACCACGCCGGGCGTGCTCGGCCGGTACTACGCCCTCGACAATCCGAGCGTGCTCCCCGACTTCGCGTCGCTCGAACCCTTCGGCGAGCAGGTCTGGGAGAACATCGACGCCCCGTCGACCAACGGCGAGTTCGCGGACACCGGGCTCGCCGACAACGTCGGCGTCCGCTGGACCGGCTGGATCGACGTGCCGGCGCCGGGGCTCTGGACCTTCGGAACCGAGAGCGACGACGGAAGTCGTCTCTGGATCGCGAACCAGCCGCTGGTGGACAACGACGGCCTTCACGGGATGCAGGAACGCACCGGCTCGATCGGCCTGCAGGCGGGTCGGCATGCGATCATGGTCGACTTCTTCGAGCGTGGTGGCGGTGCGGGCTGCATCGTCCGGGCCAGCGGCCCCGGCATGCCCTACGACGTGATTCCCGCGTCGATGTGGTCCTA
>JAQWJM010000154.1:0-7795 GCA_029248335.1 Phycisphaerales bacterium
TCGACCCCGCCGAACTCGCCGCGTGGACCATGCTCGCCAACGCCGTCCTCTGTTCGGACGCCGCCATCGTCAAGGATTGAATCGAGGAAGCAGCCCAATGTCGGATCGTGAATTCAAGGAAGGCCCCGCGGATCCGCTCGAGGGCTATCTGCGCAACCTCACCCGCCGCCGTTTCTTCGGTTCGATGGCGGGAGGCGTGCTCGGCGGCCTCGGCGCGACGGCGCTCGGTTCGCTGGTGGGCGACCGACCCGCCTTCGCGGGAAGCCGGGTGAACGAGGTCGACGAGATCCTCGCGTCGATCCCGCACCACGCACCGAAGGCGAAGCGCGTCATCTACATGCACATGGAAGGTGCGCCGAGCCAGCTGGACCTCTACGACCACAAGCCCGCGCTGCAGCAACGCTTCGACGAGGATCTGCCCGATTCGATCCGCAACGGCCAGCGAATCACCACCATGACCAGCGGGCAGGCCCGGTTCCCGGTCGCCCCCACCGCCTTCAAGTTCGACCGGTACGAGAACAACGAGGACGGTGTGATGCTCTCCGAGATCCTGCCCCACACCGGCAGGATGGCGAAGGACATCTGCTTCATCCGGTCGATGCACACCTCGGCGATCAACCACGAGCCCGGGATCACCTTCTTCCAGACCGGTAGCGAGATTCCCGGCCGACCCTGTTTCGGATCCTGGATGAGCTACGGGCTCGGAAGCATGAACAGCGACCTGCCGACCTTCGTGGTGATGATCACCCAGGGCATCGGGAACATGCAGGCGCTGTCCGCCCGGTTCTGGGGAAGCGGCTTCCTGCCCAGCGAGCATCAGGGCTGCAAGCTTCGCGCCGGCCGCGACGCGGTGCTCCATCTCCGAGACCCCGACGGCGTGAGTCGTGAAGACCGACGCCTGATGCTCGATCTCGCCGCGAAGATGAACGAGGAGGAGTTCGCCGACTCCCTGGATCCGGAAGTCCAGGCCCGCATCGCCCAGTACGAGATGGCCTACCGGATGCAGATGTCGGTGCCCGAACTCACCGACATCTCCGACGAGTCCGATGCGACCCTCGAGATGTACGGCCCCGACGTCCGGACGCCGGGCAGCTTCGCCGCGAACTGCCTGCAGGCCCGACGTCTCTCGGAGCGAGGCGTGCGGTTCATCCAGCTCTACATGCGAGGCTGGGACCAGCACGGGAATCTCCCCGGCGAGATCCGTGCCCAGGCCAAGGCGGTCGACCAGCCGCAGGCGGCGCTCCTGCAGGATCTCAAGCAGCGCGGCATGCTCGACGAGACGCTCGTGCTCTGGGCCGGTGAATTCGGCCGGACCGTCTACAGCCAGGGGAATCTCACTCGCGAGAACTACGGTCGGGATCATCACCCCCGATGCTTCACCGTCTGGCTCGCGGGCGGCGGCGTCAAGCCCGGCATCTCCTACGGCAAGACCGACGACTTCTCGTACAACATCGTGGAGAATCCCGTCGAGGTCCACGACCTCCACGCGACGATGCTGCACCAGCTCGGACTCGACCACGAAAAGACGATCTACCGGCATCAGGGACGGGACTACCGGCTCACCGACGTGCACGGCAGGGTGGTCAAGGACATCCTCGCCTGACGCTCCCGTCGGTCAGCCCGCCGGGTGATTCATCCCCGGGTCCCTGCCGGACGAGTCGAGCGAGCATCGCCCGCTCCACCTTCGCAACAGCGGAATCGTCGCGGCATACAACAGCAGCCCGCCGACCACGCAGATCAGATGATGCTCGTGCACGAGCATCGTGGTGATCGAGACCGGAACCGCCCACGCGAGACCGATGAACCACCACCAACCGCCCCACCGTCGACCGACCACCGTCGCCACGGTCAAGGCGTAGGTGACGTGCAGCGACGGCGTCTGATTCCACTGCGAGACGTTCTTCATCCCCAGCGGCTCGAAGAGAAACGCGCCCCAGACGCCGGTGGGCATGTCGTCGACGTAGGCGTTCTCGATGGGAAGCAGGACGAAGAACGGCGCCGCGATCACGACCTGAAGGAGAAGAATCGCCATCGGCGGAATCGCCTCCCGTGCCGATCTGAAGATGAACGGAAGCAGGATCACCGACAGGTCGAGGGTGAAGTAGAGCGGAATCGCCCATCGCTGCAACGGAACCCGCGATTCCCATTCGAAGGTGAGCGGCAGTCGCGTGCCGTGCAGGTCGCTGAGTTCGTGGGCGATCGTCCAGACGATGCTGAACGCGACGAAATAGATCGCGGCGACGAGCCAGGCGCCAAGTCGACCCGGTGATGCCGCGAGCCGACCGAGCATCGAACCCCGAGGACCGTCTTCTCGTCGATCGGTGGAGGCGGGCATCGGTTCTTCCTGGCGACGAAGGTGGAAATCGGCCGGTCCGGCGGTCCCTCGCGGCAAAAGCACCGGAGACGTCCAGACACCATACTGCCCGGATGACTGGAACCGATCCCCAATCCACCGAGGCCGTGGACGTTCCTTCACATGAGCAACAACAACGGGTGATCGGCCTCGGAAGCGCGACGGGCATCTGCGTCGCCTCCATGATCGGCATGGGCATCTTCACGGTGACCGGCGTGGTCGGTGCCGACCTCGGTTCGACGACCAATCTGATGCTGGTCTGGATCATCGCCGGCGTCGTCGCCCTCGCGGGCGCGCTGACCATCGGCGAGCTCGGCGCCATGCGGCCGGAGGCGAGTGCGCAGTACGTCGTCGTGCACGGGAGCCTCGGTCCGACCTTCGGCTACCTCAACGGCATGGTCACCCTCTTCATCGGTTACATCGCGGCGATCGCCGCGATCGCGATCGTGGCGGGCGAGTACATCGAGAATCTCGCCCCCTGGACGGAAGCCCGGATCACCGCCACGGTGCTGCTGCTGGGCCTCGGTTTCATTCACGCGATCACGGTGATCGGCGGAAAACGATTCAACGACGGCCTCGTGATCCTCAAGGTGCTGGTCATCGTCGGCTTCATGGTCGCCGGTCTGGCGATGACGGTGGAACCGATCATCCCGGATGCCGCCTTGATCGAGGCGGCCCGTGCGACGCTTCCCGACTCGCCGCTCGCGACGATCCCCGTCGGCGCGAGTGGATCCGAGATCCTCGACCATCTCCGCGAGGCACCCTCCCCCCCGGTGTTCTCCGCGGCCATCGGGCTCGCGGTGATCACGATCTCCTTCGCCTACCTCGGATGGTCGACCGCGGCCGAGGTCGCCGGCGAGATTCGAAACCCGGGCCGGTCGCTTCCCCTCGCGATCATCGGAAGCGTGCTCGTGGTGGGCGTGCTCTACCTGCTCATGAACCTCGTCTACCTGCGGGTCATGCCTCCCGCCGCGATGCTCGAGCTCGACTCGGACGGCGAGATCGTGCCGATGGCGAACATCGGTGCGGTCGCGGCCCGGCATCTCTTCGGCGAGGTCGGGGGTCGACTGGTGATCGCGATGATCGTGGTGCTCTTCGTATCCACCCTCAGCGTCTCGGTGATGACCAGCGGGCGGGTCGTGGCGGCGATGTCCTGGAAGAAGCAGCTCCCCGCTTCGTGGGGCACGCTCAACCGACGCGGTGCACCGACGCTCGCGATCGTCCTGATGATCGCGGGGACGATCCCGCTCGTCTGGGCGTCCGGTCTCAAGGCGCTCCTCGAATACGTGGGCGTGCTGACCACCTTCGCCGTCTGCCTGACGATGGTCTCGGTGATGATCCAGCGGGTCCGCGCACCGGACCTTCCACGTCCCTTTCGCATCCCGCTGTATCCGATCCCACCCCTGCTCTCGATCGGCATCGGCGTCTGGCTGATCGTGACCGCGGCCATCGAGGACTTCGTCCCCGTGCTCGCATCCATCGCGACGCTCGGGGCCATGCTGGCGATGCGCCCCCTGTTGAAGCCAGGCTCGATCACCCCGTCATCGAACGGATGAACTCGGCCTTGGAAGCGACACCGAGCTTCTTGTAGATCGCCCGGATCGTCGACTTGATCGTGTTCTCCGAGACGTCGAGTTCGCTGGCGATGGCCGCCCTGGTCGCGCCTTCCACCAGAAGCGTGGCAACCTCGAACTGTCGCGGCGTGAGCCGGTCCACCATCGAATCCAGGATCTTCTTCGAGGAATCGACCATGCTCTCCCGGAACAGGAAGACCGGGGCCAGCAACGGCCCGTCGACCGCGACTTCGGACTTCCGAATGCTCAATCTCATGGGTGTCCGCCGCGGCTCGTCGGGGCCTTCGGCGGTCGGTTTATCCTCCACCCGGCAGATTTCCCGAAGAACGCGGTGGATCGCCTCCTCGACCCGATCCCGCTCCTCGTCCGTGAACAGGTGCACCCGATCGGTGTACAGATTGTCCTCTTCGTGGTCGACCGGAATCACGGGGAGGGATTGATTGAAGGCCGTCACCATCTTCCGGTATCGATCGTAGTGCGCCTTCGATTCGGGGGAATCGCCGCAATAGACGGCGATGATCCGGTCCACGGCCGTGAATCCGGACACGCCTGCGGCACGGTCGAATCGGATCATCCCGATCGATTCCAACCGTTGCAGACGTGTCGTCACCTCCGTGGGCGGGGCGACTTCGGCATCGAACAACGCCGCGTGCGGGATGGGATCGGGTGCTCTTCGAATCGCATCGAGCAGACGCAACGCCATCGGATCGAAGAGGATCTCGCGGACCGCCGGCTCATCCAGGCTCCAGACCTTGTTTCGATCGAGTCGCTTCGCAAACAGTTGATTTCGTTCCGCGCGAACGCCGTCGGCATCGTCATCACTCACGATGGTTTCACTCCTCGATCAGATCCGTCACAGTGGGTCCGCATCCCCCGGGAACCGCGAATACGTTCCGTCCCGACCTCGCCATGATACCGCTCGGTCCGCCGCGATCCCACGGTTTTGAATCCACCTGGATGATCACACGACGGCATCATCAAGACGACGACGCCCGTACCCCGGACGGCCACGTCACGCTGGAACCCACCGACTCGGACCAAGGTCCGACAACCGATTCCCTGACCAATCGTTTGGTTGGGAAAACGGCGTCCACGGCGATGATCGATCACCCCAAAGGGTGGCGGGTCAGGCGAGATTCGATCGAAAGTGATTCACCCTCGAAGCCCGCAGGTTGAATCGACTTCGACGTGCTTATGGTGAGACTTCGGATCTTCTCGTGTAGTGAATCCGGTTCCCACATCATGATCGTAGAGAAGGAGAATCTCATGCGTCTCGCTTTCGCGTCCCTCGCCATCGCCGCCGTCGGCTTCGGCACCTCCACCGCCGTTTCGGACACGTTCACTGCCGGCGTCGCCACCAGCTGGGTCGATCCCGATACCGGTGCCCCCGACTTCGCCGATCTCAACCTGTACACCTTCGGTGCGACCACGTTCCCAGGATTCACCCCCACGACCGACTCCGGCCCCACCGCCCTCTTCAACCTCGTCACCCAGAGCGCTTCGGCGTACCGGGTCGCCGCGACGACGGCCGACCTCGGCAACGGCATGTTCCAGGTGACCGTCGACTGGTCGACTTCGGATGGCGGGAGTTTCTTCAGCCACATCGAGCCGCTGGCGATGACCCTGCCGAGCGGTCGTACCGCCAACATCCAGTACTTCGACATCGGATTCCGAACCGGCGGCGGTCCATTCCCCGCTGACGGCATTGCGCTGGGCACCGAGTGGATGGTGGAATCGGGCACGCAGACGTTCTTCGACACCATGGGTGGCGAGGAGACGACCGCGATCAACTTCGGCACCTCGCCGTTCCCCTATCCGGATCCGACCGCGTTCTATCAGACCGCGGGCCTCGGGATCGACTTCCTCGAGTCCTCGAACCTGAACGGGATCAACTACGTCTTCAACATCCAGGCGGTGCCCGCTCCCGGCGCACTCGCCCTGCTGGGAATGGCCGGGCTCGCCGGTCGCCGAAGACGCGACTGAGCAAGGCCCCGAACGATCGACCGTTCGTTGAATCGAGAAACGGGATCCGGCATTCGCCGGGTCCCGTTTCGTTGCGCTTCAACCGGTCCGCCCGCGGCGCGATTCCTCATCCGGATGGCGACGTGATCTCCGACCCATCCAGATGTCGCTCGATCACGCCGGCGAGCATCGCTTCGGAACCGTATCGAAAGAAATCCTCGTGCTCGACCAGATCGACCGACTCGTGTTCGACGCCTCCGAGCGCGAGTCGCCACCACGCCGCGAAGAGACGGCGACGATTGCACCGCGTCACCAGTCGGACCGCGATCGGTTCCGGCTCGGGTCGGTGGGACGAGAGCGATTCAAGCAGCAGCGTCGCGAATTCACGATCCAGGTCATCGGTCACCCGACCTCGCGGATCCCGGGGGTCCACCGGACCCCCGTCGCCCGGACGGGGCGCGAGTCGGCGCCGGACACCGCCACGCCGGCGCAGGTTGGCGAAGGCATCAACCATCCACTCGAGCCGGCGGCGACATCGTTCGCCGACGGAACCATCGACGTGGATCCCCGGCTCGATGAGCAGTGGTGCCGGAATCCGGATGCCTCGTCGGAGGAGGTTCGCCGCGACCGCGAACGCGAGCCAGCCACCGATCGAATAGCCGACGAGCACCGTCGAGCCCGGATCACCTCGCGCCAGCAGCATTTCGGCGATCTCCTCGACGATCCGATCGAATCCCTCGCCTCGTCGGTCGCGATCGAAAATCGATCTGCATCGGTCGAGATCGAGGTCGATCGTGTCGACGGTCGCCGACGCGCCGATCATTCCCCAGACATGACGGAGCGTCGCCTCACCGTGGACGCCCGGCAGGAAGAGCACCGTGGGGCCGGTCTCCGTGTCGACGATGCGTCGCCGTCGGTGCCCGTTCAACACGAAATCCGCGTCGACGGCGGAGGAGCCGGTCGTGAATCGCCTCGCGAGATCGTCGATGTCCCGGGCGGCGTGCACCAGCGTCAATGGAAGCGGATGACCGCACGCCGCTTCGAGGCTCGCATGCAGTCGCATCGCTCCCAGTGAATCCCCCCCCAGCTCGAAGAACGACCGTGACCGGTCTTCGACCGCTCGTCCAAGCACCCGACCGACCTGGTCCGCGATCCATTCGGGACCGCCGACGGGTTCCGTGGACGGCGCATCGACGTCCTCATGCTCGAAGAGCGCCCGCGCCGAGGGCCGATCGATCTTTCCGGAAGGCGTCCGGGCGATCGATTCGACGAACCTCCAGAATCGCGGAATCGCGTATCGCGGCAGCACGGATTCCAGGCGGACCTTGATTCGGGAGATCCAGACATCGCGTTCGGTCCCCGTCGCGACCGCTTCGACCACCACGCCGAGACCCGCCCCGACGCCGTCGCCGATCATCAGAACTTCGATGACGTACTGATCGTCGATGCCGATGATCGCCTGCCGCACCTCGTCCAGCTCGACTCGAAAACCACCGACCTTGACCTGATCGTCCGCTCGACCACCGAACCGGATCTCCCCATCGATGCCCCAGGTCCCTCGATCTCCGGTTCGGAACCATCGCCCGTCGGCACCTGCGAGCGCCTGGAAGCCTCCCTGGTCGTCACCAGTGCCGAGATAGCCCAGCGCGACCTGCGCTCCGCCGATCCAGATCTCGCCCACCACGCCGGGCGGCACCCGACGCCCGGCATCATCGAGAATCCGCATTTCCGTGCCGCGTTCCGGTCGCCCGATCGGGATCGTCTTCCCACGAAGCGAATCCGAATCGATCCGATGGACGGTGACGGACACCGTGGTCTCCGTCGGCCCATACCGGTTCATCAAGTCCACCTTGGAGCCGGTCATCTCGAGCCAGCGTCGGACGAGGCCCGGATCCGCGACGCTTCC
>JAQWJM010000169.1:0-4358 GCA_029248335.1 Phycisphaerales bacterium
TCGTCGACCGTGCCGTCCTTCAGCGGGGCCTTGAAGTTCACCCAGGCGTGGGCGTGCTTGCTTCCGCCATCGAGGGTGACCATCTCGATGATGAGGTTGGTGATCTCGATCGGGCCGGACAACTCCGCGTGGAACGCGCGGTGCCGGTCCGCGAGGATGTCGATCGACTCCCACTCGCCCCAGGCGTTGTGGCAGAAGTTCGCGTCCTCCGTGAAGTTGGCGCGGTAGGCGTCGATGTCACCGCTCGCGAAGTCCTGCAGCGCCTTGCGCATGAGGGCCACGCCGTCGCCGGACTGGGTGTAGGCGGCCTTCGAGGCGGGTGCTTCGGTGGTCGCATCGGCCGGTGCGTCTGTCTTCTGGGTGCTGTCGCAGGCGGCGAGTCCGCCGGCAAGCATGATCGTGACGCCGAGGCGAAGGATTCCTTTGGTCATCTTGGTCATCGAGTTGGCCTTTCTTCCGGGTGTGCACCGAGGACGTCGGCCACCCTGGTCGCGACGTCACGGAAGTCGCATGGTGGGAGACCTGGCGACAGGCGTCCAGAACGTGCCGCCCGGCGTTCGTTTGGTTTGTCGGACCATGTCGGCGTCGATCGCGACTCCGGGGATCGGCGTGGCGTTTGTCGCGTCGAAATGGAAATCTGATTTTTCCTGGGCCGGTGGTCAGTCTCGTCGAGCCACCTCGTCCTGAATCGGAAGCCGTCCGCCGTTCCTCAATTCGAGATTCCGACTCCGGGGAGTTCAGAGATGTCTGCTGCACGCGTCGCGACCAGTCCGAATCGGGCCGGTTCGGGCCGCGTTTCTTCGCCGCCGTTCAGGCACGCCACTCGACCCGTCATTCGACCCGTCACCCGAAAGGACCTGCCCTTGACCACATCCCTTCCCGCCGACGATCTCAACCCGAACATGTGGATCACCCTCCGCGAACGCCTCGATGCCGACGGACGGCCGCTCGAGTCGGGCGGTTTCGATGTCGTTTCCGGTGGTTCGAACGATGAAGACGACGATTCAAACGAGGCCGCCGCCGCGGTGCGTGGATGTCCGGTGCCCCCCGGGACCCCGCTCCGGCTGCTCGCACCGAGCGTGCCCTACCTCTATGTCGCGGTGCTCGGCCCCGACGGGGAGGAGGTCGGCCCGGTGATCCTCGACATTCGCAAGCATCCGGTGGTGCGGCTCGACGAGGCGGTTCCGGAGGCGATCCAGCGATTCGCCCGGGCTCGGGCTCGGAAGGCGCGTCGCCAGGCGGTGCGTGAGGCGGAGGAGAAGGCGATGCAGCGGAAGTACCTCTCGCAGGCATTCAAGCACGCTGGCGATTCGACTCCGGAGGACGGTGCCGGTCCGAGCGAGCCGGATGACGATGCCCGTGGTCGGGTCACCGATCGCCGCCGCGGATCCGGGAAACACCGGAAGCCCTAGGGCGGTTCCGGTCAGGACGATTCTGGTCAGGACAGTGACCCGGATGCGTCCGACCACTTCGACCTGATGTGAGTTCGCTGGCATCAAAAGAATCGTGGGCACTCGACGTCGTCGGGTCCGCGGCCATGGCGGCGGACGAATCGTCCATGTCTTGCCATGCATGGCCCGGCCCCACGCGTCCAGGTCCGTATCCAAGTTCGACTGATCAGGAAACCTCGTGTGTTTCTCCCGTAACAAGACGTTCACCATCTCTCCCCGATTCGAAAAGAGGCCCTCCCGCATGACCGCCCAGACGCCCGACCGCATTCGATTTCAACTCCGTGGTGCCACGCATCCCCTCTGTGAGAACCCGCTCGACTCGTTTCTCCGCGACCGCGGTCTTCGAAAGACCCGTGGTGGCATGATGAGCAGCGCCAACTGGCGTGGCTACGTCGCCACGTGGCTCCTTTCTCGCGATCGGCTCTGGCTGACCGCGGTGTCGTCCCGAGGTGTGATCGTGGACCGGCGGAAGATCGAAGTCGATCCGACGTCGAAGATGGACGTCGAGCCTGAAGCCGATCAGCCGGACGGTCCGGGGTTCGTTCCGGGACCGCTCGAGGGTCGCCCGTTTTCGGTCGACGGCCTGTTCCCCGACGAGCACCGTCCCCCCGAGACGCCGGTGTTCGCCGAGTGGTACTCCGGCGAACTCCGCATTCCCGAAGGCGACATGCTTCGGTACGTGCATGGTGGCTACGGCACGGTCCACGAGCGCGACCGACTGATCCTGATCGAACGTGGTCGCCTGGTTCGTTCCTGGGTCCGGAAGAACGATCCGCCGCCGACGCCCGAGGAGGCGCTCGAAGCGTTCAAGGAGCGACAGGCCCTGCGGCGAAAGCTGAAGGCGCGACGCGACGCGAACAAGACCGAGGGCGATGCTTGACGCGTCGGCGGGTGCGCGGATGACATCGTCGTTTCTGCGTCGATACCGCGAGGTTCGTTCAACGCATTCACGAAGTCGGTGGAAAACTCGATTCTGAATTGGTGGACGACCGGCGGAAAAGCCGTGAATTGCCGTGGGTTTCGGACGCGTCCGACGTAACGTGGCACAATCGAACTGCAGGTTCTCGGAACCGATCAGTCGTCCGACCGTGTTCGGCCATCAGCGTGCTGATGGAGAGAGACCGAATACGGGATGGGGTGGCGGCTGATCGGTTTCGGATTTCCATCGCGTTGGATTGATTGAGCAGCGAGCAGTTCGCACCGACATGGTCAGACCCGTGGTTTGAAGGCACGTTCACGTGTCGAGGGATCTCATGGTCTGGCGGGGACACACGGATGTGTCCCGGTGCTTCCGACGATTCGAGCCAAGGAAGGCCGACCGCATGACCACGCCAATTCCCATGGATGATCTCCGTCCCGATTGCTGGGTGACGATCCGCGACGAGATCGAGGACCTCGAGGTTCCACCGTTCGCCGGCGGTGACGTCGATCTCCGTCTGATGTGGCGACAGCTGCGGGCCCGGACGCCGGTGAAGCCGGGCACCCCGATGCGGGTGATCGCGGTGGATCTTCCGTTCCTCTACCTGGTGGTGTTGAACGCCGACGGCCAGGAGCAAGGCCCGCTGATCCTCGACCTCCGGCGGCACTCGGTGGTCGAGATCTGCACCAGCGTGCCGGAGGCGATTCTCGAGTTCGCCGACGTGAAGCTGCGGTCGAACTACGAACACTCGCTGGCCACCGCCGCCACCGAAGCCGCGGTCGAAGCGAAAGCGGAGATCGTCAAGCACAGCCTGCTGTCGGAAGCGACGGAGACGGAAGGCGAAGGTGCCGCGGAGGGCGCCCCGAACTCGGATGGCGACGCCGACGCGGGTACGGAAAGAGATGCTGACCCGCATGAGGGTCGAGATGCGAAGTCGAGTCTCAACAACCGCGACCCGCGTTCCGCCAATCACCGACACCGCGCCGAATCGTCAGACGCCGACCACCCGCCCTACGACAACGGCGACGAAAGCGAACACCCCGACGAAGACCCCCTCGACCGCTGGTTCCACGGCGACGAAGACGAGGAGGCTGCGTAGGGGGGAGGGCTTGGGGTTTACTTATTTGATGGGGCCGTAGATCACAGCCAACGCTCGATCGTTGGTACCAAATGAAACACGGAACCGGTATCTTGAGGCGATGACATCCCCCGGCCCTGACGATCTCTTTCTCGTTGAAATCAGCCCGAACGGTGTGTCGGCATGACCAGTTCGATGTCGATCAACACCGCCCTCAAGCGGCATGCCGCACCCGGACTCGTGACGTTTCTCGGCACCGCCCTGCCCGAGATTCAGGACACCTGGTGGGAGCACCTCGTGGTGGGGCAGCTCACCCACGGCCAGGCGGGTCATGTCCGGGCCCGGAACGTGACCGATCTCGGTGGGCTCGACCTCCAGGCGCTGCTTCATGTCTTCCAGCGCAACTTCGACACCCTTCGGTACCGGCACGACTTCGACAACAACGTGCTGACGACCTCGCGGATGGTCCGCGATCTCCGGAATCTCGATGCCCATACGGGCACTGTTGGTGGTGGCCCCGACGCAACGGAGGTCTACCGCGGCTTCGACGCGATCTGCCTCCTGCTCGAGCAAGTCGGAACCGACGATGCGGTGGTCGCGCCGGTCCGCGAGGCTCGACAGGCCGCGCTGGTGCGTCTTGCCGCGAGCGCCGGCGTGGCCTCGCCGACGCCGGGGTCGGAGACGCCCCCGGTGGCCAGTCCCGACGCCACGGCCACAATTTCACGCCCGCCGGAGCCGACACCACCGCCCGCCACCGGCACTCCGGCGACCGAGCTGGCAACCGAGCCGACTCATGCGCCGGCCCCCGAGCCCTCGCCGTTGGGCAACGCACCGGAATCGACCGCGATCTCGCCCGCCGAGCCTGGGGACGACGCGCTCACGCTCGAATCGAGGGTCATCGGACTCTTCA
>JAQWJM010000190.1:0-9209 GCA_029248335.1 Phycisphaerales bacterium
CTGGGTGGCGTGGCCGCACTGGCGGGCGTGGGCCTGATCGGTCGACGCCGACGCCGCTGAGGCCGGGGCGAACGCAAGCAATCAGCACGGATGCGACATCGGAATCGGATCCCGCGTGGCGCCGGGTCTGAAATCCGCGCGAGGTGGCATCAACAGGCTGCCACGCGCGGCATTACGAAAACTTGTAGCGAGAGACTTTGAGATGAACATGAACCGACTTCGATCCTTCCGCGTGGCGACTTCACTGCTTGCCTTCTGCCTGCTCGCGTGGTTTTCTCCGGCGACGGCCGAAGCCGGTGGCACCATCCACAACGTCCGGATCGGCGGCGACATCCAGGACGCGATCGACAACGCCAGCGACGGCGACACGATCCAGCTGGCGGCTGGGCAGTACGACATCACGAAAACCATCGATCCGGGCGGCAAGCAGTTGACGATCCTCGGCACGGTGGACGGCAACGGCGATCCGACCAGCATCCTCGACGGCGGGAACCCCGAGGGCGGGACCAGCGGGGTCCGGGTGCTGGTCTGCCAGAGCGGCGAGACCAGCACGACGGTCTTCCAGAACCTGGTGATCCAGAACGGTTACGCCGGCAAAGGCGGCGGCGGGATGCGCAACGCCGGCAGCAGCCCGACCCTGACCAACTGCACGTTCACGAGCAACTCGGTCGACTCCGACACCCGCGGCGGCGGGATGTACAACCTTTCTAGCAGCCCGACCCTGACCGACTGCACGTTCACGAACAACTCTGCGAAATACCGCGGCGGCGTGATGTACAACAGCCGCAGCAGCCCGACCCTGACCAACTGCACGTTCACGAGCAACTCGGCCGAATACGGCGGCGGGATGTACAACGAAGACAGCAGCAGCCCGACCCTGACCAACTGCACGTTCGTGAGCAATTCGGCCGGCGAAGACGGTGGCGGGATGTACAACGGGTTCGACAGCAGCCCGACCCTGACCGACTGCACGTTCACGAACAACTCGGCTGTTGATGCCGGCGGCGGGATGAACAACGAAAAGGGGAGCAGCCCGCCCCTGACCGACTGCAACTTCTGCGGCAACACGTCGGGCACGGGGAATCGGAACGTAGACGGCGACCCGATCAACCCTTTTAGCACCGGGAACCTGCTGCTCCTGAACTGCAACACCGGTGACGTGAACTTCGATCTGAAGATCGACTCGGGCGACCTCGGCTACCTGCTGGCCCTGTGGGGCGCGAGTTCGGTGCTGAACGCGGACATCAACCAGGACGGCGAGGTGAACGGGGCGGACCTCGCGTACATCCTCAGTTACTTCGGCGGGACGACCGACGACACCACCGCGGACTGATCGGGGCTCCGCCGATCGGCTACCGTGACCGCATGCCCGCCGCCTGGTTCCATGTCGAGTCGATTCCCGTTCCGGATTCCGCCGCCCTGCTTGACGCGAAGGAGGCGAAACACGCGGTGGGGTCCCGTCGACTCGCCCCGGGTGACCGCGTGATGCTGTTCGACGGTTTCGGGACGGTCGCGGAGGCGGTCCTGACCGGGGACCGGGCGGCCGGCGGCGATCTCGAAGTCGAAGTCGGCACGTCGCGCCGGATCGCATCGCCCACCCCGCGGATCGAATTGGCCGCCAGCCTTCCCAAGGGGGACCGGATGTCGACGATGCTCGACATGGCGACCCAGGTCGGGATGTCGGCGTTCCGGCCGCTCAACTGCGATCACAGCGTGATCACCGCGGACCAGAAACGACGTGATCCGAGCGACCGCTGGCGACGCGTGATGCTCGAGGCCTGCAAGCAGAGCCGAAGGTCGTGGATGCCGGAACTGCTCGAGGCGGCCTCGCCCGCGGCGGTGGTGGCCGACGCCGAGGCCCGTGGTGCGATGGTCGTCATGGGCGACGCGAACGGCATGGCCCCGAACGTGATCGAGTCCGACGCCGACGCGGTGGTGGTGCTGGTCGGGCCGGAAGGTGGCTTCAGTCCGACCGAATTCGAGATGCTGAAGGCGCAGGGGGTCGTCCCGATTCGGATCGGAGACGGCGTGCTTCGGGTCGAGGCGGCCGCGGTCACGCTGGTCGCGGCCATGACCGGGAATCGTCCCGCCCCGCCGTCCACCGGGGCCTGAACCGGTCCTTTCCGCTGGAGTTGCACGTGGCCATTCCGATCACCATCGTCGATGCGTTCGTCACGGACGACGCATTCACCGGAAACCCCGCCGCGGTCTGCATCCTGCCCCTCGGCGGGTGCGACGCCCCCGGGGTCGAGTCCCGTTTTCTCGACATCGCCTCGGAGATGAACCTTTCGGAGACCGCGTTCGTCGCGCCGATCGAGGATCCGGAATCGACGGCGGGCTGGATGCTCCGGTGGTTCACCCCCGGCGAGGAGGTCGAACTCTGCGGTCACGCGACGATCGCGTCGGCGCACACCCTGCGGGAGAAGGGGCTCGCCGACGCCACCGACCCCATCGTCTTTCGCACCCGGCACCGCGGCGACCTCGTGGCGGTCCGCACCGACGGGTACGAGTCCGTGGGACTTCCCGCCTCGCCGCTGGAGGAGGCCGCATCACCGGATCGACGGCTCTTCGAGGGGCTCGGCATCGAGCCGGTCCGGGTCGTTCGCACGCTGGAGGACGATCTCGTGCTGGTGCTCGATGACCCCGGGGTGATCGAAGAAATGACGCCGGACATGCGACTGCTCGGTGAGGTGAAGGCCCGCGGGATCGCGGTGACCGCGCTGGCCCGCGATCGTCCGGACGGCGCCTCGGTGGTCAGCCGTTACTTCGCGCCGAACGTCTCGGTCGACGAGGACCCGGTCACCGGCTCGCTGCACGCGAGCCTCGGTCTGCTCTGGCGTGACGACCTCGGGCCGACGTTCCTGACCTGGCAGGGCGGCCCGCGGGGGGGAAGAGTCCGGGTGGACGCGACCACCGCCGACGAGGGCATCGTCCGCGTCGCGGGTCGGGCCCGACTGGTGCTGGACGGCGCCTTCCTCGGGTGAGGTCGGGCATCGAGGCGGGGTGTCGTGAGGACCGACCCGAGCCGGGTACGATCGTTCCCGCCGGACGTCCGAGCTTCCACGTCGGACGTGCCGGACCATCGTGACCCCGACCACCGTCGCCCCGCTTGATGCAAAGGACGCCTCCATGACCGAAGAAAAGAACCGACTCGCCACGTTGTTCGCGGACTGCTGGAAGGACGACGCCCTGAAGGCCCGCTTCCTGCGCGAGCCGACCGTGGTCCTCGCCGAATACGGGATGCCGGTGCCCGAGGGCGTCGCCGTCAAGGTCGTCGAGAACGAGACCGATCGCGTCCACATCACCATGCCGGCGGCGCCGCTTGGTCACGAGCAGCTCTCGGACGAGGATCTCCAGCACGCGGCGGGCGGGTGCGATCCGGGCATGCAAAGCTTCAACACCACGGTCTCACCCAATCGGACCTGTCACGCCTGCTGAGGGGTGGCGTCCGGTGCCTCGGGATCAATCTTCGTGTTCTCGCGTCTGGCGCTCGTCGTTCGTGTGGTTCGTCCGCCGCGCGCTGGATCTTGATTCGTGGGGAAGGCGATCCGCGATCTGGCGGAGCTGACGCTCCATGCTCGCCAGTCGTTCGTGGGTGACCTCGTGCGAGCTGGCCCCGGAATCCCGCAGGCGGCCGATCAGGATGCCGAGCGTGCTGGTCACCGTCGCGAAGGCGCCGATGCCGACCAGCATGAGTCCCACCGCGAAGAGGCGTCCGGCGCTGGTCACCGGGGACGCGTCGCCGTAGCCGACCGTCGAACAGGTCACCACCGCCCACCAGAGGATCTCGTTCGCGGAGTCCAGCGTGACCTTCTGCTTGACCTCGGGTGGCAGGTCCGGTCGCGTCTCCGCCCAGAGGACGCCGATGCAACTGCCCACCGAGATCACGACGCTGAACAGCAGGATCCCGGTGAGCACCGCACCCGAACGATCGTGCCGTGCGATCCGCACGATCATTCGAACCGATCGGATGGCGCGAAGAACCCGGACGAGGCGGGCGAGGCGCAGGACCACCGGGCTGTAGGTCATCGTCGAACCGGGGACGAGGATGATCGGAATCGAACTCAGGAGGTCGAACCAACCCCAGGTGCGGAGATAGTGCCATTTGTCCGGTGCCCGCACGAGCGAACGCAGGAAGTCGAGCAGGAAGAACCCGCAGATCGCGAGATCGATCAGGTCCAGCAGGCGCGGCATCTCGTCGCTGGCGGACAGGATTCCGGACAGTTGGAGGAGGGCCAGGGCGAACGCGACGATCGCGAGCGAGGACAGGAGGAGATCGGCGAGTGAAACCGCAGGCGGGGTGGGCGACGTCGTGGAGGTCTCGTCAGGCATCCCGAGAGTATCGCGGATCGGTGGTGCCGCCGTCAGGGGCGACGCGGGCCCGCGAATTCAGCAACCACGGGGCGATGATCCGACGCGATCGCCTCGACGCCGACTCGTTTGTCGAAGGGTGCCCACGTCGTCGCGGGCCCGGCGATGATGGTGTCGATGTCCACCTCCGGTCCGGTTGCCGGCCAGGTGTTCGAGCCGTCGTCGGGACCGCGTCCTTCGACCCCGAGTCCGCCGAGCAGGCGGCGGGTGCGGGTTCCGGGCGTGTCGTTGAAGTCGCCCAGCAGGATCCAGGGACGGTTCAGGGTCGCGAGGCGTTCGGCGACGGCTTCCGCCTGGGCGAATCGGAATCCGTCGTCCTTCACCCAGTCGAAGTGCACATCGACGATCGTGCACGGACCGATCCCGGGCGGATCGACGTCGATCGCCAGCGCGACCCGGGGCTCGTTGCCGGTCGGAAGTCGCCACGTCGTCGCCGACTCGATCGGCCAGCGGGAGAGGATCGCGAGGCCGTATCGCCCGCCGTCGTAGTCCATGAACGAGCCGAAGGCGTGGTGCATGCCGAGCGCGCGGCCGAGGGTGGCCGCCTCGTCGACGCCCCCGCTCCGCTCGACCTGCTCGTCGACCTCCTGCAGGGCGACGATGTCGGCGTCGAGGGCCGCGATCGCCCGAGCGGTGCGATCGAGGTCGAGGACGTCGTCGACGCCTCGGCCGTGGCGGATGTTGTAGGTCGCCACCCGCATCGTGGTGGGGGTGGGGTCGTCCGTGCCGATCGCCTCGACCGCCGCCGGGGCGCACCCGGCGGCGAGGAGGAAGCAACACGCGAGCCATGCCGTCATCGCGACCGCGACTGGACCGGAGCCGTTCGGGAGGCCAGCGGTTGGGAGTCGGTCCGGTGTGGGCATGCGGTTCATGGTCTCCGGACGCAGCCTACTTCGCGACGCCCGTGGGGAACTTCATCATGCTGAACGGCGCTGGATTCGGGTGGGCCTTCTGACTCTGAGATACCGACCGACGATCTTCATGTACGCGCCGAGGACCCACGCGTCGGTGCCGACGACGTTGCACCGCTCCCGCGGATCGCGGGCGATGTTGAAGAGGGCCGGATATCCGGTCCCCTCGGCCCGCTGCGAGAGCACGCCGAGGGCGGAGGGATTGCCCGACGACTCGATGATCTGCTTCGGATAGATCCGCCAGTTTCGCCAGCGGACCGCGGCGATCTCGCCGTCGATGAAGGAGATGAGGTCCTCCCGGGCGGACTTCTCCTGCTCGCCCTTGAAGAAGTCGAGCTGATCTCGGCCGTCGATCGGCCGTTCGGTGGGGAGTTCGTCCCCGAGCAGGCTCGCGAAGGTCGGAAGGAAGTCGTGGATCGCGACCATCTCGTTGCTCTTGCGGACCGGGACGCGTCCGGGCCAGCGGATCATGCCGGGAACCCGGAGCGAGCCCTCGAGCACATCCCCGCACTCGCCCCGGAAAGGACCGGGGGAACTGCCGGAGAAGTCGTCGTTCGACGCCTGGAACTGGACGGGGCCGTTGTCCGAGAGATACACGACCACGGTGTTCTCGCGAATGCCGGCGGCATCGACCGCGTCGAGGATCTCCCCGACCCGGTGATCGTGCTCAATCAGCATGTCGCCGTAGGGGCCGGCGGGTGAACGTCCCTGAAACGTCTCAGCCGCGCCGGCGGGATAGTGGACGTGCGACCACCCGACGTAGAGGAAGAAGGGTTCCTTCTTCGACGCGTGATCGTCGATGAACTCGACCGCCGCGCCTGCGATGTCGCCTTCCACCTGGTCGCGGTAGGCGAGTTCGTAGGGACGGACCTTTCGAAGTTCGCCCTCGCCATCGGACTCCCAGATGTAGGGCGGGTCCGGAGAATCGCTTCCTCGTCCATGCCGGTCCGCCGCATGGACTCCGGATACATGGTCCCGTCGGTCGTTTCGAGGATGCCGACCTTGTAGGTGTCGAAGCCCTGGTTGATCGGAAGGCTCTGGGTCTCCTGGCCGAGGTGCCACTTGCCGACCATGCCGGTCGCGTAACCGTTCTTCTTGAAAAGCTCGGCCATCGTGAACTCATCGGCTTGCAGCGAGCTCGGCGTGCCAGCGACGATGATGCTTCCGAGTCCGGCGCGGACGCTGTGGCGACCGGTCATGAGCGCGGCCCGGGTGGGCGTGCAGCCCGGCTCGACGAAGAACTGCGTGAGCATCAGTCCATCGGCGGCGAGCCCGTCGATGTTGGGCGTGGGCATGCCGCGCACGATGCCGCCGCTTCCGTAGCAACCGAGGTCGCCGTAGCCGAGGTTGTCCGCCAGCATCACCACCACGTTGGGGCGAGCGTCCGTGGCATGACTCGGCTCGGTGGCGTGGGTGTTCGACGCGGTCGCGAGGGCCGCGGGAAGCATGACGACGCCGATGGCGAGCGCCGTGCGAAAACGGCCTGTGGAACGTGCGTGGTTTCGATGATTCACCGGGATGGGCATGATCTTCTCCGCGTGGGCGACAGGGTGATTCGAACGAGCGGAGGATAGATCGAGATCGACCATCGCCACAAGCGGTCTGGCTCAAGTGAGCCGCGAAAACACCTGATTTTCAAGGGTTTTTCGTCGTCCCCGACACATGCTGACAGTGCCGGAAAAATCGTCAGCGGAATCCATCGATCCGGCCCGGCGTCGTCTGACGGTGTCGCCGAAAAAGTCAGTCGGCGAACCGTGATCCGGGCGGAACGCGACGGGCGATGGGAACGAACGGGCGGATTCAGTCGTCGATCTTCGTGAAGGTCGCACTCCGCAGGTTGTAGCCGGCGCCCAGACGCGCGTGCATCTCCTGCACGCCCGCGTCGAGTTCGACCACCACGGAGGAGTCGGTCCAGTCCTGCCAGTTGGCGGTGGAGGTGGTGCGAAGGTCGCCGGTCACGTCGCGATCGTCGAACTCGATCCTGAGTGTCCCCTCGCCGCCGGCGTGTCGCACGTCGAGTCGGTATCGACCGGCCCGCTCGACGTCGACGGTGAAGCGGAGCCATTCTCCGTCCTCGATCCATGCGACGACCGAGCCGCCTTCCGAACTCGCCTGGATGTCGACGCCTTCGCGGGGTCGATGGAAGCCGTCGATGTTGTCCGGCGCCGAGTCGTGATACGCGACGCCTTCGCCGCCGTGGTCGAAGTCGACGAACTGGATCGTGCCGGGAATGGCATGGGGTCGGCCGTCGAAGGGGCCCGGTGCCGGCGTGGTTTCCGTGGCCGAGGCCGGGGCCGCCGGTGCCACCTGCGGCGTTCGACCGTCGAGAATCACGTAGTTGGTCTCGGCGACGCCCGCATGGTCCGCGTCGGCGACGAGGATCTCGAGGGTGATTCCGCCCGCGAGCTCCCGCGTGACGCTGCGGACGAGGTGTCCACCGCCGCCGACCGAACGGAGCACGACGTCGCCGTTCGGCCGTTCGATCCAGCGGAAGGTCTCCCGCGGTCCGACGTCCGTCGCGATCGGGGTGAGGGCGTCGGTCTCGCAGGCGGCCGAGACGTACGCCCCGTTGCTCGCCTTGAAGGCGACAAGGCCCGGTCCGACGCGTTCGAGCGTGAAACGATCGTCGTCATCACCGGTGTACCGCGTGATCGTCGCGGTGAGATCGCCGCCGCCGGGGGCGGAGACGAATCGCTCACGGCCGCGATCGAAGATCGCGACCGGCGCACCGTCCGCGGGAATGCGCGGGCTGCCGCTCGCCGGCCAGCGTGCATCGGGATGATCGGGCGTCCAGGCCACGCCCGCGCGTTCGAGGCGGTAGGCGAGGCCGGGCAGTTCGGCGTCGTTGGCGGCCAGCCACTGGAACTGGAGCCAGCCGGTGTGGTGCGCTTCGAACGCCGCGTTGTAGGACTCGTCGTCCTCGATGCTCGGATCCGGAACCGTGTCTCCCGGCCAGAACTCGGTGCAGAGGGTCGCCGGGAATCCGGGCGTGCGTCTGAGCAGGTCCAGGCACGCCTCGATTCCCTGGCGAGTCTCGTATCCGTGCCACGCGACGGCCGCGTTGTTCCAGTCGACGCCACGAGCGGTCACGTTTCGGATCGCGTCCGCCACGGCGCCTTCGTATCGGAACCCCATGTAGGAGAACAGGAGGACCATGGTCTCCGGCGCCGCCTTCCGGATCGTCCGGTACATCGTCATCTGATCGTCCCAGTCCTCGGGGCGCCAGTGGGCGGCGGTGAAGTGGACGGGCTCGTTCTTGGCCTCGTAGATGACGTGGGTCCGGTCCTTGTAGCGGGGACCGTAGAACTTCCAGAAGTCCTGGATGAAGTCCATCGAGTGGATCGCGCCGTTTTCGCCGTTGCAGCCGATGGTGATGATCAGGTAGAGGCCGGCCTTCGCGCATCGGTCCACCAGGATGTCGCAATCCTCGACGTTGTAGCCGACGGGGTCGGTGTTTCCGGAGGAATCGCCTTCGAGGTAGAGATGAACGGTGTTGTAGCCGTAGTCCCGGGCGAGCGCATCGAGCGAGGCCTGCGAGGGCATGAACTTCTGCTGGCTTCCGTAGGGATCGCCACCGTCCCACGAGAGACTCACGCCGCGGAGCAGCGTGCCCCGGTCGCTCAGCAGTCGCTTGAACCCCAGCGAGTCGTCGATGACGGGTCGACCACGCTCCGCATGCGCGAGTGACGACGTCCCACCGAGGATCGCGAGGAGGAGGGTCAGGTGGGTGAGGAGCGTGTTTCGATTCATCATGCGTCCTGATTCGGGGCCGGTGGCGTCGAACGACAGGTACGTGTCGACGACGCGTCTCGATGGATGGTGGCGAGTCCGTCGAGTCTAGGTGGTGGATCGAAGCGTCACCACTCCATGCACGGCGCGATCGTCCGCGGTCCGGTGAAACGCGGCGTCCGCGTCGACGGCCCGGGA
>JAQWJM010000199.1:0-44264 GCA_029248335.1 Phycisphaerales bacterium
GAGGTCAGTTCGACGGAGCCGATGAAATTCGCCGCCGCGGGATCGACCTCGGTCAGCACGGTCTGGAATCCCAGCGGATCGTCGTCGCTCCAGACGTCGACCGCGATGGTGTTGGTGACGTCGTCGTCGGTGTTGAGATCACAGTCCACGACGGTGATGGGGACGATGGTCTCGGGCTGGACGAACGACCGTCCGAATCCGACGATCCCGGTCGAGCTGCACGACGTCGGGCTCGGCGATGCGGCGAAACCGTACTCCTGGGGACCGACCGGCACCGCGTGTCCCCTGATTCGGACCCGCCATGCCCCGGCGACGGGCGCCTCGACCGACACCTGTTCCATGTTGTTGATTCGATCCTCGCCACTTCGAGTCCCCGGAGCACCGGGATCCGACGGATCGATGGTCCACGAGAACCACCGGTTCCCGGAAGGATCCGTCACCACCAGGTCGAGATCGTTCACCAGTGCGCTCGCGGCCAGCGGCGTCGCGGGTGCGTCGTCCCAGGCAAGGGTGATTCGAAGTTCGGGGTCGCCCGGTTCGACGATCACGAGATACTCGGCGACGTCGCCGTCCGCGATCTCGTTCTCGATGACGGCGTCCGCGCGAAGTGCGTCGATCGCCTGACGAGCGCGGATCGTTCCGAATCCATACTGGCAGTCGGGACCGGGATTTCCAAGGTCGTCGCCCGAGTTGGCGAGCAACGCCTTCAGGGAACTGTTCCTGATGTCCTCGCGATCCGGATATCGCTGTCGCCAGTCCTGAATGATCAACGCGGCGATGCCGGTCGCGGTCGGCGACGCCATCGAGGTGCCGCAGTAGCTCGAGTATCCACCACCGGGCACGGTGCTCGTGACGCCGTTGTCACCGTCGCTCTGACAGCCGGGTGCCGTGATGTCAGGCTTGATGCGGCCGTCGTCGGACGGTCCCCAGCTGGTGAAGGAGGTGATCGAGTCGTCGTTCGAATTCGTGGCACCGACCGTGATGTGGTTCTTGGCACAGGCCGGCGGTGCCGTGGTGTTGAAGAATTCACCGCACCGATCGGTCTGGCGTTCGTTCCCGTTGGCCCAGACGATCCGAATCGGAGCCCCGAGCCCACCCCGGACCACCGAGTCGATCAGGTTGCTCGTGACGCCGTAGTCGCCGGTCCACTCGCAGGGAAAGCCGTTCGGGGCGGTGTTCGTCCCGATCGAGTTGTTCGCGATGACCGCACCATGATTCAGGATCGCATCGCTGTAGTCCGCTTCGAGATCCCCCGGATCGGTGTAGAGGAATCCTTCGGAGAGACCTCCCTCCTGCTCGAATCCGTAGCTCTCGATCGTCACGCCCGGGGCCATTCCGGCATTCGTTCCGCCCGAATTCGCCCCATCGCCGCCGACCGTTCCGGAGACGTGCGTGGCGTGACTCGACTGACCACTGGAATCACGGACCGTGAGACGACCACCGAAATCGGGATGTGACGCATCCGCGAATCCACCGTCGTACACCATCACCGTGACCCCGGAACCATCGAGATCGTACGGCGCCTCGCGAACTTCATCGACCTGGGTGTTGGTTCGATTCGAATCGTTGTTCGTCTCGAGGGGCGGCATCGCGGGCTCGATCCAGAGTGTTTCGCCTGCGGCGGCCAGCCGGTCGACGACCGACATGCGAAGCCGCACCATCAGGCCGTTGACCGTCACGATCCTCGACTGGATCCGGCCGCCGAGCATCGAGATCGTCTCTTCGAAGTCGACGAGGTCGACGTCGGCGTGTGCGATCGCATAGACCGCGATCTCCGGATCGCCCGCGCCATCAACCTGTTCGGCGAGCCGCCGGATGTCGAATTCCCGACCACCGACGAACGCTTCGATCGCATCGTCCGCCACCGTCCAGGTCGGAATCCTTCCTGCGGCGAGAAACGGGTGGATCTTGGCCTCCGTCGGGAGTTCGCCGATCCACTCCAACCGTGATGCGATCGAATCGAGTGCATCGACCGTGGCCGCGCTCGTCGATGCGATCCATACGGTCGGTGCAAGACAGGTGACGAGATGAAGCCCGTCTCGTTTCAGTTCGGATTTCTCGAGGTCGTTCGGTACCGACGCGAACCGGACCACGACATGGCGATCGAGGATCCGGACCGAGGAATCACCCAGACGATCAACGCGTTCCGTGCTCGAGATCGACGGCATGTCGAGGGTCGCGTTTCGGAGTTCGAGTCGAGTCGGTGACTCGGATGCGATCGCGGCTGAGGCGATACCGACCGAAAGGCAGACGGTGAGGAGATGATTCTTCAAGTGTCGCTCCGTTATCAATGATTCCGTGGCGCCGTACCGAGGTTCCCGGAAAGGACGGCGCCGTCGGATGACCCCGCGTTCATTATGACGGTGTCGCATGCGAATGCACGAACCTTCTCAATACAAGGGTTCGACGTGACGAGAACCGTCACGGTGCTCGTTAAGGTGGATTTCAATCCCGATTCCCGCCTGCGATATCCTCGCCGTTGGGACGGTCCGGCCGGATACGGGATTTCAGATAGATCTTCGACACCTCGATGACGCGACAGACATGGATCCACCCGAACAGATATCCCACCGCGATCGAGACTTGATGGTCCGACGAATCTTCGACGGTGCCGTCGAACTTCCCGTGGACCAGAGGGAGATCTTCATTCGCGAATCCAGCGGTGGAGACCCGGTCGTGCAGGCTTCCGTGCGCGAACTGATCTCTGAAGTCGGATTCGAGATCGATGAGTTCCTGACGTCTCGTTTCGGCCATCCACGGATTGGAACCACCCTCGAGTCGGGCGAGGGAGAATGGCGGTTGATGGAGCTCATCGGTGAAGGTGGAGGCAGCCTCGTCTTTCGGGCCGAATGGTCCGGATCATCGGATCGCACGGACGACCGATCCGCCGCGATCAAGATCTTCGACTCGCGCCGCAGCGGAAGAAATCAACGTGATCGGTTTCGCACTGAAATCGAGACGCTCAAGCGCCTGGATCATCCTGGAATCGTTCGAGCGTTCGATTCGAATCTCGACGACGACGGCTCGAAGCTCGATCTCCCCTGGATCGCGATGGAACTGGTCCCCGATCCCCGTTGGATCACCGATCTCACCCTCAACGCGACATCGAATGCATCGAAGGATCCGAGGAATGCGCTGGATCTCCTGGTGGAGGCCTGTGATGCGATCGCACAGGCACATGCACGAGGAATCGTGCACCGCGACATCAAGCCGAGCAATCTGCTCGTGGGATCCGATCGACGGGTCCGCGTGATCGACTTCGGCATCGCGCATCTCCAGGAGGCCCTTCACGAATCGATCATGCACCGGACTCTGGAGGGAGCCCTCCTGGGCACCCCGGCGTACATGGCACCCGAGCAGGTCGATGTCTCCCTCGGTCCGGTGTCACCGAGGACCGACGTGTATGCGCTTGGAGTCGTCGCGTTTCGGATGATCGCCGGTCGAGCTCCCTACGAGATCGGAGACAATCTCCTCGCTGCAGTGCAGGCCATTCGCCATGTTCCCCCGCTCGACCTTCGAAGGATCGCGCCCGAAACGCCCGAAGCCCTGATCGAAGTGATTGGTCGAGCACTCTCAAAGGACCCCGAAAGACGACAGTCGGACGCGTCGATCCTGGCGTCCGAGATCCGGGCGGTCACTTCCAGACGAACCTCATCGCTGGTGGTGCTCCAACGGAAGCGATCTCGCATGCTGATCCGGATGCTGGTCGCGATGCTCGTCATCGGTGCGTTGATCGGTGTGCTGGTCCCGTTCGATCGCGTCGACCCGGTCGACTCCAGACCCGTGGTGATCACGATTCCGGACGACGTCGCGTCGATCCAGACGGCCATCACCAGAATCGGAGACGGCGGTCGAATCCTCGTTCGACCGGGAACCTATGAAGAGAATCTGAGGATCGATTCAGGCCGGAGTTTCACCCTGCAGTCGACGGAGGGACCCGGGTCGACGATCGTTCGATCGGTGAGCGCGGAAAGAAGTGTTCTGCGAGTCGGCAACGGCGTCGGGTCGGAAACCAGGATCGAGGGATTCACCTTCACCGGCGGAACCACCGGTACCCGGGCACCGGCTGGATTCTGGGTGGGTGGAGGTCTCTACCTGCACAACAACGCCGCGCATCTCGTCGATTGCGTCTTTGACGGAAACCGGTCGACGTTCGGGGGGAATCTCTACGCGATGAACTTCGATGGCTGCCTCGAACGGTGTGTCTTCGTGGGAGGACAAGCGGATGCCGAAGGTGGCAATGCGATGTTCTTCAGGGGTGCTGCAAGGATGATCGACTGCGACTTCATCGACGGACGGACACCGGGAAACGGTGGTGGGGTCAAATCGATCAGTGGATGGAATCGATTCTGCGGATGTCGATTCATTGGAAACCGTGGTGACCGTGGTGGAGGAATCATCCACGTCGAATTCGATCAGGAACCCTCGACACTGCACGTTGAAGAATCACTGATCGCCGCAAATCGGGCCTTTGAAGGCGGTGGCATCTGGGGACGATCGACGAATGCGGGGCTGGCCCTCGATGGAACCGTGATCAGGTCGAACGATCCGGATGGAATCGGCGGACCGTTGAAGACCGCTTTCGATGATCGGGGCCAGGACTGCTGGGGCGATCTCGATGGCGACGGCATGGTCGACGGCCACGACATCGACTCGCTACTGAGTCGCTTCGGCCTGGTCGACGAGACCGTGATCGGCATCTTCGATCTCAATGGCGATGGTTCGACGGACTTCGAGGATCTGAGCGTCCTGCTCGACGCATGGGGTCCCTGCCGGTTCTGATCGAAATCGAATCGGTCCGGAGCCTCCCCTGCTCGATTCGGGTCACTGAACCGGCTTGTTCACCTTCGACATCGCCAGACGGGCACGTTCCTCGCGACGCGGCACGATCGAGGTGACGATTCCCAGGCGGCGGAGCAGTCGGACCTCGAGGTGCGTGACGTCGAGTTCCCACCAGCGATGGCTGACCGTGCAGCACTTCGGGTCATGGTGGTGATTGTTGTGCCACCCCTCGCCGGCACTCACCAACGCGACGAACCAGTTGTTCTTGCTCTCTTCGTTCGTCTCGTGGTTCCGGTACCCACAGAGGTGGGAAAGGCTGTTCACGCTCCAGGTGATGTGCCAGACCAGAAGCGTCCGGACGATCACGCCCCAGACCACGATGCTCGCCCCGAACCAGAGTCCTTCCGTGACGCCCCAGATCGACGCGCCGATCGCGAAGGCGACGGTGAAGAACAGGATCGCATGGATGACGTAGATCACGGCGATTCGCCATGACCGTCGCTCGAGCCACATGTAGAAGGGGTCGCGGAGGACGTCACGTGCGTACTTCTCGTAGCTGCCGGCGGTGTGGAGCGCCCGATTGAAGACGAGCAGCCAACCCATGTGCCCCCAGAAGGCGCTCACCAGCGGGCTGTGGGGGTCTTCCTGTTCGTCGCTGTGTGCATGGTGGACGCGGTGAGTGGCCACCCAGCGTGCCGGGGTGTCTTCGAAGGAGCACATCGCGAGCAGGACGAGCAGGTGTTCGAACCAGAGCCGGGTCTCGAAACTCCGATGCGTCAGGAGACGATGGTAGCCCATGGTGATCGCCTGACCGAACAGGTGAACCCCGATGAGGCAGACCACGACACCGGTCCAGGAGAAGAACGCCGGCACCAGGCAGAGAAAACCGAGCAGGTGGATGGTGACCACCGGGACCACGTACCGAACCAACGCCACGGTCGGGCGGGTCGCGACGGGGCGGTCGATCGGAGTCGGCTTCGGTGAGGCCGGAGGAAAAGGCGTGATGGTGGAGATGAGCTGGCTCTCGGAAGGCGGTGGAGCTGAATGGCCCCCGCGATCATTTACGGGCGAAATGATAGTTCACCCGCCCCGGCCGGGTCGAATTCGATCTGGAGAATCAACGATCTCGGGCCTGGGCGATCAGACGCTTCATCCGTTGGTGGACGTCCGCCCGCTCGGGGCTCAGCCGTTCGGCCTGCTCCTCCGCGTGGTAGCTCGATCTGACCAGTGGACCGCTCTCGCACACCTCGAAGCCGGCGGCGAGCGCCGCCTCACGGAGTCTCGCGAATTCGTCGGGATGCACCCAGCGATCGATCGGAAGGTGGTTTCGGGTGGGTTGGAGATACTGGCCGATCGTGAGAATGTCGCAATCGC
This sequence comes from Phycisphaerales bacterium, assembly GCA_029248335.1. Lineage (GTDB taxonomy): Bacteria > Planctomycetota > Phycisphaerae > Phycisphaerales > SM1A02 > UBA12014. The sequence goes on from JAQWJM010000199.1 coordinate 6,157, forward strand.
TCCAGGCCCGAACATCCCGCAAGAGGTCGAGAACCTCGTTTTCGTGCTCGCCGATCCCCAGCATGATCCCCGTCTTGGTGACCAGACCGTTCGCCTTGAACTGCTGGAGAACCTTCAGGCTCCGCTCGTACCGGGCCTGCGGTCGGACCGCGGGGTGCATCCGGTCGACCGTCTCCATGTTGTGGCTGATGATCTCGGGCCGAGCGTCGCAGACGGTCTGGATGTCCCGCTCCACGCCCTTGAAGTCCCCCACCAGCACTTCCACGCTGGTCTCCGGGCACGCTTCGTGGACCGCCTCGATGGTCTCCGCCCAGATTCGGGCGCCACCGTCCGGCTGGTCGTCGCGATCCACGCTCGTGATCACCACGTGCTTGAGATTGATCTGCGCAAGGACCTCGGCGACCCGCCGAGGTTCGTCGTCGTCGACGGGCATGGGCTTCCCGGTCTTCACGTTGCAGAAGCCGCAACTCCGCGTGCATGTGTCGCCGAGGATCATGATGGTCGCGGTGCCACGCTCCCAGCACTCGCCCATGTTCGGGCAGCTCGCCTCCTGGCAGACGGTGTGGAGCCGGTGCTCGTCGATGAGGGACTTGAGGTTTCGGTAGCCCTCGCCACCCGGAACCTTCGCTCGGAGCCACTCCGGTTTCCGCCCGACCCGCATCTGGTGGGCGTCGCCGTTCTCGAGCACCATGCCGGTGAGGGAGAGGCTCGCCGTGCCGAGCGTGGAACGGGCGGTGTCTCCGCCCAGCGGCCGGGGGTGCCGGGCCAGTGTGCGACCGATCGCGGAATCGCTTGCGACGGTGGCGTCACCGGTCGAACTCGCGGTTCGGCCGTTCGATCGGGGATCGGGTTCTTCGTTGGCTTCGATGCTCATGGCGCGTCCCTCAGTCTAGCACCCCCCCTCGGGAAAATCGGCGTCCTTCCCTGCCCGACTCCCCTATTCTCCCCTCATGAGCATCGCAACCGCCGTCGAATTCCGAGAAGCCGTCCTCCCGAACGGTCTCACCGTCCAGGCCGAGATCGTTCCAGGGGCGATGACGAGCGCCGCCGGGTTCTTTTTCCGGACCGGAGCCCGCGACGAGGCATCCCCGGTGATGGGGGTCAGCCACTTCCTCGAGCACATGATGTTCAAGGGCACGGAACGACGGACCGCCGAGGACGTCAACCGCGGTTTCGACGATCTCGGCGCGAATCACAACGCCTTCACGACGACCGAGATCACCGCCTACTACGCCCACGTGCCCTACGACGCCCTGGACGATGCCCTCGACATCCTCGCCGACATTCTCCGCCCGTCCCTCCGGACCGAGGACTTCGACGAGGAGAAGGGTGTGATCCTCGAAGAGATCGCGATGTACGACGATCAGCCGTTCTGGGTGCTCTTCGAACAGGGGCTTGAGCGATATTTCGGGGATCACCCGCTGGCCCACCGGGTGCTGGGGACCCGCCAGACCGTGGGTGATCTCCAGCGCGACCAGATGCAGGCGTACTTCGATCGACGCTACTCCGCCGACAACGGCGTGCTCGTCGCGTCCGGACGAGTCGACTTCGACGAGCTCGTCGCCCGGGCCGAGACGCTCTGCGGACACTGGCCGAAGGGTGAACCCGGAAGAGTCCACGTCGAACCGACGTTCGAACCCGGAGAACTCGAGGTCGACCTCCCGGACACCCAGCAGCGCTACATCATGCTGCTCGCACCGGCGGTCGGAATCGCGGATCCCCGGAAGTACGCGATGGCCCAGGCCTTCCAGGCGCTCGGGGACAGCGACGGCTCGACGTTCTTCTGGGAACTCGTCGAGACCGGACTGGCGGAAGAGGCGACCATGCATCTCCAGACCCACGACGGCTGCGGCGAGGCGATCGCGACCATCGTGTGCGCCTCGGAGAACGCCGAGCAGGTCGAGGAGATCGCCCGTCGCGAGATGTCCCGAGTCGCGTCGACCGTGGACGAGGACGCCCTGGTGCGAAGCCGCGCGAAGATCGCGACGTCGGCGATGCTCGCGAGTGAACGCCCGATGGGACGCATGACGCGGCTCGGTTCCCGTTGGAGCTACGGTCTGGAGTACGCGACGCTCGACGAGGAGCTCGCGAAGATCGAGTCGGTCGGGCTCGACGACATCCGGGCCGCCCTCGACTCCCTGCCGCTGGACAGGCTGCTCGCGGTCCGTGGCGGCGGATGATCAGGTTGATCGAGTCGATCAGGCCGCGATCGCGGCCGCCTCGCCCTCTCCCCACGCGAAGATCGCGTCACCACCGTTCCGTCTGGCCTCGCTGGTCGCCATCATCGCCGCTCGAAGCAGCTCGTCGGGCGTGTCCGTCGCGGCCATCCGTCGTGCGATTCCCTGGGACGCCCCGAGTTTCGTCAGTCCGATCCGGTCGTCGGCCAGCGGCGCGAGCCTGATCGTCGCGCGGATCCGCTCCGCGAGCATCTGCACCCGGTTCGCGGATTCCCCCCGCATCACGACCGCGAGTTCGGCGCCGACGAAACGAAACACCGTCGCCGATTCACCGACCGCTTCACGACAGGTGCGGGTCACCGCCTCCGCGACCTTGATCAACGCGGCATCCCCCGTGCCCGGACCCCCGGTTCGGTTGAGCTCCCGCATGCCGTCGATCCCGACGAGCAGGATCGATGCCTCGTTCTCCGACTCGAACACGTCGAGCAGATCCTTCTGGAACGCGGTCCGATCGGGGAGTCCCGTCAAGCCGTCGATGTTCTCATCGATCTCGGTCGCGGGCGTGGCGATGCGATTCGCGCGGCGAAGCCGGTCGGCCTCCTCGAGAATCGAATCGACGTCGGGACAGCTGCTGGATTCGATGTCGAACATGCGAGCGAGTTCGCCGGCGTGTTCGGTGATCGAAGTGAGTGCGGCGAAGGCCGTTCCGCGACGAAGGTCGAACCAGATCGAAGCGAGTTCCTCGTACTGCTGGAGGGCCTTCTGGGCTCGATCGGAATCGGGTCCGAGGCTCTCCGCGACGAGGTTTCCCAGCAGAACGATTCGACGCATGTCCTCGTCCTGGGCGGCCACTTCGGTACCGAGGTGGTGCATCAGGACCACGTCGACGATGTGTGACGGGAACTTCCATCCCTCGAGCATCGCCGCCCCGATCTGGGCGTGATCGACCTCGAAGTGTCGCTGCTCGAATCCCGCGAGCCCGTCGTGCGATCCCGCGGCGAGGTCGTAGACCTGGAGATACCGGTCGTCGAAATGCTTCCAGAGCGCGATCATGCCCACGTCCTGGATCAGCGCCGCGAGGAACGTCTCGTCGGGATCACCGAGCCGGACGATCGATGCGAGCGATCGCGCGGCGCTCGCCGCGAAGATGCTCCGCCTCCAGTACTCCTCGAAGTCGAACACGACCTCGTCGTCGCCCTTGAAGGCGCGGGCGAGGCTGAATCCGAGAACCAGACCCTTGACGGTCTCGAGTCCGAGATAGGCGAGGGCCTGTCGGATCGAGCCGACCCGGCGGGTCAGTCCGTAGAAACTCGAGTTCACGGTCTTCAGCACCCGGGTCGCGATCGCCGGATCGTGTTCGACCGCCTTCGCGATCTCACCCAGCTCCACGTCGCGCCGACTGGTGAGTTCGAGCACCCGGACCGCCACTGCCGGCAGCGTCGGAAGCTGGGGACTCTCCATGATCCGCTTCAAGGCGGTGTCGTTCATCTCCTCGCTCCTCCCCGCGAACGGTCGACCATCGAGGCCGATCCTCCCGCGGAGATTTCTTCGACCCCTCCCGGAACGGGGTGAAGACCGACCACCGGAAGCGAACGCCGCGGTGGTCCGGAAACCGTGCGGCATGCCCTACGACCCGAACAGGAGGCGCATCGGGACGGTCTCGGTGCCGAGAAGTTCCCGCACCCAGGTCGCGAGCAGGCGATTCGCCCGACCGACCGACGCCGCTTCCGCGACTTCGGAAATCACGCCCTCACTCGACGCGATCGAGTCGAGAAGTTCGATCGTGGTCCGACGCACCCGCCATCGATCCGGCGTTCCCGAATCCTCGACCACGCCGCCGGACTCCGCACTGAAGGCCACGGTGTCGCCCTCGAGACCGTCGAGGTCGAGACGTGGTCGGTAGCCGAGGTCGCACAACATCCTCCACTGGAACGCCAGCAGGACCCGATCCACGTCGACTCCCCGATCCAGTTCGCGGAGTGCGGTGACCGTCGCCGTCCAGGTCGCGGGGTGTGGTTCGGGCTGGTGAAGGAAGCGACCGATCAGGTCCGCGAGGTACCAGCCGCATCGATTCGCCGCGGCGTCCCGCCGAAGGATCGGGAACGTCTCGAGCAGCGTCCATTCCGTGAGCGTCGCGAGTTCCCGTCCCGGTTTCGAGATCAGGACGATCTCTCCTCGCGTGAAGAGATCGAATCCCCCGCTGAAGGATCCGCGTTCGCGTCGCGCGCCCTTCGCGAGCCCTCGGATGAGGCCGTGGTCACGAAGGAACAACGAGACGGTCTGGCTGGTCTCGCTGAAGTCCCAGTGTCGGACGCAGACGGCTTCGTCGCGGATCGTCGGCATCGGATCAGTCCACCGGCCTCACCACGATCGCCTCGCGAAGCGTGACGACGTCGTGGAACGGGCCATCCGCTCCCATCTCGATCTCGAGACCCAGTCGATCGGTCTCGAGCGGCACCACGATCCGGTGCACGGGATTCTCGGCGTCGAGCGTGATCCGCCGGACCTCGCGACCGCCATCCCGGATCACCGCTTCGAGCCGGCCTTGATCGGAATCGAGCGGAAGTTCCAGCGTCGCGGCGACCCGGCAGCCCGCGACGGGGAGTCGCCATTCCGCTCGAAGCGGTCCCGTCAGTCGGATCGGCGAAGCGTTCAACGCCCAGTTGCCCGGCTCGATCGACGGCTCGGGAATCCACGATCGGATCGGTCCCGCGAGCCCGGGTTCGACCGTGATCGGGAGTGCCGCGAGCGGCGTGATCCGCCGCGCATCGAACACCACGCCACGCAGGAATTCATACGGGATCTCGATCGACTCGCCACCAAGGATCGGCGCGTCGAGTCGGACGTAGTTGTCTCCCGAGACGACGACGCCTTCACACCCGAGTCGGTGGCCGCCGAGGAGCCACACGATGGTCCCCCGGGGCGGATCCTCGGGATTGACGAGGGCGAAGGACGCGACGCGATCCAGCGGGATCCGCAGCGGATCGCCCTCCGGCTCGTCCTCGCGCTCGAGCACCAGATGCGTGTCGATCGAGTCGACGAGTCCTCGAAGACGATCCCCGTTCACGAGCACCACCTCGTCGGCCTCCGTCGCGACGGGTACGACGGCGCCTTCCACCAGTCGAACCTCGCGGATCCGCTCGAGATCGAGTGGAAGGGGATGGAGCCAGGCGTTCCGCCAGCGCGGCGCGTCGCCGTCGGCGGTCAGGTTTCCGGGCACGATCTGTCCATCGGTGAACCGGATGTACGGCGCGACCATGGCCTCGTGATCCCCGGCGCGCTCACGCACGTATCTCCAGACCGGCGTGACCGCCCGATCGGTCGACGGCCCAACCACGACCGCGAGCGCGGACACCAGTGGCATGGGTTCGGGAATTCCCCCGGGCTGGTCCCACCCGATGACCTTGGTCTCGTCGATCCGGATCGGGTTCGCGACGATCTCCTGGAGTTCCTCATCGAGGATCCGGGCGGGGATGGACACGCCGGTGGGACGATTGCCCGAGTCCTGAGCGCCCGATGCCGTCGATCCGGATCCGAAGAACAGCGGTCCGGCGAACACCAGTGCGGTGGTCACGAGGCATCCGGATCGGAGAAGTCGGGGTCTTGGTGTCAAAGGGGCGTCCGGGAGTTCACTTCTGGAAGATCGGAAGGTACCGCTTCGGCATCTGCAGCACGATCAGGGCCATCGCCGTCGCATAGGCGTCGCCGATCTGATGATCGACCCACAATCCGTCGGCCGACTGACGGACGAGAAGTTCCTGACGGACCCCGGGCCACCACTTCGCCCACCACTCGCCGCCGGCGAGATACATCGCCTGCACCGCGTAGTACTGGCCGTAGTAGTAGTGGGCGTTGCCGGGCCCTCGTCCGCCGACGCCGGGCGCCGCGACCTTGACGAGATAGTCGAGGCCGCGTTCGATCGCGTCGTCCTCGTAGATGCCGGCGTAGAAGAGACTCGCCACGCCCGCGGCGGTCCGTGGCCACGCCGCCCCGCCCGGCTGCTTCATGTACCGGAAGCCACCATCCGTGTTCTGGCACTTCCGGACGTATTCGACCGCTCGGTCGATCGTCTCCCGCGGAATCTTGATGCCCGCGTTCCGAGCCGAACGCAACGCCATGATCTCGCAGATGGTGACCGAGACGTCGGCGTCGAAGGGAACCGGGTTGTAACGCCAGCCGCCTTCCTCGTTCTGGCTGTTCACGATCAGACGGATCGCGCGTCCCAGTGCGTCGCGCACCCGCTCGTCGGCGGGATTCATTCCGTAGATCTCACCGAGGAACAGCGTCGCGAATCCGTGCCCGTACATCGGACCATGCGAGGTCTCCGCCGCGAGGAGTCCGGTCTCGGTCGCGTTGTCGAGGACGAACTGCAGCGCCTTCGAGACGACGGTGCCGTATCGACCCCGATCGGGCAGGTGACCGTCCGCCATGAAGGCGAGCGCGCAGAGCGCCGTGATGCCGACGTGCTTTCCGTACCGGCCGCGACCGAATGAACCGTCCGCGTTCTGAATGATCGCGAGCGATGAAAGCCCCTTGCGAACCGCCTCGTCGAGTTCCGGCGTCATCTCATCGAGCGCCGGGGTGTTCTCCGCCCCCGGCCGGTCGACTTCGACCTCGACCTCGACGGGGCCGACGACCTCGTCCTGGCCGAAGACCGTGCCCGTGACGAGCGTTCCGAACGTGGCCAGCACCATGCCCGCATGTCTTGCCTGATTAATCATCGATCCGCCTCCTCGGCCATTCTTCGGTAGTACGCCTCGGTCAACGACCGGTAGAGCTGCGACATCTGGTCACGCATCCCCTGGGTGATGAGCTCCCGGACCCTCGGGGGAAGGCTTCCCCATTCGACCTGGCTTTCATCGAGCACGCCTTCGAGGGTGGTGGACTCGGGCGGTGGGGGCTGGGTCGACGACCCGTCCTGATTCTCCCCGTCGTTCCGTCCCTCCGCGTCGCGGGCGTCCTGGGCGTCGCGACCCTCCTGTTGTTCCTGCGATCGGCGGCCCGGATCCTGTTGCTGCTGAGAGGAACTGGAGCTGGACTGCTGTTGTTGCTGCTGTTGCTGACGCTGCTGTCGCGCGCTGTCGATCAGGACCTGGAGTCGATCGACGATCCGCTCCTGGACCCGCTGGGTCCCGAGACCGGTCGAGCGTCGATCCCGGAGCAGATCCACCGACTCGAGCATCTCGGTGACCGCGACCCGGAACGCCTGTTCGGGTTCCTGTTCCGCGAGCGCCGCGTCGAGCGTCCGTCGACGCTCCAGTTCCGCCGCCGACTCGTCCGTGGAGGAATCCGCGCCACCCTCGAGATCGAGCAGGTCGTCGAGCGATGGTGGCGTCTCCGCACCTTCATTTGCTTCATCACCCCCGTCGGCTTCGGGCGCGACGGGTGGGTCATCGACGGCTTCGGGCGACGCCTGGGCCATCGCCATCCGACCGGATCCGGTGATGGCGATCAACAGGGTGAGAAGACTCGTCGATCGGATGATTGAACGTCCCATCATCGGGATTCCTCCTTCGGTCCTTCGGGGGCATCGACACCTGCGGGGTCGGGCTGAAGCTGCTGGAGCAAGGCGGTCGCGACCGCGTGGAGATCCGCCTGCATGCGGGCGAGGTCCGCGATCCGTGATTCGGTCCGGTCGGATGATTCCGACCCTCGAGTCGCGTCGAGACGTCGGGTCGCATCGAGAATCTGCTGCTGGGTCGCACGGAGCATCTTGAGTTCCGCGATCGGGGGGATCAGGGGATCGGGCGGGGAGTCCGCCTGCTGTCCGCCCTGACCTTCACCGTCGCCACCTCCGCCGTTCTCGGCATCGGCGAACGGATCGTCGTCCGGTGCTTCCTGATCGAGCGCCGCCGCAAGCCCACCCAGTGCTTCCACCACGAGTGTCTCGAGTTCGATGGTCGCGGCATCCGGCCGACCATCCCGGAGTCCCGCGGTCGCGGATTCGATCCAGGCCTCGAGATTGCGATGCGTCATCGAGAACACCAGGGAGTCCGTGATCTCGACGAACTCGGCGCGAATCGATGCGATCCGACGACCGAGCTTCTCCTCGTCGGTGGCGAGTCGACGCGAGGTCATCAGTGCGCGACGGCCGAGTCGCTCGCCCGCCTCGATCCGGATCCGTTCCGTCTCGGTCAGAATCCCGACCTGCACCTCGAGCACTTCCGAGTAGGCGGCGAGCAGGGCGTTCCGTCGTTCCTCGGCCTGCTCTTCCGCGAGTTCCTCCGCCGCGTCCTCGGCGAGTTCGAGCGCTTCGCGGAGCGTGGAAAGCGCCCGCTCCTGATTGTCCCGGGCATCGTCGAGACGGGCGGGTTGCGCCCGAAGGTCGCCGATGGCCGCACCCTGGCTCGTACCGGCCCGTTGGACGAGACGCGCGATCCGATCGCCGTCCGGTCCCGCCGATGCCGCCTCCGCGGCGACCGCGAGCGTGTTTCCGTTGAGAGTGATCAAGGCCCGACTCCGTTCGGCCAGACCCGAGGCGTCGTCCGGACCCTCGACCCGCGCGAGTGCGATGATCTCGTTCTCGCTCGACTCGATGAGACCTCGAATCCCGTCCAGCAGACTCGCGATTCGACGCTGAAGCTCCGCGACCTGGGCCTTCCTCGATTCCTCGATCGTCTCCTGCATCCGTTCGAGGGCTTCGGCCGCCTGCTGCTGCGCTTCGCCCGCCTGTTGCAGCTGGTTCTCCCGTGCTCGATCCTCGGCCTCGCGCATCTGCTCCTCGAGGCCCCGTTCCCGCGCCTCACGCGCCGCTTCCCGAAGGCCGGCGGCCTGGGCGGGATCCGCGCGGTCCATCGACTCGCCCCGTGCCTCGAGTTCCTCGATCAACTCATCGGCGTCATCCGCGAGTTCGGCCTGTTCCCGGGCGAGGTCGTCGAGTTCCCGGCGCTCCTCGTCGGTGAGTTCGGATCGCTCCCGACCCACCGTCTCGTCGGCGAGATCGGAAGTGCGTTCGCGGAGTTCCGCGAGGTCCTCGGCCATCTCCTGGATCTTCCGAGAGACCACCCAGGCATCCTCACCACGGTCGAGCAGCTCCGCGAGATCGGCGAGTTCCTCCCGCACGTCCTCCTGGGCTTCGCTCGCATCGCGTTCCGCCTCGGTCTTCGGACGCGACTCGGAGTCGTCGCCCGAAGCCGCGCCGTTCGTGTCAGTCGTGTCGGACGTGTCTGATCCGGGATCCGGACGGGTCGTCGACTCCGGTCGGTCGGGCCGTGTTTCAGTCGAACTCTCGGACGAGTCCTCGCGATCCCTATTCCCTTCGGAACTCGAACGTTCCCCGTCCGTCGCCTCACTTGAATCGGATTCCTCACCCGAGGCCGGACGGTCCGTCGATCCTGGTCGGTCGGACGGTGCTTCGGTCGGGGCTTCGGTCGAGGTCTCGGACGAGTCGTCGCGATCACGACTCCCCTCGGAATTCGAACGATCCCCCTCGGACCCGGAATCACCTTGCGCCTCGGCGTCGTTCTCGATGCCACGTTCGTTCGTGAAGGGGTCGGTCTCCCCCTGCTGGTCTTCACGGTTCTCACGGTCGACGCGGTCCAGCGCCGAAACCGCTCGGTCGGATGCGGCCTCCGCGGCCTCGATGAGATCGCGGGCCTGATCGAGGATGTCCGCGAGCAGTTCGTCGTCCAGACGATTCGAATCACGGCGGGACTCGATCGCCTCGATCGCCTCGCGAGCGCCTCCGATCCGATCACTCAGACGGTCCTGCTCGCGAATGCTCGCCCGATCCACGCCTTCCCGACGCACCGCGTCGGCGATCCCCGCCTGATCGTCGTCGAGACGGATCGCGGACCGACGAATCGAACCGAGCGCCGACTGCAGTTGTTCGAGGAGTTCGATTTCGGAGACGACACGAAGCCTCCGCGTGGAGCTCTCGACGGGATCCCGGGGCGAGCCGTCTTTCACGAAATCGTCCGTCGCGATCGCCACCATCAGGATCTCGTCCCCCACTTCCGGTTCGACGGAAGCGATCTCGAATCCGATATCGAGCGTCACGTCGGCCATGACGACGGCCGGGTCGTCGGAACCGATCATCGACCCGATGGTCTCGACCCTCGATCCGACGCCGTTTCGAAGGAGGGTCGCCTCGACCTCGAACGATGAGAGTCCGACGTCGTCCCGCGCCTCGGCTCGCACGTCGACCACCGCGTCGATCGAGACGGTCTGGTCCATCGCCGGTCGCGTGATGGTCGTGGTCGGAGCTCGGTCGGCGATCGTGTCGAACCGGTATCGGATCGGGTCGAGATTCTCGAGTCCGAATTCATCACGGAGAACGATCTCGAGGTCGCCGCCGCGATCGAGTCGGGTGGAAAGCCTCCACCGAGTGGGGTCCGCGGCATCCACGTCGAGCACGATCGGGGATGTTCCAGGAACGGTGATGGTTCGAGCGAGAAACTCCGGGTCGATCGTGCCGGCCGCGGTCCGTTCGATGGGGATCGGACGTTCGAGCACGAGATCGATTTCCAGGTCGGAGCCCTCGAGCACCGTCTGCCCCAGTCTCGAGCGGCGGTCCGTACCGGGCCCGAGTTCCGATCGAACCTCTCCACGGCCCGCCGCATACGCCGGAGGACCGACCACCGCGGTCGCGGATCGAACCGAGGGCGCCGGGAGGATCCGGATCGAACGAACCGGGGTCTCGTCGTCGTCGGTCTCGAACGCGTACTGGATCTCGTCCGCATCGGTGTCGACGATCCGTTCGAACCGACCCGCCTGCTGTCGCGTGAGCACGAGACGCTGCCAGTCGCTCGCTTCCCCGTCGCCGATGCGGCGGATCCGGAGGAAGACGCGGTCGGACGCCGGATCGCCGCGAACCAGGTCCGCGGCCATCGCGAGCGGCTCCCCGCGGGGATGCACGAGGTCGGGCTCGACCCGGTCGACGACTTCGGTCCGCGCCGGCCACTTCGCATCGGACCAGGGTGCGAACACGCGGCGGCCGGCGATCGACGCGTCCGCGGGTCGCCAGGCGACGAGTGCGACGGTCACGATGCAGATCGCCACCGCCGCGCCGAGCAGCCGGTGGGCGAGCGTCGGATCGACGACATCCTCGAATCGAACGGTCGTGATCCGGGTCCGAAGATCGCGAACCGACCGTGCGGCGAGCGGATTTCCGTCGCCCGATCCGCTTGATTCGAATTCGACGCAGCTCGCCAGTCGACCGGCGAGCGGTGGTGCGATCCGTTCGATGCGCAGTGCGACGTCGACCAGCGACGGATGGAACTTGAACGCCGGCCAGAGTCTTCGACTCAACGCCCAGCCGATCGCCACGAGACCCGCGATGAGAATCACCCAGCGGAGCGCGGACGGAAACCGGAAGATCCGGTCCGCAAGGGCCACGACGACGACGGATGCCATCACCACGGAGACGATCGCCGAAGCGTGGCGTTCGACCACGGTTCGACGCATCGTGCGGCGGATCTTCTCGATCCTCGGGATGATTTCGTCGGTCAGGGACATCGTTCGGGGGGTTTCCATTCGTGTCAACGTCGGAATCGTCGGGTTCGATTCACAATCCGGCGAGGCGAGGCGAAAAGGACCGCTCACATCGGGTGAGGACCGGAATCCGGGGTGCTCGTCGGACCATCGATTCAGTCCAGTCGGGTCAGACGGCGGCCCACCCACTCGATGGTCGCCAGTGAAAGAAGCATGATGAAGAAGAACGGGGAGGTCCAGATCCGTTCCCGGATCGGCTGTTCGGTGACGATCGCCCGCCGGGGCAGGGCCTCGTGAATCCGGTCGAGCACGGCGCCGTCGCCCTCGAGCGCGTGAACCATGCCGCCGGTCTCCTCCGCGAAGGCCGTGATGAATTCATGGTCCGCGTCCGAGTCCCGGAGTTCGTCGTCGGGTCGTCCGACGTCGATGGTGGCCATCGTGGCGCCGGCGAGCGCGGACAACCCCGGTTCGGTGATTCGAAAACGAATCTCGCCGAGCCCGGGTGGGATCCAGGTCCCCGCCCACGACGCCTCGCCGCTCGCCGGAAGTTCGGCCGATCCCACGACGTCACCATCCGCATCGATCGCCTCGACCATGACCGACTCGGGCGGGGTGATGCCACCACTCGCATCGAGGAGATCGACGGTGAGCCTCACCGGTCGACCGAGTTCCGCCTGCTGTGGTTCCGCGAGGATTCGAACGGGTTGATCGCCCTGCACCGCTTCGCGACCGAGCAGCCGGAGAAGCTGGATCCAGAACTGTTCGGGAAGGAGTTCACCCCGGCCGTAACGCCATCTCCAGATCTCGTCCGTCGCCACGTAGAGCGACTGTCCGGCGCCGTACCGCATGCCGAGCACGAGCGGCGTCGCGTCCTCGCGATCCCCTTCCACGGGAACCACCTCGGCGAGAATCTCCGCGGTCGGCTTCAGCCGCTCGGCGTCGATGCGCTGGACCCACTGCAACTGCGACCAGCCGTAGCTTGGATCGGTCAGCGCTTCGGGCCAGCCCGAGGCCTCCCCGACGACCAGACGAAGCACGCCCAGCCTGGTCGCGGCATCCGTCGGTCGCGCGAGGACCGGGCCGCCACGACGGTCGAGGTCGAGTCCGCCGGTGAACGGAAGCAGGTCCGCGAGCGGGGTGCCCGACCAGGATGAAGGCATCGAACGGGGGCCGGCGATCATCACGATTCCGCTGCCACGCCGCGCGACCTGTTCCCGGATGAGTTCCTGACGCGAATCCGTCAGGAAGCCCGACGGAAGATCACCGAGGATGATGAGATCGAATTCCGCGAACTCCTCCGCGGTCCGAGGGAGTCTCGCCAGCGGCGTGTTTCCCTCCTGTGCGAATTCCCGGTCCGCGGAAAGCAGCATCACCGAACTCTCGATCGACGGTTCGCGGACGAGGAGGTTCTTGAGGTACCGGTACTCCCATCGGGGGTATCCCTCGATGTAGAGGACGCGAAGCGGGCGGTCGACGAAGTCCACGTCGAGCTGGACCACGTCGTTCTCCCGAACGAGATCGTCCTCCCCCTCGATCCGAACCTCCCATCGACGCGTGCCGGAGCCGCGATCCGTTCGACGCGGCGTCGCGGTGAGAACCGTGTCGGCGATCGACCGATCCGATCGGAGTTCGATCTCGGTCGAGTCCAGCACCTCGTCGTCGTCGAGATCGACCAGGGAGACGGTGACCGTCCCGTCACGACCCCGGTTCCCGATCCGGACCCCGACCGGGACCGCGTCCCGGGCGAACGCGCGGCGGGGTGCGTCGATCTTCGTGATCCCGGCGTCGCCCATCGGAATCTCGGCACCGAGCGCCACCGCATGCACCCCGGCGGCGGAACCGATCATGCGACGGACCAGATCGCGGTCGGGCGGTGCGTCGGTCCTTCCGTCCGAGACGAGGACGATTCCCGCGAGCGGTTTTCCGGCGGTACGACGGAGGACCTCTTCGATCGCAGGTGCGATCTTCGTCCCCCAGCCGTCGGGATCCGCGGTGATCACCGGTGATCCGGTCGGCGACTCCTCGGCCGAAGGCGAACCCTCCAGATCGAAGACGCCGTCGCCGAACCCGAGCCACATGACACGACGCGCGTCCCCGGGATTCCACCACGCCGGTCCGGCCGCATCGAGGATCGACTGGAGATCCTCCTCGCGGGTTCTTCGATCGACCACCGTCGTCGAACCGTCCCGGACCTGCATGCTCCGACTCCGGTCCACCAGCACCGCGACCCAGTCCGGTTCGACCAGTTCACGCGGCAGTTCGGCCATCGGTCCCGCGATGCAGACCGCGAGCAGCACGAGGATGAGAGCGCGGACCGAGCCGAGCAGACCACGGGCGCGGCCTCCCGCATCGAGCCGGCTGTACGACCAGAGGGCGATCCCGAAGGCACCGACGACGACGAGGACCCAGAGCCAGCCTTCGAACGGACGCTCCCATGCGAGGCGGATGTTCTCCGCGTCGGCGGGAAGGTCCCGGATTCCGAACAACCATCGTCCAAGCGTGCTGTTCATGCCGCGGCACCTCCACGACGCGAGCGATCGAGTTCCGCATCGGCGTTCGCGCCGGTGAGTCCGCGGGATCGACGGGTTCGAAGCCCGCCCCGGGCGAACCAGCGGGCGAGCAGGAGTTCGATGATCGCGAGCGCCAGCACGATCGCGACGAGGGTCACCGCGAGTGATCCGCGGTTCTCGGTCACTTCGATCGCGTCGACCTCGGCACCGGTGAACCGCCATGATCCGGCGGGCTCCAACCAGGCTTCGACCGCATCCCGGCCGACGGGTTCGATCAGGCCGCCCCTGACGTCGGGATTGATCACCGCCTGTTCGACGATTCGTCCCGCGAGATCGACGCCCGTCGCGACGCCGCTTCGTTCCGGCATGTCGATTCCATCGCCGCCGACCTCGCGATCCGACATCCCGGGCATCTCGACACGCGTGATGCCGGTGCTTCGGAACGTGGGCGCCCGGTCCCCGACGACGCCGTCGCCGCCGCGTCTCGACAACGCGGTGCCCTGCCGTGCGATCTCCTGCACGAGCGGCACCATGAGCGGCCTGACCGGAAGGTCGGTCCAACCGAGTTCGGGCGTGACCGCGAAGAACACGACGCGTCCCGCGCCGACCGGTGCGTCGAGAAGCACCGGATCCCCGCCTTCGTCGACGAGCACGAGGTCGCCGTCCGGCACCCCCTCGACCGGAAGTCGACGGTCGATCCGGACGCTGGGTGCGAGCTCGGCCATCTCCGAGTCGATCAGGCTGGTGAGCGGTGAATCGGGTTGTTCGGACGGCAGTCGACGAGGCGGGTCGACGGCGATCGATTCGAGCGCCACGGCCCAGGGCAGGTCGAGGCGTTCGAGCATCGGTGACGCCCACGCCCGGATCGTCGTCTCTCCCGGCGGAAGCACCACGACCACGCCGCCTCGTCGAACCCAGCTCGCGAGCGTCTCGTTGAAATCCTCCGGAAGGAGGTCCGGTCGACCGAGGACGAGCAGCGAGACGCCTTCGAGATCACGTTCGCCGATCGTCGAGGGGTCCGTTCGGTCGATGTCGATCGCCTCGACGATGACGGTGTCGGGGGATGGGAGCAGTGCCCGCTCGAACCAGTCGGTTCCGCGAAGGCGGTCGAGTCTGGTGGCGCCGACCAGGTCCTCTCGATCCACCAGCAGCACGCGGGTGGGCTCTCGGCCGGGCACGATCGTCACCCGCCGATCGTCGAGGGGCAGCGAATCGGGATCGATCGTGGCTTCGAGCAGGCCGCCGTCCTCGTCGACCCGGATCTGGAAGTCGACTCGCGCTTCGGCGCGTCCGGCCGGCCACTCGACCCGACGATTCTCGACGCCGGCGATCGCATCCCCGCCCAGCCTGACGTTGGTGACCGCCTCGTCGAGCGCCCCGGTGCGTCGAAGTCCGACGTCCACCAGAAGAAGATCGCCGGCGCCCGCGGCCGAAAGCGGAGTGCGGGCGGTCTCGATGGAGACGACCTGCGTGTTCGAATCGGTGGTCTCGATCGGCGACGAGGCGATGAGTTCGATCGGCGCGCCCGATGCGTCCAGGATCGGGGACGGACGACGACGGTCGTCGAGGCTGCCTCGGCGAAAGTCGCTGAAGACGTGGATCTCCTGTTTTCCGGTCTCGTCGATTCCCGTGTTCACCAGTTCCAGCGCGGCCGCGAGATCGGTCGCGCCTTCGCGACTCGTCAGTCCCTCGATCGCCCGGATCGTCGAACGATGATCGGTCGAAGGGCCGAACACCAGGCGACGGACGGGCGAACCCGCGAGGGTCACCGCGACCCGGTCGTTGCCGCCGAGCGACTCGATGACCTCGATGGCGTCGGCGGACTGCCGTTCGAGCGTGGTCCGACCGTCCGGCTCCACCAGCCCGCCGGCGAGCCCGTCGTCGAGCACGAGGTGCACGGTGCGTGATCCGAGGATCGTCGAACGTTCCCCGAGCAGGGGCTGGGCAAGCGCGACGCCGAGCAGCGCGACGATGATCGCACGCACCGCGAGCAGGAGAATCTGTTCCAGCCGCGATCGTCTTCGATGCCGCCGCGCCGCCTCCATGAGGAGCGTCATGGCGGCCCACGCCATCGGACGGCGCCGCCTCCTGAGGAGAAGGTGGATGAGGATCGGGATCGACGCGGCCGCGACGCCCGCGATCGCGAGAGACGTGGTCACGAAGGTCATCCCGCCCGACCCCCCCGCGCAAGCGTCGCACGTCGACCGAGCAGCGCCGCGATGGCGGGCCCGACCGAACCGTGGGAATCGAGTCGCAGATAGTCGAACCCGAGACTTCGGGCGGACCGTTCGAGTTCGTCGCAGTGGCGGGTCAGCGCCTCGAGGTAGTCCTCGCGCACCACGCGTGGGTCGACGTTCAACCGACCCTCGCCCTCGAGACCTTCGAACGGCATCGGTTCATCGAGATCGAACCGGAGTTCCTGCCGGTCGAGCACCTGCATCAGCATGAGATCGTGACGCCGGTGCCGGAAGCGGGCCAGCGCGGCGCGAACCGTCTCGCTGGGGACGAGCAGGTCGCTCACCACGATGAACAACGATCGGTTGGTGACCGTCGCCATCACCTGATCGACGACCTTCCCGAGATCGGTGGTGTCGTCGACCGGCTCGGTCGCGAGCGTCCGGACCACGCTCCGCCAGGTGTTCTTCGCGTTGGATCGCTTCACCTGGGCGCGGATGCCGTCCGCGAAGACCGCGAGTCCGACGCGATCCCGCTGCTGGAGCGAGAGATAGCAGAGCGCCGCGCCGATCGCCGTCGCGTGGTCGAACTTCGTCCAGGTCCCCAGACGGGCGGAGGCGTCGGTCCCGCCCCACCCCTGTTTCACGCGAAGCGTTCCGAACCGCATCGAGGCCGACGCGTCGACCAGGATCACGACGTCGAGATTCGTCTCCTGCTGGTACTGCTTGAGGTAGAGCTTGTCGCTGCGTCCGAAGACCTTCCAGTCGAGGTGCTTGAGGTCGTCGCCCGGCACGTACTGGCGGTGCTCCGCGAATTCGACCGCGAGCCCCTGGTACGGAGAGCGATGCATCCCGCTCATCACGCCTTCGGCGATCATCCGCGCACGAAGCTCGAAGGACGTCAGCTGTCCGATCGTCGCGGGTGCGAGGTACTGCTCGGCGCGGAGGCCGGCCGAATCCGGGTTCGAATCGGTCAACGAGATCTCCGGATCTGAAGACGCGACGGATGCCGCGGCGTGGTTCGGTCGAGCATCCGCATCAACGACTCACGGAATCGAGCGTCGCCCGGGTGTCGGCGTCGGCCTCGTCGACCGGGGTGGTCTCGAGAAGACTGCGAACCACGTCGTCGGTCGTGATGCCGTCGGCTTCCGCGTTGAAGTTGGTGATGAGTCGGTGACGAAGGACGGGCAGCGCCACGGCCTTGATGTGCTCGGGGGTCACGTGGGAGGAGCCGCTGATCAGCGCCTTGGCCTTGGCGGCGAGCACCAGGAACTGACTGGCCCGGGGTCCGGCGCCCCAGGAAAGGTAGTCCCGGACGATCTCGGGCTTGTCCTCGAGGGATTCACGCACCCGCGTCGAGCGGACCAGGCGAAGTGCGTACCGGGCGACGTGCGACGCGACCGGCACCTGGCGAACGAGGTGCTGGATGCGAAGACAGTCCTCGCCGGTGAGCACCGCGTCGGCGCTGGACGCTTCGTCCGCGGTGGTGCGTTCGACGATCGCCAGCTCGTCCGCTTCGGACGGATAGCCGACGCGGATATTGAACATGAAGCGGTCGAGCTGGGCTTCCGGAAGCGGGTAGGTGCCTTCCTGTTCGATCGGGTTCTGGGTCGCCAGGACGAAGAAGGGATTCGGCAGGGCGTGCGACTCGCCGCCGGCGGTCACCTGTCGTTCCTGCATCGCTTCGAGCAGCGCCCCCTGGGTCTTCGGAGGGGTTCGATTGATCTCGTCCGCGAGAATGATGTTCGCGAAGATCGGTCCCGGCACGAATCGGAGGTTCCGCTGCCCCGTCGTCTTGTCCTCTTCGATCACTTCGGTGCCGGTCATGTCCGAGGGCATGAGATCGGGCGTGAACTGCACCCGCGAGAAATCGAGATTCAACGTGCTCGAAAGCGTGTGGACGAGCAGGGTCTTCGCCAGGCCCGGCACGCCTTCGATGATCGCGTGGCCACCGCAGAAGATCGCGATGAGAACCTCCTCCACGACCTCCTCCTGACCGACGATGACCTTTCGGACTTCGGTCCGGATGCGTTCGAAGGCGTTCTGGACCTCGGCTGCGGAGGCCGCCGGGTCGGTCTGGTGGAGTCTGGAGTCGGTCATCGTGATTCCGAGGAAGGGGTCGGCTCGAGTGGAACGCGGCGTCGAAGACGGGACCACCTCCCTCGTGTTTCGAGGGCGGATCCTGCGCCGACCCGAGTATAGTCGGCCCCCCACCGGCTCCAGCCGGTCCGCCGCCGTGAATGCACGATGCCTGAACTCCCGGAAGTAGAAGCGGTTCGTCGACAACTGGCGGCATCGATCCTCGATCGAAAGGTCGAACGGGTCCGCGTCCACCGGCGAGATGTGATTCGCGACCCGAACGGTCGACGGCGGGGACGGCTCGAGGATCGGCAGCTGGGCGTCGGCCGGACGATTCGACGAGTCGACCGCCGCGGAAAGCAGCTGATCATCCAATTCGATGACGAGCAAGGCCTGGTCGTGCGTCTCGGAATGTCCGGACGCGTCGAGGTGGGCGATGCCGGACGCCGGCGTCGGGTTCCTCCGCATCGGCATCTCGTCTGGACGATCGCGGGCATCCCCGGCCGACCGGCCCTCCGAATGGAGTTCATCGATCCCCGGCGCTTCGGCGGGGTTCATCTCTTCGAAGGCCCGGAGGATCGCGATCAGCGGGTTCTGGGGAACCTGGGTCCCGAGGCCACTGGAATCGACGGAAAGGCCCTGGGTGGGCGGCTGAGGGCGAGCAGGCGGGCGATCAAGGCGGTTCTCCTCGACCAGCAGGCGATCGCGGGGATCGGGAACATCTACGCCGACGAGTCTCTGTTCCGATCCGGCATCCGCCCGGAAAGACCCGCGGCCGATTTGAACGCCCAGGAGCTCGAGCGTCTCGCCAGTTCCATTCGAACGACCCTCGACCGTGCGATCGAGGCCGGTGGCACGACCCTGCGAGACCACCGGCTTCCAGACGGATCGGCGGGGACGTTCAGCGATGGGCATCTTGCCTACGGCCGATCCGGACAGCCGTGCCTGCGGTGTCAAACCCCGATGACCGGTTGCATCGTCGCGGGTCGCTCGACCACCTGGTGCGGATCCTGTCAGGTCTGATTCATGCTCATCCCAATTGATCCACAACCGATACACAACGTGTTTCCCCGGTCCGAATGGCTTCTTCGAGGGAAGAAAGAGTCTTTACTCTTCTCTCTTAGAAAAGCAGCGCCGGTTGGTGGAAAAGTCCCTGTGGATGTTTCCAAATAACTTTAAATCAAAGGTTTGTGTCCGAAAGCCCTCTGTTCGTGATTTGTCTGTTGGGTGTCGATCGACTTTGGTGGCTGCTCACGAAACAGGAGTCGGAAGCCATTCGGCCCAAACTCGTTGCCCACAGGTTCACAACATGGTGTGGGGTGATCAGCGAACCGGCGCCAGGTGACGGATTCATCCACAGGAATTGTGGATGAACTCAACGTGAAAAGCGCAAGAAGAACCCGGCGATTCAGGCCGGGTCGGGTGGTTTGAATTGGATTTTGACCCTCATGACCGTTCCTCGGTCAGGCGTCCTGGCGGCCGAGCACGTTGGTTTCGAGCCGGTCCAGGGCATCCGAGAACGAGGAATCCTCGTCTCGCCGTCGATTCACGGCTCGGATGGCGTGCATCACGGTGGTGTGATCCCGTCCGCCGAAGTAGCCACCGATCTCCTCGAGGCTGAATCGGGTGTGGCGACGCGCGAGCCACATGCAGATCTGCCGCGGCACGGTGATGGACTTGTGCCGTCTCTTGCTCAGCAGATCAGTCAGCTTGACGTCGTAATAGCGGGTCACCGACTCGATGATGGTCTGAATCGAGGGTGCCGCCCCCTCTTCGTTGCCCGATCGAGCGGGATCGTCGGCGAGGGCCTTCTTCGCGAGCTCGAGGGTGATCGGCTCGTTTTCCGCAAGGGAGTAGCCCCGAATGCGGGAGAGGGCGCCTTCCAACTCCCGGATATTGGTGTCCAGACGGGCGGCGATGTACGCCGGAACGTCGTCTGGAAGCTCGAGATCATGCAGTGAAGCCTTCGCCTTGAGGATCGCGACCCGCGTTTCGTAGCAGGGACGCTCGATTCTCGCGACAAGACCACAGTTGAACCGGCTGGTCAGGCGTTCTTCGAGATCGGGGATTTCGGCTGGGGCGGCATCCGAACTCAGGACGATCTGGCGGCCGGACTGGTAGAGCGCGTTGAAGGTGTGGAAGAACTCCTCCTGGCTCCGGTCATGCTTCGACAGGAAGTGGATGTCGTCGATCACCAGGACGTCCGCGGTCCGGAAGTGATGACGGAAGTCCTGCATCCGTCCGGCTTTGACGCACTCGTGGAACAGGTCCATGAACGTCGAGCACGAGATGTAGCAGATGTTGGCGTCCGGCCGATCGCTCAGGATGAGCTGGCAGATCGCCTGCAGCAGGTGGGTCTTTCCGAGTCCCACGCCGCCGTGGATGAAATACGGGTTGTAGGCGCGACCCGGCTTTTCCGAAACGGCGGACGCGGCCATCAACGCCAACCGGTTTCCCGGTCCGACGATGAAGTTGTCGAACACGTAGTCCGGACTGAGCACCATCTGCTCGGCGGCGAGGTCGATGCCTTCGCCGTCCGGTCCACCGCTTCGTCGGGCGGAACCACTACTGGTTGTGGTCGGGGTCGGCTGCTCACACTCTTCAGGGGAGACGAACCGAACCGAGACGAGCATTCCGGTGACGGCCTGGGCGGCTTCCTGGAACGGTTCGGCACAGGCACGTTGGAGGTATCGAAGTTGAACCGGCTCCCGAACACAGAGCCGAAGCACACCGCCGTCGAAGTCGACGGGTTCGATGTCGTCGAACCATGCTCGACACATCCCTGGGTGGTTCGATCTCAAGTTCGAGATCAATGCGCTGCGAAGTTCCGGATCTGGTCTCGACATGTCGACAGCCTCCACGCGGCGTCTTCGCTCGTGAGTCGACCTCCCCCGGTGCGAGGTCGATTTCATTCATGTACGGAACAACTCTCTTCTTCCCCTCAATCCCATGGGGTCGAACAACAGAATGTAGATGCGAACCAATCCTTCGTCAACCAATCTCTGAAACTCGTGTCGGACGAGTTGGTGCTTGACATTCAACTCGGTTCGGTTTCGGAATCCGGTACGGCCACCGCTTCGAGTTGTGCTTCGTAGCGCCGCCGATTCGTCCGGTGGTCCATCAGGAGGTGGACGCGATCCGCGTCTTCACCGAGCGTCGCGATCCGTTCGCGCGCTTCCGAAAGCAGTGTTCTCCGCGACAGATGCACGAGCACGACGTGTTCCGCCTCCCACGTCTTGAGCAGTTCCGCGATGTCGTCGAGATGCAGGTGCCGACCGACTCTCGCCCGACTTCGATGGTCGGCGTCGATGAAGGTGCATTCGGCCACGACGATCTTCGCCTTCGCGAATTCATCCCGTTCAAGGAACTCGCCGCGATCGGTGTCGCCGGTGTAGGCGATCAACGGAATCTCGGTGTTCGTGGTCAGTTCACCACCATCGGCCTTCATGCGCCGGAGTTCGCTCTGCGGGAGATCACGGTATTCAGGCTTCAGCTTGTGACGGGTCTCGATGATCGAGAAACCGAGACTGGGACAGGTATGTCTGGTCTCGATCGCGCGAAGACCGATGTTCTGTCGGAGCGGAACCTCGGAGTCGGGTTCGATCGCGACGATCTCGTGCGGCGTCTTCTGCCGTTCGACGTCCACCCAGGAAGCCAGCATCCGTTGCAGCGGTTCGACGCCCTCGGGGTGACAGAGCACCCGGCCACCTTCGAGCTTCTGGAAGAAACGCTGGCTGAACCAGTACGGAATCGCACCGACGTGGTCCATGTGGGAATGGCTGAGCGCGATCAGGTCGCTGCTGAGCGACGCACGGGTGCACTGACCCATGTCGAAGGTCACGCCCAGTTCGGGGACGGTGATGGTGGTGTGCTCTCCCGCGACGCTGAGCCCGTGGATGCGGTACGGGGGCAGGTAGAGGAATCCGGACTGCCCGTCTCGGGGCGGCTGCTTGGGAATCATTCTGAAACTCCGGACACTCGGCGGAAGCCGGGCATCGGACAAGGTGGATCGGAATCCTACTGGTTCCCGGTCGCTTCGGCGATCCGGTCATCCCGATCGTCCGATCTGTGCGGACGAGTCGGAGGATGACCGCCCGATACGCCGATCGACCTTGAACGAACCCAAGCGAACGCATCCACGAGCCGATCAATCCGACATGGAACAAGCGCCTCGACCGAATGCAAGTCCGCCGCTTCACAGCATCTACGAGAACGATCCCGATCTCCGGAATCTCGTGGTGCAGTTCGTCGACGAACTCGACGGACAGGTGCAGTCGATCCGGTCGGCATGCATCTCCGAGGACTTCGCGACGCTTCGCCGGATCTCCCATCAACTCAAGGGTGCGGCAGGTGGCTACGGATTCGACCCGATCGGTGATTGTGCCGCTCGGCTCGAGGATGACATGCTCGACGACGAGATCGACATCGCCGGTCTCTCGGAACGAGTCGAGGACCTGATCACCACCTGCCGGGCCGCCGTGCGCCCGGAAGGATCATGAACCACCCTTGTCGGAGCCGGTATGACGCACGATGAACCGAAACGACCGCGGGTGCTCGCGATCGACGATTCGGATCTCGTACACCGCCTGCTTCGGGCGAGACTTCGCCACGAGCGGATCGACCTCCATTCCGTGCACAACGCGAAAGAGGGGATCCGGGTCGCTCGGAATCTCCAACCCGAAGTCATCCTGCTGGACATCGACCTCGAGGATCTCGACGGATTCGAGGTGCTGGCGCGACTGAAGGCCGACCCGCTGACCCGCGACATCGCGGTGATCTTCGTCTCCGCGAGCAACGAGACGATGGACCGGGTTCGCGGCCTCGACCTGGGGGCGGTCGACTTCATCGGAAAACCGTTCGACGTGGGTGAACTCAAGGCGAGGGTCCGATCGGCGCTGCGGATGCAGCGGCTGGTACGGATGCTCGCCCAGCGGGCGCAGCTCGACGGACTCACCGGACTCTGGAACCGCGCCTACCTCGACGACCGGCTCGCGGCGGAAGTCGCTTCATCGGTCCGGTACGGAAAGCCGTTGTCCCTGATCCTCTGTGATCTCGATCGGTTCAAGAGCCTCAACGACGCCCATGGGCATCCCTTCGGCGACGAGGTTCTGGAGCGGGCCGCCGCGGTGCTCGCGGGCGGTCGGTCACCCGATGTCGCCTGCCGGTACGGCGGTGAGGAGTTCGCCCTGATCGCGCCGGGGACCGATCTCATCGAGACGATGGAGGTCGCGGAACGTCACCGGGCCCGGATCAGCGAGATCGACTGGCCCGATCGACCGGGAATTCGAATCTCAGCGTCCTTCGGCGTGGCGGATCTGGGATCCATCGACGGCGATCCGACTCCCGAGAAACTGATCGCGGCGGCCGATCGCGCGCTCTACCGGGCGAAGGAGACGGGGCGTGACCGGGTGATCGGTGCGGATCGGGTCGAATGGCCCCGGATCGCCGGCTGAATCACTTCGGATCCACCCGGGGTTCGACGGCGTCCGAATCGGGTGTTGCGACCGGTCGGGACCGGGCTCGTTCGATCACCGCCACCTCCGCGGCCGCTGGAAGATCGAGATCCACCCTGCTGATCGTCGCGGCCGCACCGACCACGGTCCCGATTCTCACCGACAAGGGTCCGTCCAGATCCGGCGGACCGGGAATCAACGGGACGTCGTCGACCAGCACCTGCATGCGATCGGGACTTCGAAGGATCCGGATGCGTCCGGGCTTTCCGTCCTTGCCGATCGGTCCCGGGATCCTGAGGCCGTACCCCGGCCCGTTCGTCATGTCGCCCAGTTGAACCAGCATCAATCCCTTCGCCATCGTCGCCTCGATCTCGAGCACCGATGGAAGGTCGGGGATGGGCATCTTCGTGGTGATCGCGCCACCCGTCGCCGCGTCGAAGTGGATTCCCGTCGCATCCCGACGGACCTCGGGGTTCGCATCGAAGTCGAAACCACCCAGTGATTCGCCGTCGATGATCGACGCCGTCTTCCGAACACCAAGGTCGGCGATCCGGATTCGACGCCATCGGACGTCACAACTTCCCGAGTGGACCTGGAATCCGAATCGCCCGGTTCGATCCACGAAGTCGAGATGATCGACGGCCGGGACATCGTTGATCCAGGTTCGGATTCTCGGACCGACCGCGAGAATCCTGATCGTGTTCCACTTGCCGGGGACGAACGCATCCCGGGCGGTGGAGACGTCTTCGAGCGTCGCGAGCCATCCGCGCCGACCCTCGTCGTACAGACCCGCCGACCACGACCGTTCGGAAGGATCGATCTCGACCTGGTAACCGACCATCCGGTCCTCATCGACGGTGCTTCGGATCTGAAAGCCCGAGTTCCCGCCGTTCCGGTCGATCTTGACGTCGAACTCGACGAGAAAGTCGCCGTAGCTTCGATCGCTCGCGAGGAACGCGTTCCGCGGTGCGGAGCCGGTTCCCCTGATCTCGAGATCGCCGTCCGGTCCCTTCTGAAACTCGAATCGGACCGGACCTCCGACCACGGACCAGCCATCGGGAACGGCCGTCGGATCCAACGGGGCCGGGACGAGCGGCTTCATCTCGACCCCACTCCACCACGGAGGTGGGACCACGGTGTCGAGGTCCTGGGCGGCGACGGTGGTCGAGATCATCAGGATCCCGAGGAGACGACATCCGGTCACGAGAAGGTTGAATCGCATGCCGCGAGCATACTCGTCCCGGCGGGCGGCAAGGGATCCGGTCAGAGTTTCGGTTTCATGTCCGGCGCCTTCACTCCTACACTCTGTACATGCTTCGAACCACCCTGCTTCCACTGATCGCGATCTCCGTTCCGATCACTTCCGCCATCGCGCAGAACGGTGACCGATCCGGGGAGACCCAGCGAGAGATCCCGGAAGCGTGGGTCCTGCCGCCCTCACCGCCGCTCACGCCCGACGCGGCGAAGAAGTCGTTTCGGATCCAGCCCGGACATCGCATCGA
The DNA here is from genome assembly GCA_029248335.1 of Phycisphaerales bacterium. Lineage (GTDB taxonomy): Bacteria > Planctomycetota > Phycisphaerae > Phycisphaerales > SM1A02 > UBA12014. The sequence goes on from JAQWJM010000199.1 coordinate 31,484, forward strand.
CCTGATCGCCAGCGAACCACTCATCGGGGATCCCGTGCAGATCGCCTTCGACGGGAACGGCGATCTCTGGGTGGTCGAGATGCGCGGGTACATGCCCGATGCGGACGGCAACGGCGAAGAGGAGCCGGTCGGTCGCGTGGTCAAGCTTCGGGATCGCGATGGTGACGGCGTGATGGACGACGCCGACGTGTTCCTCGATCACCTCGTGCTTCCCCGCGGGATCGCACCCGCCTTCGACGGTCTTCTGGTGATCGAACCCCCCAACCTCGTCTATTGCCGGGATCTCGACGGCGATGGTCGCGCCGACGACTCGCAGATCCTGGTGTCGGGTTTCGCGGGCATCGAGAACCCCGAGCACGCCGGCAACGGTCTCCGGTACGGGATCGACAACTTCTACGAGACGTCGCAGCACCACCAGTCGTTCCGACTGCGCGAAGGACGCGATGGCGATCTCGAGATCGAGACGCGGGATGTTCCGCGGCACGGCCAGTGGGGCGTCGCCCGCGACGATCTCGGTCGTCTCTACTACTCGCCGAATTCCGATCCCCTGATCGGTGACGCGATTCCGAAGCACTACGCCGCGCGGAATCCGGGAGCGAGCGGCCTTCCGGACGTGCCGCGTCGGGTTGCATCCGACCGTTCGACCTGGCCGATTCGAATCAATCCCGGTGTGAACCGGGGGTACCAGAACCGGACCCTGCGCAAGGACGGAACGCTTCGGTCGTTCACCGCGGCCTGTGGACCGGAGATCTTCCGGGGGACCATGATCGACGGTGCGTACGGCGACGCGTTCGTGTGCGAGACCGCCGGCAACCTGGTCAAGCGGTACGACCTCGCCGACCGGAACGGAGTGCCGGTGGCGTCACCGGTCTACGAGGAGGAGGAGTTCCTCGCGTCCACCGATGAACGATTCCGACCGGTCAACCTGCTCACGGGCCCTGATGGCGGTCTCTACGTGGTCGACTTCGCCCGGGGCGTGGTGCAGCATCGGATCTACATGACCTCCTGGCTTCGCAAGCAGGTCGAGGACCGGGGCCTCGCGAGCCCGATCGGCATGGGAAGGATCTGGAGAGTCTCGGACGAGGATGCACCGAAGGCGGGCGACCACACGTCGATCGCATCGATGTCCGATCGGGATCTCGTCGACATCCTCGACACCGACCCGAATGGATTCCGACGGGACACGGCACAACGGCTTCTGGTGGAGCGGCGAGCGACCGACGTCGCCCCGGCCCTCCGTGACATCGCAGTCGACGTCGATCGCCCGATCGCGAGCCGGCTGCACGCCATGTGGACCCTCGATGGAATGGGAGCGGTGGACTCCGCCCTGCTCGGTGGTCTCGTCGCAGATGGTGATCCGATCATTCGTGAACACACCGCGCGGATCGCCGAATCGGTGCCGCCGGCGATCGCGGTGGGGCCGCTCGCGGCGCTCGCCCTCGACGACCACTCCCGCGTCCGCATGCAGGCGGTCCTCTCGATCGGTGAACTTCCCACCGAGCACGCACTCCCCCTGTTCGACTCGGTGCTCGAACGGAACGCCGAGGACGCCGTGATTCGAAAGGCGGTCCTGAGTGGACTCGCCGGTCGAGAGGTCGACATGCTGCTCGGTCCCGGTGATCCCCGGCACGACCACTGGCTCGGCCGTGCCGGCGCCGCCCAGCGACAGGTGCTTCGGGAACTCGCGGACAGCGTGCTCACCGCCCGACGTCCGGATGCCATGACCGGACTCGTCACCTTCGCGTCCGATCTCCGTGTGTCCGCGCCCGCGACCAGCCTGCTCCTGCTCGATCGAGTCGCGGAACGGACCCGGCCGGGTTCCCGGAAGCCGAAGTCGATCATGCTGCTGGGGAGTCCGGTGGGCTGGGACGACGTGTTGACCGCGACGCCCGATGACTGTGATCCTCGAATCGTCGAAGCCGCTCGTTCGATCGATCCGACCCTTCGGTGGGCCGGACGTCCGGGCGGTGCGAAGAAGGCGGACATCGACACGTCGGCCGATGGCATGCTTGCACGGGGCCGACGGCTCTACGGTCACTGCATGACCTGTCACCAGCCGAGCGGCAAGGGACTGCCCCCGGTCTACCCCCCGCTCGCGAACAGCAGATTCGTCACCGGTGATCCGGAGCGACTCGCACGCATTCTTCTTCATGGACTGCAGGGACGGATCCGCGTCGATGGCCGGGTCTACAACCAGGCGATGCCCGCCGCACCGTATGGAAGCGACATCGACCTCGCGGCGGTGATGACCTACATCCGACAGGCGTGGGACAACGATGCCGACCCGGTGAGCCCGGAGTTCATCGCCAGGGTCCGGGCGGACACCGAGGGTCGCGTCCAACCCTGGACCGCGAAGGAGCTCGAGCCCTTCGAGACCGAAGCGGCCGACACGACTGAAGCGAAGATCACCGCCGGCCGATGACTTCGCCGACCGGCATGCCGGGCAGCGGTTGAAGCCTGCCTTCCGGCGTCACTCGCAGGATTCCCGCGGACTTCAGGTAGTTGAGGATCGCGACCTGGAGATTCCGTTTCGCGGTGTCCCGGCGATCCTCGGCATCGCGAAGACCCGAAACCGCGGTCGTCCGGTCACGGGCGGTGGCTCGAGCCGGTGCAGCACCGATCGAGGCGATTCGATTGCGGGCGATCTCGATGTTCCGCTCCTGCAGGACCAGTGAGAACTGGGCTCGATCGATCTGGCGGATCGCCTGTCGGACTTCGACCGCGGCGTCGTCGAGCGCCTTTCCATAGACCCGCTCGTCCTGGGCGAACCGAACCTGCGACTGCCGCAACGCGACGGATTCATCCACGCGATCGAGCGGGAGGCTGAGGAAGATGCCACCACTCGCCCGAGTGTCGCCGAGGTTCAGATCGACGCCCTGGACAACGCCCTCGCCACCGACGCGGAGGTCGCCCCGGAGATCGAGCTGGGGAAGCATGCCGTTCTCCGCGAGATCGATCTGGCGGCGGGAGTCCTGAAGCTGATCGCGATCCGTCTGGAGATCCAGCCGGTATTCGAGGGCGTACCGGATCGCCTGGTCGGGGTTCACCTTCGGTGTGGGAAGCTGGAGTTCGACGGGAACGATCACGATCGATCGTTCCGGATCCATTCCGATCCGGACCTTGAACCGATCGAGCGAAAGTCGAAACGCCTCCTGCTGACCAGCGAGATTGTCGAGTGCGAAGAGGGTCTCCTGCCGGGCGAGGTCCGCCTGGAAGGGTTCCTGTCTGCCCGCGGCGACGAGTGCCGCCTCCCGCTCTTCGATCTGGCGGTTCAGGGCGAGCGCCCCCTCCGCATTCGCGATCGCCTGGAGCTGGAGGACGAGGTCGAGATAGTCGGTGACGAGCGAGACGTAGAAGTCCCGACGGAACGACTCGAACGATCTCGATGCGTAGACGAGGTTCCGCTGGGCCTGAACCAGATTCTCACGTGCCGCCATGCCCGCGCCGCGAAGCAGGGGGATCTTCCCCTCGATCACCACCGCGGCGTCCTGTCGTCCTTCGTTCGCCGCGTCGTCGAGGTTCCGAGTCAGTCCGGCGAGGAACTTGGCGGTGACTTCGCCGCCGTACGGGAGACGCTGGCGGACGCCGAAGTCGTTGGCCACCCGAAGTGCCGTCTCGTATCGGCTGCTGATGCCCTTGCCGGCGTCGATTCTCGTCTCGTTGAAGAAGCCCGGCTCGAAGAAGTGTTCCTGAACGATGAGCGAAAGGGCGGTGAGGAGATAGGTCTCCTCCGCACCCGTGTACTCCGTGGCGTTCACCTGGGCGAAGGCGATCGCACCCTCGATGGTGAGAGGCTCCGCGTCTTCGGGGGTCTCGCCGAGCCGGCGGATCCGCGCGATGATCGCGTCGGCTTCATTCTCTGCCTCGTTCCGGCCGGTGAACTTCAACTGCTCGGCCGACGGATCCCGGGTCGAAGGATCGCTCACCGCTTCAGTGTCCGCGGGGAACGGATCCCCTTCGGGGTAGTCCTCGGTCTCGAGAACAGGTGGTGGCGTGTCTCGGCTCGCGAGCACCGCATTGCGGGACTCGACGAGATCGTCGGTTCGAATATCGACCTGCCGGATCTGCTCGGCACAGCCCGAAAGGACGAGGCCGGCGAGCACCGAGCAACGAAGGATCGGGAATGGGATCGACATGGGTGGAATCCGGAAGCGGCCGAAGGTGGTGAGGACTGATGAACCGGTGGTTCCCGGCTGGGTTCTCGGGAGAATGGAAATCGGTTTCAAATCACGACTTCGGGAGGACGCCGAGATCGGGATTTTCCCCGTTTGAGGCACCCCGAGACGGGAAGGTACGCGAATGTCCGATCCCCGGGGGCCGATCGGGAGTATCTGGAAGGCCAGTTCAGGCCGATTACGACGGATTCCGGAATGCCTCGCCTCCCTCGATCGATTCCTTCGAAGAGAGAAACATGCCTCCAATCACTTTCGATGGCCGAAGCTTTCTCGTCGCCGGACGCCGCACGACCCTGTTCGGTGGCGGCCTCGAGTACGTCATGCAGGCGGAACACGACCGGCGCGATCGCCTCGATTCCCTGGTGCGACTCGGATTCAACACCGTCGTCGCATCCTGCCCGTGGTTCCTTCACGAACCCACGGCGGGACGATTCGACTTCGAAGGCCGACTCGATGTGGGGCGCTTTCTCCGAGAGGCTCAGGAGGCGGGTCTTCACGTGGTGCTCCGGATCGGACCCGCGATCGGCGCCCCGTTCGACGGGAGTGGACTTCCCACCTGGGTCGGCGAGCGTTCCGACATCGAACCGCGGACGGGCACCCCGGCATTCCTCGAACTGGTGTCCCGGTGGTTCAGCCGGCTCTCCAAGGAGATCGTGGATCTTCAGGGTGACCGCGACGAAGGCGGACCGCTCGTCGCGATCCAGGTGGAACACGGCTGGAACTGCGGCTCAAGGGCTTCGGGCGATGCCTATCTCGTCGAACTCGTGCGCTACGCCCGCGAACGCGGCATCACCGTTCCGATTCTGACGTCCAACGGCTTCTGGCAGGAGACCGAAGGCGCGATCGAGACCTGGTCCGGCTGGGACGATCTGTTCTCGAACCTCCGACAGGTGGCGTCGCTTCAGCCAGGGAAGCCCCGCATCTGCACGATCGAACGACCCGCGACGTCGGCGTTCCGCCGTCCCGGTTCGAGCCCGATCGCCGCGTCGGCGGGGGATCTCGCCGACCGGACCGTTCGGGCCCTCGCGGCCGGTGCGCAGACCATGGTCGCTCACGCCGTCGATGGTGTTCTTCCCGCGGGTGCCGCGGGCCGGGACGCTTCGGGCGACATCGCCCCCAACGCCTTCGCGCACCCACTGCTCGACGAGGTGGGCGACCCCACCGAGATCGGGAGGTCGATGTCGATGATCGCCCGCTTCGCCCGTGACTTCGGCGGCGTGCTGGCGGATCTCGACCCCGACGACCAGCCGATGGTGGTCGATCCCGACGACCCCGCACCCGGTCTGGTCGCCGTCCCGCGTTCGGGCGGCGCCGGCTCGACGACGTTCTTCTTCCGCAAGGGAGGGACCGAATCGGCATCCGTCATCGACGGCTCGGGGCGCCGCATCACCGCGGACTTCGGAGATCGGGACTGGACCTGGACCCTGGCGGACGCGGATCTCGCCGGCCGTGGCCGGCTCGACTGGACCTCCGCGATGCCGCTTGCGCTCGTCGGGGGCCGATTGCTGGTGCTCACCGCCGCCGCGGGATCCGAGGTCGAACTCTCGATCGACGGTCGACCACTCTCGACGACCGCACCGCGGGCCCGTCGCGATGGTTCCGGACCGGTCGTCGAATCCCACGCTGGATTCACCGTGGTGGTGCTCAACGAGATCCAGTGCGGGACGATGCTCGACGACGGCGATGGAATCGTGATCGGCGCATCACGAGTCTTCCAGGACGGCTCGGCGATCCCCCATGACGGCATGAAGCCGTTCCGGATCGCGACCGATGGCACGAGGACGTCGATCCTCGAACACGACTCGAGCCGGGCCGGGCGGCGAATGGTCCGGAAGTGGCGCACCTGGTCCGAGCCCGACTGCCGGTCGCTCGATCACCCACGGTCCGTGCCGGTGGACGAAGACCTCGGACTCGCCTCGATCGGCTCGGGACTCGCTCACGCCTGGTTCACCGCCAGGCTCTCGGTACCGTCGACGCGGCCCGGCCGGTTTCTTCTGCTCGGCGGGCTTCGCGACGGTGACTGCTGGGTGGACGGCACCAAGGTCACGGACGTCGAGGACGGCGCGATCACGATCCCGGCGAAGTCGCCCGGACGGGAGATCGCCCTCTTCCTCAGGCACACGTCGCGATCGGTCGATGGCATCCATCACCCCGGAGACGGCGATCGGCCCGGCGCCCTGGTCGCGGTCGAACCGCTCAACGACGTGATCGATGCCACGGTCGAAATCGACCCCATCGATCCGTTCGAGACCACCGCGTTCATTCCGGAAGCCGCGGACGGCGAACAGACCGTGGCCGAAGCGATCGAATACAAGTTCAACCATCGCCGCAAGAGCTCGGTGATCCTCGAGATCGGTCCCGGATCGGCGGGCGTGGTGGTGATCAACGGCATCACTTCGAAGACCTTCGGTCGTCACGGACTCCGCATGGTCATGTCGGGGAAGGATGATTCCGCGTTCAAGTCGGGTTCGAACACCATTCGAATCGCCCGCCTCGAACATGCGGCGGAGGACGGTGACCAACCGACGGTCCTCTTCAGCGAGGTCGTCGCGGAGGTGGTTCCCGCGACGGGATGGCGTCTGCGACGCTGGGAGAGCACACCGGACCCCCGGATCGGCTCCTGGGTGGACACCTCCGCCTCCGAACACGCGGGACCACGCTGGCTTCGCGGTGAAGTCCGGATTCCAGGCACCCGGACGGGATCGGAACGATCGGGCCGGCTCCGGGTCGAAGGCGTCACGAGAGGGCGGATCCGGATGAACGGCTTCGACCTCGGCGGGTACGCTCTTCGTGAGCCGGGTGGACGGACCACCCGGGGCGCCAACTCGGTCGAACTGCCGATCCCCGCCGTCGTGCTCGCCGCGAACGGACCGATCGAGCTGCTGTTCTTCGACGAAGCGGGCGCCGAACCCTCGAAGGTGACGGTCGAGTACTGATCCTCCGGGGACGCCTCCGGTCCGGTTTCGGAAGCACTCGATCATGGTGATGAACTTCATCGAGGACCAGGAGAAGGCCCGGTCCCGGACCGGCCGACTCGTCCTTCTCTTCCTGCTCGCGGTCGTCGGAACCGTGGTCGCGGTCTATTTCGTGGCGGCCGGAGCCGTGGTCGCCTTGTCGCAGTCCGAGGAGAATCCCGCCGGATGGTGGATGCCCGAGCTGCTCGGCGTGGTGGGTGGTGGAACGATCCTGGTGATCGTGATCGGTTCGCTGATCAAGACCGCACAACTCGCCGCCGGTGGCAAGGCGGTGGCGGAGTCGCTCGGCGGAACACTCGTGCACGCCGAGGATCGGGATCCCGATCTGCGACGTCTCATGAACGTCGTCGAGGAGATGTCGATCGCCTCCGGCTGTCCGATGCCGCCGGTCTATCTCATCGACGACGCGTCGATCAACGCCTTCGCCGCCGGATTCGGATTCGACAGCGCCGTGATCGGCGTGACCCGCGGTTGCGTCCAGAAGCTGTCGCGGGACGAGCTCCAGGGCGTGATGGCGCACGAGTTCAGTCACATCGTCCACGGCGACATGAAACTCAACATCCGATTGACCGGGCTGATCTTCGGAATCATGGCCCTCGGGTTCCTCGGATACATCTGCTTCCGGTTCATCGGACCGGTGCTGGCGCGATCGGGTGGAGGGAAGAACAACCCGGGCCCGGCCCTGGGTCTGGCGATCATCGTCGGAGGCCTCGCACTCATGGCGATCGGATCGCTCGGCACGCTCGCGGCACGCCTGATCCAGTCCGCGGTCAGCCGACAACGCGAGTATCTCGCGGACGCCGCGGCCGTCGACTACACGAGGAATCCATCCGGCATCGCCGGAGCCCTTCGCCGCATCGGCGGCTTTCCGGAGAACGACCTGAGGAAGTCGGCGGCGAGTGAGTTCCAGCACTTCTTCTTCACCTCCGCCCTGTCGACGGCCTTCGCGACGCATCCGCCCCTCGCCGATCGGATCGCCCGCATCGAGAACCGGCCACAGGAGGAGGTCGAGGAATCGATGACCTCGGGTTCCACGCGATCCGAGCCGCCGCCGTCGAACACGGCCGGATTCGCAGGGACCGCCGCGTCGACCTCCGCAGGTGATGCGGACGTTCCGGAGAGTCGCGAGGTTCGTGGCGCAGAACAGGTCCGCGAGAGCATCGCCCGGCTGGGTGAACCCGATGCCGACCACCTCGCCTACGCACGCACGCTCATCGGATCGATTCCCGAACCGGTTCGTGCCGCGGTGCACGACGTGATCGGGGCGAAGGCGGTGTGCCTGCTGCTGCTGGTCGACGACGACCCCGAGGTCCGATCCGCCCAGGCCTCCGCCCTTTCAAAGCACCTCGACCCCTTGACCATCGAAGAGTTGCGTCGTCTCCGGGAGATCGTGACGGGCACCATCGGTCGGAACCCCGAACTCCGTCTGGTACTGCTCGATCTCTCGATACCGGCACTGATCCGGATGCCCGAGGAGGATCGACCCGGGTTCATGGAATCGATTCGCGCGATGCAGGAGGCGGATGGGCGCCTCGACCGCTTCGAATGGCTTCTGGGTCGGATTCTCCGGGACCACCTCGTCGAAGGATCGAGCCGGTCGGCCCGTGGATCCACCCGTGCGAATCGGTCGATCGTGCTGCTCGATGATTCGGTGCGGCTGGTGCTCGCGATGCTCGCCTGGAGTGGTGCTCGAAACGAGAACCAGGCACTCCATGCGTTCCGAGCGGGCGCCCGGCGGGCGAGCATCGGCGATGTGGACCTCCCGGATCGGTCGGATTGTTCGGTGATGGCGCTCGATCGAGCGCTTGATCGACTCCGACGCCTTCGCTGGCGCGACCGATCGACATTGCTCGACGCCGCGGTCGAGACGATCTGCGCCGACGGACATGGAACACTGGCGGAGATCGAGCTGCTTCGATCACTCGCGGCCGCGATCGAATGCCCCATGCCGCCGGTGCTCCCGGGCCGGTTACCATCGTGACGTCACGATTCTGATTCCACCCAGGCGGGAGTCTCGACGATGGTCGCAGCGTTCATCTTCATCCTGCTGCTTGGAACCTTCATGGCGCTGCACCGCGAGCGTCGTCGACTGTCGGTGATTCTCTTCACCATGTCGATGATCCTCGTGACGCTGCTCTTCCTGCATCACGCGACCGACCCTCTCGGTCTCAGCTTCTGAACCGCCCGGCGATGGGAGTGATGTCTTCATGACCAGCTCGATGAACTGGCAGCGTCTTTCGTTCGTTCTTCTCCACGTCTGGGTCCTGGGCGTCTGCGTCGTGGTGATCGGTGCGTTCCTGGTCCAGTTCGTCGGCCACGAGCTCCCCTGTCCACTCTGCATTCTCCAGCGGATGGCGATGCTCCTCGCCGCGATGGGTCCGATGTTGATCATCCGACGAGCCACGATCGCCGGATCCGACTCCACCGCGGACTTCTCCACCGGTTTCGGCATGTCGATCCTCGCGTCGGTGCTCGGACTGGCGATCAGCGGGCGACAGACACTGCTCCACATCCTGCCCGGGGATCCCGGTTACGGCGACGCGGTCTTCGGACTTCATCTCTACACCTGGGCGTTCATCGTCTTCATCGTCATCCTGCTGGTGAGCGGTCTCACCCTCGTGATGGGTTCGATGATGGTGGTCGGAACTCACCCTGGTCGCCCGGGGGCATGGACCCGGATCACCAGCTGGGTGCTCGGGGTGGTGATCACCGCGAACGCGATCTCGGTGTTCGTCGAGAGCGGGACGGACTGGTTCCTTCCGGACAATCCGACCGACTACCGACTCATCGAGGAGTTCCGGGAATTCCTGAAGAGCCGCCCGAGCGTCGCGGATCCATCGGTTCAGAAGGCGAACTGAAGCTGGGTCCTGAAGACGGTCTGATCGCCATCGGTCGAGAGGATGCCGATGTCGCCATCGACGCTCCAGTCCGCGGTGGAGCCCCAGGACCGGACCAGTTCGAAGACCACCTTGAGTCGTGAATCCCCTGCGGGGATCCAGCTGGTTCCGATGGTCGCCATCGCGAAGTCGGAGCGTGATCCGTTCTCGACCGCCCCCCACTCGCCGCGGGCGTACACGTCCCAGGTCGAAACCGGGAAGAAGGCGCCCTGCGCGACGGCGGCCCATCGGCGACCGCCATCGGTCCGGGAGACGGGCACGTCCTGGTAGTAGGCGGCGGCCATGAGTCCGACCCCGTCCTGCTGCCAGGAGACGTCGGCCGTCGCCCGGGTCGCGTCACCGGAGATCGATCGACCGGTTCCGGCGGCGTAGTCGCCCCAGTCGAACGAACCGCCGAATCCGAAGAGAAGACCACGATCGACGAGACCGGGATACGGATTGAACATGTACAGCGTGTTCCAGTCTCCGAACGGCTTGAGTTCGACGCGGGTCATGACACCGGTCCGTTGATTCTCCAGCGGATCGATGTAGGACTGCCCCCACCCGTTCGAAAGGGTGGACCAGAACCGCCATTGGTCGAACTGTCGACCGACGAGGATCCCTTCGGGCTGACCGGCGTCGAACTGACCGGCGACGAACGACAGCGACGTGCCGAGTTGTTCGTTCGGGTTGATCGCCTGCTCGATCGAGAAGTACTCCGAGAGAATCCCCGCCTGCACGAACAGACCGTCTTCGAACTGGTGCTGCACGTAGGCGTACTCGGGAATGAAGGTCCCGTCTGAACCCACGGCGGCACAGACGCCGTACGACCATTTCGGGCCGAACATCGTGCCCCCCAGCGAGAGCCAGAGGGTGTCGAGGCTGAACCCGTAGCGGGTCGGTTCGGAGGACGTCGAATTGAGCACCCAGTCGTACTGCATGATCACATCGGCCTCGAGCGTGAAATCCCCGTCCGTGGAGGCGATCACGTTCCAGGGCCGATCGATCCGGTTGGTCCGCATTTCGGCGTCGGCGACCACATCGGTGATCAATCGCCGGATCTCCGCCCGACGCGTCGCGTCGAGGGATGCCTCGTTCCGATCGTCGCGCAAGTCGTCGATCTCCGTCCGGAGTGCGTCGATTTCAGCCTGTATCCGGTCGCCTTGTACGATGTCGAGGGCGTCGTCTGCGAACACGATGCGACTCGAAGCGATGATCGCCGGAAGCACAAGACGCCGTGCGACATGAATGGTCGAGGACATCCCGCCACTTTATCATCGCCCGTCGCACCACCGGAGCATTCGAACCTTGAGAATTCGACACGGCATTTTCCTCGGCCTGATCGTCCTGTTCCTCCTGACCAGTCGAGCACCCACGGCGACCTCCGCGACACCGTGTGATGACCGCGGCCTGCGGTGGGTCGACGGCGACGCGCTCTGCGTCGAGGGGCGAGCCTTCGAGACCCGGAAGTCCCCGTGGGATCGACTTCCCGCGAAAGCCGAATCGATCGTCCGGCCGCCGGTCTGGGGGAATGCGCGGCACTCCGCCGGGATCGCGATCCGCTTCGTCTCGGATTCGTCCACGATCGCCGTGCGGTGGCGACTCACCAGCGACCGCCTCGCGATGCCCCACATGCCTGCGACCGGCGTGAGCGGCGTCGATCTCTACGTCCGGATCGACGGACCCGCCGGCCCGACGTGGCGATGGGTCGCGAACGGTCGCCCCACCGCCATCGAGAACGAACGAACGCTGATGTCGGGCCTCCCGGTGGCCGGACGGGAATGGCTTCTCTACCTCCCGCTCTACAACGGCGTCGAGTCGATCGAGATCGGCGTCGCGGCGGACGCCTCGATCGAGCCGGCGGCGGATCGGGATCGACCGATCGTCTTCTACGGGACGTCGATCACCCACGGCGCGTGCGCGTCGCGGCCCGGCATGGCCCACGTCGCGATCCTCGGTCGTCGACTCGATGTTCCGGTGGTGAATCTCGGATTCAGCGGTAGCGGAACGCTCGATCCGGAAATGGCGGATCTGATGGCCGAGATCGACGCGTCGGTCTACGTGCTCGACTGCCTGCCCAATCTCGACGGCAAGAAGGTCTCCGCGAGAGCCGTGCCCTTCGTCCGAAGACTTCGAGCCCTTCGTCCGGGGGTGCCGATCGTGCTGGTGGAGGATCGGACCTACGCGGACGCGATCTTCAATCCGTCGAAGGAGCGTCGCAACCGCGAGAATCGAGCCGCCTTGCGAACGGCTCACGCGGCCCTCGTGGCGGAAGGCGTGGAGCGACTCTTCTACCTCGAAGGCGACGAACTGCTCGGTGAGGACGGGGAGGCGACGGTGGATTCCTCGCATCCGAACGACCTTGGATTCGTCCGACAGGCGGATGCGTTCGAACCGGTGTTGCGTGCCGCGATGAATCGGACGGGACCGAAGACCACGGAACAACCCGGAGTCGAACATGGAAGTCGGTGAAGCCAGGAAGCGGCCGGTCTCCCGGGTGAAGCGGATTGCGTTGCCGGCGGGCCCGATCCTCGCGGTCGCGTTCGCCGCCGTGCTTCGATCGGCGGGTCTGGAACTCGATGATTCGATGCTTGCGGGCGTGACCCTGTGGTGTGCGATCTGGTGGGTGACCGAACCCGTCCCCGTGCCGGCGACGAGCCTGATTCCGCTCGCGTTCCTGCCGATTCTCGGCCTGCTCGATCACAAGTCCACCGCGAACGCGTACGGCGACAGCCTCATCCTGCTCCTGATGGGT
>JAQWJM010000083.1:0-41925 GCA_029248335.1 Phycisphaerales bacterium
GTCGAGCCGGTGAACACGAGATGGTCGAGGTCCGGATCCGCGAGCAGCGCCACGCCTGCTTCGCGATCGGATGCGGTCGATTCCAGCACGCCTTCGGGAAGCCCCGCGGCCCGCGCCAGTTCGAGCAGACGCCGCTGCGACCGGGGCGAACGCTCGCTCGGCTTCACAACGACGCGGTTGCCCGCCATGACCGCCTGAAGGATCTGGATCCCGAGCAGTTGGATCGGGTAGTTCCAGGTCGCGATGATCCCGACGCGGCCGAGCGGCACGCGTCGAACGCGGGCGGACTGACCGAACATCCACCATGGCCTGCCCGGCAGACGTCGGTCCGAAAGCAGTCGTCCACCGCGCCGCGCGTGCCAGCGGGCGGAAGCGACCAGCGGCATGACCTCGGCGACGAGCGTCTCCCACGCGGGCTTGCCGATTTCTTCTCCGACCAGTCGGGCCAGTCCTTCCTGATCGGCGGCCACGAGTCGCCCGAAGCGCCCGGCCCACGCCGATCGTTCGGCGAGGCTCAACGGGTTTCCCGTGGAAATCGACGTCCGCGGAGTGTCCGCACCGGGCTCGGACTCGTGCGACCTCGAGCCGCTTTCCGGTCCTGCGTCGGTTGGAGTCCGCTCGGATTTGCCGCTCCGAACGTCCGGAGCGACCCTCTGGTTCATCCCGGGTGCGCTCAGTTCTGCTGACATGCTTCGGCTCCTCGAACGGACCGGCGATTCTGGCAATTGGGGTAGTCTAACGGCCGTTTCGTCCCCCCACCGTTCCAGATGCATCCGACCGACGAACGCATCCATCTCTCCCCGAAAGCGAACCGATCGACATGATCGCATCCGACCCCAACAGATCGACCCCCGGCCGCCCCCGCATCGCCATGGTCGGCGGAGGCCCCGGAGGCCTTTCCGCGGCCATGCTGCTGGCCCACGCGGGGGCGGACGTCACGATCCACGAGGCACGTCCCAGGCTCGGAGGCCGTACCCGCCGGACTCAGGTCGGTGATTTCGCCTTCGACACGGGGCCGACCTTCTTCATGATGCCCTGGGTCCTTGAAGAGATCTTCTCCGCCTGCGGCCGCCGACTCGCCGACCACGCCGATCTCCATCGGCTTGACCCCATGTACCGACTGCTGATCGGCCGCCCGGACCAAGCCCCCCTGCAGGTCGACGCGACCCAGGACGTGGACCGCATGGCCGCGACTCTTGATGCGATCGAACCGGGTGACGGGGCCGCCTTCCGGCGATTCATGGACGACAACCGCCGCAAGCTCGAGCTGATGACGCCGCTTTTGCGGCGGCCGATCCGATCTCCGCTCGACCTGATCAACATGGACACGCTGAAGGTCGGCCCCCTCCTGAAGCCGTGGCAGTCTGTCCATGGCAATCTGAGCGGCTACTTCAAGAACGAGCACGTCCGACTCGCCCTCTCCTTCCAGAGCAAGTACCTCGGGATGAGCCCGTTCGAATGCCCGGGGCTCTTTTCGATCCTCCCGTTCATCGAATACGAATACGGCGTCTGGCATCCCAAGGGCGGATGCAACGCCTTGATCGACGCGATGGGCGAGGTCTTCGTGGAACTCGGTGGGAGCGTCCAGCTGGACGATCCGGTCGAGGCCATCGAATTCGATGGGAAGCGAGCCACCGGCCTCCGGTCGAAGTCGGGGATCCATCACTACGACGAGGTCGTGGTGAACGCGGACGCGACGTGGGCGATGAAGAACCTGATCCCCGGGAGTCTCCGCCGGAAGTGGTCGGATCGGAAGATCGACGCCAAGAAGTATTCCTGCAGCACCTTCATGCTCTACCTCGGGCTCGAAGGTGAAGTGGATCTGCCGCATCACACGATCTACACGTCCGAGACCTACCGGGAGAACCTCGAGGACATCGGCGCCGGTCGCCTCACCGAGGACGCATCGACGTACGTCCACAATCCGTCGCGGATCGACCCCAGCCTCGCCCCCGCGGGCGACACCTCCCTCTACGTGCTGGTTCCCACCCCGAACGACGGCGGCACCATCGACTGGGACACCGCCGGTCCCGCCCTCCGGGAATCGACGCTCGACAAGCTGGGCGACGTCTTCGGGATCCCCGACGTTCGCAAGCGGATCCGGGCCGAGAAGATGGTCACGCCCATCGACTGGAAGAACGAGCGGATCAATCAGGGTGCGACCTTCAACCTCGCCCACGGCCTCGACCAGATGCTCCACCGGCGACCGCAGCACAAGCTCGAGGACGTCGACGGCGTCTGGCTCGTGGGTGGCGGCACGCACCCGGGATCGGGCCTGCCGGTGATCTTCCTGTCCTCCCAGATCACCTCGGGACTCCTCTGCGAGCGGCATGGCCTGCAGGAACCCTGCGCCTGGCGACCGGTCGCGGACGCCATCGGCGCGGTCTGATCCGGTTCGTCGTAGCATTCGGGCGTGGAACTCACCTACTCGACGTACCTACGCATCCCCGAACTCCTCGCGCTTCAGGTCCCCGAATCCGACGGACCCGAACACGACGAGACGCTGTTCATCGTCATTCACCAGGTCTACGAGCTCTGGTTCAAGCAGCAGATCCACGAGACCGAGGGTCTCCGACGCCTGCTCGACGCGGATGACCTCATCGGCGCCGAAGCGACGCTCGGGCGGATCCTGACGATCCTCAAGACGATGGTCGGTCAGATCGACGTGCTGGAAACGATGACACCGGTCTCGTTCCTCTCGTTCCGCGACTTCCTCGCAAGCTCGAGCGGGTTCCAGAGCGTCCAGTTCCGCGAATGGGAATTCATGCTCGGCCACAAGCGTGAACGACCGCTCGCCAACTACCCCGAAGGATCCCCGGAACGGGCGACGCTCGAACGTCGACTCGCCGAGCCCTCGGTTTGGGAGGGCGTCCTCGGCTTCCTCTCCCGGAACGGCGTGAAGGTGCCACCCGAAGCGTTCACCGAGGGCACGGAGCCGACCCGGGCCTGCGAAGCGATGCTCCCGGAACTCATCCGGATGTATCGGGAACTCCCGAGGCTGCGAGGCCTCTGCGAGCTGCTCGTCGATCTCGACGAGGGCATTCAGGAATGGCGCTATCGCCACGTCAAGATGGTCGAGCGGACGATCGGGTTCAAGCGGGGAACGGGTGGGTCGCCCGGCGTGGGATATCTTCAGAAGACCCTTTTCCAGCCGCTGTTTCCCGACCTCTGGACGATTCGGACCGAGCTTTGACGGTGACCGCCCCCACTCCGGCCTGAATTGGCTGGAATTCGGGCTTCGTCAGGCTAGAGTTACATCCAGGAGAAAGTCATGAAGCAAAGATCAGGATTCGCGGTGGCGATGGCCACGCTCGCCATCACCGCCCCCGCGTTCACCCAGAACCAGACCGACACGATTTCACCCATCGTCGCCGGGGGGGTTCCCTTCCGCGTCGAGATGGAGCTCGTCGACTGGGTCGGCGACGACCTTCCCGCGATCCATTCGGCGGCGTACGCCACGCTGGGCGACCAGCTCCTGCTCGTCGGCGGCAAGACCTCCGGCCTCCACAACTTCACCTGCGATCCGGATGTGAACTGGCCCGCGGCCGATTTCAACGGCACCCTCATGGTGGTGGACTTCGAGACCCGCGACACGTTCACCCGGCCGCTTGCGGACGCCGCATCGGGTCTGACCCCGAACCAGATCGCGTCGCTCTCCTCGAGCAATCCCCTGTCGCACCAGTCCGGCGAGCGACTCGTGTGCATCGGTGGATACGGCGTCGATGACCAGGGCGACTACGTCACGTTCTCGACCCTTCGGGTCCTCGACGTGGCCGGCGTCATCGACTGGGTTCGCGGTGATCGCACCCAGCTCACCGACCACATTCGCTTCCACGAGGCGCCGAAGGGCGCACCGCCCGACTTCTTCACGATCTGCGGCGGTGTCCTGATCGAGAATGGTGACGAATTCTGGTCCTGTCTCGGCCAGAACTTCCAGGGCGGGTACGTCGACCTGAGCGTCTGCCCGTCCATCGGCACCAGCCAGGTCTACACCAAGAGCATCCGACGATTCGAACTCGACGCAGCGAATCCCGATGCCGCTCCGGTCTATCTCGGGGAAACCGCATCACCGCCGGCCTGGGCCCGCCGGCGGGATCTCAACGTGCTTCCCGCCGTGGTTCCGGGCGGCGACGGCGCCGTGGCCCTCGCCGGCGTGTTCACGCTGGAGGAAGGGATCTGGACGGCACCGATCGTGATCGATCCGCAAGGTGACATGTCGATGGGTGATCCCGACGCGCCCGGAACGCTGCTTCAAGGATTCAATGCCTACGAATCCGGGAGACTCTCGCTCTGGTCGGAACTTCGCCGCGAGAACTGGTTTCTGACCTTCGGGGGACTGGGCTTCCAGGTGCTCGCGGAGGGCACGCTGGTCGAGAATTACTCCATTCCCTACTCGAACGAAACGCTCGCAATCCGGTACGCCCCCGACACCGATTCGTGGAGCCAGCATCTGGCCGGCACCTCGTACCCGTTGAGCACGGATGAGAACGGCAACCCCTGGTTCAACGGCACCGAAACGCTCACCATCCCGCTCGTCGACCAGTCACGCCGGCAGATCGATCTCGACGCGATCACCGAACCGACCTCCGTGGCCTACCTCTACGGCGGGATCGTCGCCAACGGTCAGGGCATCGTGACCTTCCCCGACACCTTCGCTTCGAACCAGCTGTTCGAGGTCATCCTCGTTCCCGGCCCCGGTTGTCCCGCCGACCTCGATGGCGACGGCACGGTGGGCAGCGACGATCTCGCGACCCTGCTTCTGGCCTGGGGACGGGTTCCGCCCGGCACGCCCGCGGACCTCAACGCCGACGGCGTCGTGAGCAGTGCGGATCTGGGCTGGATGATCGGTGCGTGGGGCGTCTGCCCGGGACCTTGAAGCCTTCAGGCGTGACGCCCGAGGCGACTTCGGGTCGCCCGCTGTCAGCGGGAGATCGCGCCCTCACCGCCGAGGATCCTGATTCGTCCGGTCCGCAGGTCCCACTGGACCCGCTCGGCGCGAATCGGCGTCGCCGCCCCCTTCGACTGGACCGTCACGACCCGGCCCGGGTCGGCCCGAAGCATCGCGATCTGCGTATCGACGTTGTAGTCGAACTCCGAGCACTCGACGTCGTGTTCCGGCGTACGGACGAACACCCGCCCGATGCCGCGCACCCGGACCAGGTCCGCCGGGCCCCCGAGTTCGACCCCGCTCGACTCGAGCGGGTTTCGATCGGCATCCTTCCCGGCGTCCTGCGGCGTCGTCTTCCCGTCCGCCGCCGCCTCGTCGGGTCGTTCGATCGTGACTTCCAGTCGATCCGCGGTCAGTGACAGCGTGTCGTCGGGCTGAAGTCCGGCGTGGAGCACCTCGACCTCGCGTTCCATCACGACGAGGTACCGATCGTCGACCTCGCGGTTCATGGTCATCCTTCGCGCCCACCGGAACCGACTCGTTCCGTCGATTCCGAAGCCCGCGGTGGATGCGGGGCCCCGATCCTCCGGTGCCGTCGAGGACTCCGGATCGTGGACGAGCAGGCCGCCCGCACCATCGACCAGGGCCTCCCGCGATGCGACGAGGTACTCGACGTGGGCCCCCTCCACCCGGAAGAGACGAGGATCGCCGCGACGGGCCGCGGTCTTCCACGTCCGACTCTCCATCACCGCGTCGCCTCGGGCGACGAGTCGCTTGAGATCCTTGCCACCTTCGTCCGCGAGCAGGCCTTCCGCACGCTCGCCGGCCGGCCGCACGCCACCCACCCGGTTCGCCAGGTCGAGCGAGACCTCGCGGGCGTCGAGTCGGTCGCTGGTCATCGCATCCGGCGTGCTGCGAACCCGGACGTCGCCTTCGAGGTCGAGCCGCCCGGCACCGCCGTTCGCCCGCTCGTCGTATCGCATCGCCTGCGTCCACGTCGCGGCGAGGGAGGTCCTGCTCGACGGGGTCGGACGTTCGATCCGACCCCGGGAGGCGGGCACCACGTCCGCGTCGTAGTACCGGAATCGACCGGGCCCCGTGCCGCGGACGTTTCTCGTCGCATCGTCGAATCGCACGTCGCGCAGTCGATCCGCGACCACGTTCGATCGCAGGACCATCACGTCGTCGCCGGTGAGCTGCAGGGTCCGCGCCACACCGTCGCCCTCGAGACGATCCGCGAAGACGCGGGCCCCTTCCTCGAGGCGGACCTGCACGCCGTCCACGGCATCGACCCGGGTGATCTCGACCGCGCCCATCTCGTCACCGCCGAAGCCCGCCCCCTCGATCGCCCCGGCAGCGGCTCCGGCGTCTCCTTCAGCACGCGGGCGGAAGCGGACGACGAGTCGATCGGTCCACATCGTCTGGCCCGGATCACTCGCTTCGACGGCGCCTTCCGCGATCATCTCCGTGGGCACCGTGCGGCCGTCCTCGGTCCGGTCGAGCCCGAGATCGATCGAGGCCGCCTCGAGCGATCCGATCTCGCCGACCCGGTCGACTCGGGCGCCGCCGGTCGCGAGGATCCGCTCGATCGCGTCGACCTCGCCCCCGTCGGCGAAGTCCACGACCAGGGCCTGCGAACCCAGCTTGAAGTCGTCGCTGGCGACCCGGACGTCGCCTTCGAATCGCGCCTGTTGCAGGCGACCGTCGTCGTCGAGGTCGTCGAAGTCGAGATCGACGCCGCCTTCCCATTCGATCTCCAGCCGGGGCGGCGTGTCGGCGTTCGCCGACGTCGACTCCTGCTCGATGGCGGCGATCGCCGCCCACGCCACGACTCGATCCGCGCCCGGCCCCGCGGCCAGCATCGTCTGGAGCCCGTGAACGAAACGATCGGCGGCGGTACCGAAGGCGGTTCGGACCTGCGTCGCGGTCTCCGGGGCGAATCGCATCCGACCTGGTCCGATCAAGCCGCCGATCCCCTCGGATCGCACCATCCAGAATCGCCCCCCGGCAAGACTGAAGCGAGGACTCTCGATCACGAGCGGGTTGGCTTCGTCACCGACGAGTTCGATCCGCTCGGAGGCCGATCGGTACTCGAGTCGGGCACACGAGCCGACCGCCTCGTTGCCGTCGTCGGACAGGTCGATGCCGCGACCGTCGTTCGATTCGATGACGATCTCGGAATCACCGTCACCGGTCATTCGCTCGGCCGCGGCGGGATCCGGGATCATCACCAGGCGACCCGTGTAGTGAACGCGGACCACTTCTTCGTCGAGGATCGGCGCGACGGGGCCGAAGGCGACCGCGGCGGCGGCGACGAGATTCGAAGGCGTCGGGGCCATGCCGGCACCGCGGACCGGCGCCGCCGCGATCGGCGACCCTTCGATGCCGGAATCACCGAGGGCGAAGGTGGCGACGAGTCGATCGCCGGAAACCGTGCTCCGCATCGTGGTGCCTCTGGCGTCGCGAACCACCCGCTCCACCACCACTTCATCCTCCAGCACCAGTCGGTACCAGGCGTCCGGATCCGCGATCGCCGGGTTGACCTTCGACGCGGGCGGCGAGTTCGACGCCCGCGGGCTCGGGCTCGGGGCGTCGCCCGCGTTCGCATCGCGTGCGGACCAGGCATCGGCCGCGGAAGCCATCGTCGCGTCGGAATCATCGGCACCGCCGGCCGCCGCAGCGCGGGTGTCCGTGGACGACGCCACGGTGTCGGTGGTCCTTGAATCGGAAGATCGGTCCGACACGGCCGCGGCCGGGGTCGGGCGACTGGGACGAATGAGGATCGGTTCCGTGGCCCGCTCGACGGTCAGTTTCGAGATACGCGTTCCGTCCCCCGCGAAGAGGATTCGGAGGTCTTCTCCGGCGAAGGTCGCTTCCGACGTGGTCACGCGAACCGCTCGAGGACTGTGGATCTCACCGGCCGCGGCGTCGTAGATCGCGGTCTCCGCTTCGATCGTCACCGCGGGCGCCCGGCCCTCCAGCGCGGCGTCACCACCGTCGACGGGCGGTTCGTAGATTCGAATCTCGACGTCGCCCTCCAGGCGTCCGGACTCGATCGCCTGATTCGGAACCCGCATGGTGCCGGCGATCGCCCGCATCTCGACGATGCGGCCGTTCCGAGGATGGAGTCTGGCCCAGGGACGCTGCATCTCCACCCAGGCGTCGGGAAGCGGATCGATCCGAACCGCGCCGTACTCCTGTGCCAACGCACCATCCTCGCCCGCGACCTGCACCGAGGCGCCGTCACGGAGCGACGCCATCACGTCGCGGTCCAGCTCCGCCGCGGGGCGTGCGAATTCATCTTCGGTCGGCGTCGACGGAACGGCGATGCGATCGAGGTCGACCATTCGCTTCAGGTTCGAGGTCTCCGGCCGTTGATCGAGCCGCCACACGACCACCACGATGAGCACCGCGACCACCACGCCGAGACCGATCAGCGCCAGCGGTCGTCGATCGACGGCACCGTGGCGGACGAAGGAGGCGTGTCGGCCTCGCGTCGTCGCGGGCCGGTCGGAAATCTCGTCTTTCGTGGTCCTGTCTCGCATGACCGTCTCCTTCCGCGTCGTCGGGACGTTCAGTCCCGCTCGCGGTAGCGTTCAACCGAAGAATCCCAGTCGCCCCGGGCCTTCAAGAGCATTTCGACGACTTCGCGAACCGCGCCGCGGCCTCCCGTCGCCGTGGTCACGTGGCACGCCGCATCGATGATCTCCGCGGCGGCATCGCGCACCGCCACAGGGTAGCCGCACCGTTCCAGAATCGGCAGGTCCGGCAGGTCGTCGCCGACCATCGCGGCCTCTTCCGCATCGACGCCGAGGGAGGTCAGCAGGGCGTCGAACGCCTCGCCCTTCCGGTCGACGCCTTCGAGGAGATGCTCGATCCCAAGCTCCCCCGCCCGGTGCCGAAGCGCTTCGCCGCGGCGGCCGGTGATGATCGCGATCAGTCCGCCGCTCCGTTGCCACATCCGGATCGCGGTGCCGTCCCGGACGAAGAACCGCTTCGTCTCCACGCCGGCATCGTCGATCAGAACCGAGCCATCGGTGAGCACACCGTCGACGTCGAGGCACAACAGTCTGATTCGGGTGGGGTCGTGCGGCCGCATGCCCGCATCCTACCCGTGGGCGGGCTGCCGCCGGGCGAACGGTCCATCGGTGGGCCGATCAGGCGGGAACACGGAGTCGGGGCGAGGGTTCGGAATCGCCGCATGCTTCGGCGACGAGCCGCAGGCGCTCCGCGACGATCGCCAGATCTCCGGGGCGTCTGGCCGGGGCCGGTTCGAGGCAGGACTGGACGATTTCGTCGGCGTCCGCCGGAAGGTCTGAGCGAAACCGACGAAGCGGCAACGCCGGCTTCGCGTTCTCCATCATTTCGGAGGAGGCATACCGCCCCGTGAGGCACCGATACATCGTGGCGCCAAGCAGGAAGGCGTCGGTGCGTTCGTCGATCGCCCCGAGTGCAGCCTGTTCCGGGGCGAGGAAACCGGGCGTTCCCTGGATCCGGGTCTTTCGCTCGCCGAGTCGGCAGGCCTGGCCGAGGTCGATGATGGTTCCTCGGCCGCCCGTGCCGACGAGAATGTTGCCGGGCTTGAGATCAGCATGGGCGTAGCCCACCTCGTGCAGGTGTCGGAGTCCGTCGGCGATGGTGGCGAAGCATCGAAAGACGCTTGCCGAATCGGTGAAGGTCGCGGTGTCGAGGGGCACGCCATCGATGAAGTCGAGGATCAGGGCGAGCTCCGAGATCCGGACGATTTCTCGGTATCGGAGCAGTCGCTGGGCGGATCGCACGGCCGGATGGTCGACCTTCGAGCCCACTTCGAACTCACGCTCGACCTGGGCGAGGAATCGACGGTCTCGGGCACCCTGCGCCGTGACATGCTTCAGGGCGTGGAGGGACCGGGTACGAGGGTCCGATACCACATAGAGCCGGCTTGCCGCGCCTTCCCCGATCGGCTCGATGACCTTGTAACCGTGGATTTCGCGAGGTGTCGTCGACTGATTGCTGACCATCACTGCTGGCTCCCTGCTCGGTGAACCCGTAGGTTCGATCCACCTGACGCCTTGGTTTCCCATCCTGGTCCCGAATCGCGGGATTTTCGCACCAAAGCCGGCGGCGATCAAGTGGTGATTCGAAGATCTTCGACGAATGCGAAGAGGTCTCTTCAGACCGGCTGGAAATCCGTAGTCCGATCTCCAGAAACTGTGACGGTCGCCGACCGGAATGACGCCGTTTTCGCCCCGCGAAGATCCTCGTTCAGGAACGACCGTTCGAACGCGGACACCCCGCGGACCATTGCTTGATGTGAATCGGGGGCGTCGAATTTCACCCCGCCTCGGCTCAAGCCGCTCGCCCCCGGGCGACGACTCCCCCGAAGTCACCGAGCCGCCGGATCTCTCCGAGCCGGTGCACGACTTCGGGCATGCCGATCGGTCGCCTCGTCGGATCCGGCTGCAGGCACTGCTCCATCAGCCGCACCAGTCCGACGGAGGTCGTCCGTCGATCCAGCTCCTCGATCCAGTGGGCATGGAGGTCGATCCAGTCGGCGGCACACAACTCACGGGCATCCGCCATCGCCAGCCTGTTTCGGAAGATCATCGCCGCCATCGTGGCCGCGAAACCGAAGATGTCCGAACGAGCCGTCAGGACCCCGCCGAGAAACTGCTCCGGACTCGAGTAGCCGGGATTGCCCGACCCGACCTCGGCGGCCACGCCATCCTCGGTCGCGTCGCCGAATCCGATGAGCACCGGAAAGTCCTGATGATCGACCACGACATGGCGAGGTCGAATCGAACCATGGACGTATCCCTGGTCATGGACGTATGAGACGGCACGGCCGAGCTGCTCCATCACTTCGAGGATCGCATCACCATTCGTCGGCGTCCATCGATCGAGCGTCGGTCCGTCCACGTACTGCTGGAAGAGCCCGACCTCGCGGAGTCGAAATCGACTGCGGACCCGCTGGAGCCGGTGAGTGCGCCGGACACCGGCATGGTCGAACCGGCGGACGATCTCATGCTCGTCGGTCAGTCGTTCCAGAAGGGCGTCGTCGCTCGAGCTTTCCCGGACCGCATGCTTGAGGGCCCGGAGCGAGCCATCGACCGGATCCGCGACGAGGGACGTCGTCGACGATCCACCCTCGTTCAGAATCGCGAGCACCCGATGGCCCATCAACTGACCGCGGGACGCGGTCTGGCTGGACGCGGACTCGCCCTTCAGGTTGTTTCTTGGAATCCCCAAGTCGATCTCTCCCTGCCGCGAACCCCATGTCCACGGACCTTCCCGAACGGGAATGTCCGAATCAGAGGGTGCAGAAGCAAGAAATCGTGGCGGGAGAGACCGGAACATGGGTCCGGTCGCGCCGGTCGGTCCGTTCGGATCGATCGTTCAACCGGAGACCGAGTGTGCCAGAAGGACCACCGCGACGTCGTAGAGGGCGTGGGTGGCGGCGACGACCCCGAATCCACGCAGGAGGTAGACGACCGAGAAATACACGCCACTTCCGAGGTAGAAGAGCGCCAGACCGGGCAGCAGACGCCCCTCCGGCGTCTGGATCGGGTGGTAGAGCATGAAAGCGATCGACGAGACCACCACGGCGAGGAACACCGTCGTCCTGTGCGATCGCTTGAAACCATCGACGAGGACGCCATGCACGATGGCGACGAGCGCCCAGCGGAAGACGAGTTCCTCGTACAGCCCGGCCCCGACCCCCATCGCCACGCGGTCGAAGAGACCGTCGGGATTCGCACTCGCCACCTGCAACTCGATGCCGCCACCCACCAGCACCCTGGCGAAGACCAGCAGCGGAAGGATGAGGAGCAGCGACTCCGCCCACATCAATCCCACGGTTCCCCAGTGCACCGACCACGATCGCCGGGAAAGGAACTGCCAGGCCACGAGCACCATGACCAGCAGCAGCCCCGGCAGCATCGGCCCGAGACCGCTGACGCCGAGGATCGAAAAGAGGTCGTGGATGTAGCGGTGCGCGAGATTCGTGACGGGGATCCCGCCATCGGGCCTCGCCGCAAGAAGCAGTCCCGCTTCATAGACCGCGACGAGCGGCAGCAACAGCACGAGGATCTCGAGCGGGCGCTGCGATCGCTCCCAATACGGTCCGGCCCAATGGGAGCCGGCCCGCACCTGTCCCGACGAATTCGAGGACGAGCGGGCCGGTCGCGCCATGGCAGCGGAACCTCTCTCCCGCATCTCCCGTGAAGAGACGCGAGGGGCGAGACGGATCGATCAGGCCGCGGTGGCCTTCAGATCACGAAGTCGTCGCGAAAGACGGCTCTTCCGACGGGCGGCGGTGTTGCGATGCAACGCGGGCGTGCAAGCGACCTTGTCGAGCACCGAGCAGACCTTTCGGAATTCCGTCTCGGCGTTGCCAACATCCTTGTGCTGGACGGCCGAAAGGAAACTCTTGATCTGGTTCTTCACGCGACGCTTGCGCCAGTTGTTGAGAGCGCGACGCTTGGCGCTCTGTCGAACGCGCTTCTTGGCTGATTCAGTATTCGGCACGAGCCCTGTCTCCTGCGAGGATGCGAACCGGGCATTATCGCCAACCGCCCGCCGGATGCAACCCCGATTCCGATCAATCAGGGGGAGATTCGTGATTCTCGACCCGCTAGGATCCATTGAGATGCATGCCCCGGCCACGAATTTTCTCACGATCGCCGCTTCCGACCGGCATGCGGACACCCGGACCGCAGCCCTCGCCGTCGCGGCGACCCTGCGAGAAACCCTCCCCGCACCCCCCCAGGCGGTCCTGGTCATCGCCAGCTTCCACCACGCCGCGGTCGTTCCGGAAGCGGTTCGGACCATCCGAGAGTCGCTGGACGCGCCGGCGACGGTCGGATTCACCGCCCGTTCCCTGATGGAAGGATCCGAGGAGTTCGATCGAGGTCCGGCCCTCGCCGCGATGGCGGTCGCCGGCCCCGGCATGCGGGCCCGTGCCTTCCGATTCGATCACCGCGACGGCCCACCGGAGGCATGGTCCCGCGAGCTCGTCCGGAGCCGGCTGCGACCGATGTCCCCGCCCCGGGGCGTGATGGTGTTCGGCGATCCCTTCAGCACCGGATCCAACGCGCTCCCCGCCCGGCTCGCCGATGCGGTCCTCCCCGACGTTCCGATCTGCGGCGGCCTGTTGAGCGGTGCGAGCCAGGCGGGCGCCAACGTGCTCGTCGCCGATGACGAGGTCTCGAACTCCGGGGCCGTGGGACTCGTGTTCGAAGGCGACGTCGAAGTGGAATCCGTGATCTCCCACGGTGCACGAGGCGTGGGCCCCTCCTTCGTCGTGACCAAGGCGGATGCCACTGGAATCCTCGAACTCGGCGGACGCCCCGCCGCGACGGTGCTCGATGATCTGCTCGCCGATCTCTCCGCCCAGGACCGGACCACGCTGGGGAGAACGCCGCTGATCGGCATCGCCATCGATGCGACCAAGTCCCAGCAGGGACGGGGCGATTTCCTGGTTCGCCCCATCGCCGCCGTCGACCGACGTTCGGGCACGCTCCTGACGACGGGACGCGTCTCCCGTGGATCGACCATCCAGTTCCATGTCCGGGACGCGGCGATCGCCGCACACGACCTCGACATGTCGCTCGACCTCGCGATTCTGGACGATCGTCCCCCCGCGGGGATCCTGCTCGCGGGCTCGGCCGGTCGCGGCGCGTCGCTTTTCGGCGCGAGCGGGCACGACTCCGGCCGGATCCACGAACGCCTCGGCGGACCTCCCCTGGTCGGATTCGAGGCAGCGGCCGAAATCGCGTCGATCGGCGGTCGACCGAGGATCGCGGGCCTCGGGCTCTCCGCGATGCTCCTTCGAGGCCGGGAGCCGCGGGGAAACCCATCCCTCGGCGACCGGTAGGACGCAGGTCGCCCTGGCAGGAAATCGCGCTGATTCAGCCCGATAAGCTCGTCGCGTCGATGAACCGGAGGGAATTCAACCCCGGTTCGCCACGGAATGGATGAAGCGCGCGGCCCGGGTCGCGAAGATGGAACACACTCACCGCGTCGCCGAAGCCCGAAGGCGAGCGACGCGGGAACACACGGGTCCGGACGGACTTCCACGAGAAAGCACCGCCCATGGGTATCGGCACCATCCTGGTCGAACGAGGCCTGATCACCGAGTCGCAGCTCGACGAGGCGATCACCGATCAGAAGCGGACCGGCGAGCGACTCGATCACGTGCTCGTCCGTCTCGGATGCGTCGACGCCGACAAGGTCCTCGAAGCCATCGGCCGGCAGTTCGACATGGAGATCGTCGATCTCTCCGAGATCGAGGTCGACGACGAGACGCTTCGGACCCTCCCCTCCCGGCTGGTCTTCAAGCAGCTCTGCGTGCCGATCCGCCGCACCGCGACCACGCTTCACATCGC
The DNA here is from genome assembly GCA_029248335.1 of Phycisphaerales bacterium. Classification (GTDB taxonomy): domain Bacteria; phylum Planctomycetota; class Phycisphaerae; order Phycisphaerales; family SM1A02; genus UBA12014. The sequence goes on from JAQWJM010000083.1 coordinate 14,257, forward strand.
GACCTGCGACCCCTTCGAGCTCAGCGCCTTCGACGAACTCCGCCTGCTCACGGGGCTGGGTGTCGAACTCGTGCTCGCCGACGAGCGCGACCTCCGCAAGTTCATCCGCTCGCACTACGGCGTCGCGGGCGACACCCTGGACGCACTGGCGACCGACGACGATGAAGGCACCGACCTGCTCGCCGATCCGTCGAGCGGCGAACTCGACGCCGACGAAGAGGCGAGCGTCATCAAGCTCGTCAACGATCTCCTGCTCGAGGCGATCCGGGAGCGGGCGACGGACATCCACATCGAGCCATACGAGGACGAGCTGGCGATTCGGTACCGGATCGACGGCGTGCTCAGCGAAGCGGGCGTTCCCCAGACCGTGAACCGATTCCGAAACGCGATCGTGAGCCGGCTCAAGATCATGGCGGGGCTCAACATCGCCGAGAAGCGAAAGCCGCAGGACGGACGCATCACGCTGCGACACAAGGGTCGGGAGTTCGACCTGCGGGTCTCGATCATTCCCATGATCAGCGGTGAGGGCGTCGTGCTCCGGGTCCTCGACAACAGCGTCGCCCGCATGGGTCTCGAGGACCTCGGGATGCCGTCGGCCATTCTCGAACGATGGGACACCGTGATCACCCGGCCCCACGGCATCCTGCTGGTGACCGGCCCCACGGGTTCAGGCAAGTCGACGACGCTCTACGCATCCCTGAACCGGATCGTCAGCGATGCGGTGAAGGCCATCACGATCGAGGATCCGGTCGAGTACCAGGTCGACGGCGTGAACCAGATCCAGGTGAACAACGCCACCGACATGACCTTCGCGGCGGGGCTGCGAGCGATCCTCCGGCACGACCCCGACATCATCATGATCGGTGAAATCCGCGATCTCGAGACCGCGGAGGCCGCGGTCCAGGCCTCCTTGACCGGCCACCTCGTCTTCTCGACCCTCCACACCAACGACGCCGCCGGTGCGACCACTCGACTCCTCGACATGGGAATCGAGCCGTTCCTGGTCGCCTCCAGCGTGGAAGGCATCCTTGCCCAGCGGCTCATTCGTCGCGTCTGCGAAACCTGCGGCCAACGCCGCGAGATGACCGCCTCCGAGCTCCCGGAAGGCCTCCAACCCCCACCGGACGGGATGGTCATGGAAGCACCGGGGTGCCGTGAGTGCCGACGAACCGGCTTTCGGGGCCGCGTCGGGGCGTTCGAACTGCTGCGAATGACGGATACGGTCCGTGATCTGGTGGTTCGGCGGGTCGATGCGACGAAAATCCGCTCGACCGCTGCGGCGGAAGGCGAGTTGAACCTGCTTCGCGATGCCGCATGGGAGCTCGTTCGCCGCGGCGTGACGACCCCCGCCGAGGCGATGCGAGTGATCCGCGTCTGATCGATGAGACCGGTGGCGGACCACCCTCAACCCGGAAACGACGTTCCGCGGTTCACCCTCCGATCCCTCCACACTGGAACCGTTGGTCGCCTTCAGCCGAACCGGACGGCTTGACGTCGACCCCCGGTCGGCCGACACTACGGGATCGAACCGCGGGCGAGCGCCCGCAACCCCGGCACCGTCGCTCGCCTGGCGGCCCGGAAAGTTGATTCGCAAGAGCGGAAATCAGGTCTTCGCGGAAGCGGAGCCATGGAGAATCCCCAATGGCGCGAGGTTCTGGTGCCGGTACCGGCGTGATCGTTGCTCTGGTTGTCAGCGTGGTCTGCAACGTCGGCCTGTTGACCATCACGTTCATGATGTACTCCGGCAAGGCGGAGGCGCTCCAGAACGAGGCCACGGCGCAGGCGGAGATGACCAAGTTCATCAGATCCTCCGATCGAACCAGCGAGTTCGACCGGCTGATGAGCGCTTCGGAGTCCAACCAGCAGTCGCTGTACAAGTATCTCCAGACCCGGCGTGGCGACGTCGCCCAGTTCGTCGCCGGGAACCCCAACGCGGACGTCACCGAGATGCGAAGCAGTCTCGGCCTCGCCGAAGGCGACGTGGTCCGCAACGAGTTGGGTGATCTCCGACGACAGGTCGCCTCGGCGAAGGTCGACAACGACAGCCTCCAGCGACAGCTGGCGGACGCCCAGTCGAGCAGCGTCGAGCTTGAGGAACGCGTCGCGAAGATCGAGAAGCTCGCCCAGCAGAAGATCGCCGAAGTCGAAGGCGAATTCGACGGGTACAAGACCGCCGCGGTCCGCTATCAGCAGGAGATCGAGCAGGCGATCCAGAGCATCGAGGAAAGCCGCGTCAAGCTCGACCGCGACTACCGCAACCGCATGGCCGGCCTTCAGAGCCGGCTCGACCGCTCGAATCAGGACAACAGCGTCTTCCGCGCCCAGATCGAGGAACTTCGCAAGAAGACCGAGGCCTACCGCATCAAGCCGGCCAGCCCCGCAGAACTCGCCGACGGTCGCATCATCGACGTCCCGGGCACGAACGGCCAGGTCTTCGTCGATCTCGGACGCAACCAGCGGATCGTTCCCGGAATGACCTTCGAGGTCTATCAGGACGCCTCCGCGATCCGTCCCGATCCCCGCACCGGCGACTACGTCCGAGGCAAGGCGAGCATCGAGATCATCAAGGTCGGCACCGACACCTCGACCGGTCGGATCACCCGTGAACTCACCGGCCGACCGGTGGTGAAGGACGACGTCATCGCGAACGCCGTCTTCAACCCCGACTACCGGTTCAAGTTCCTCGTCCACGGCCTTTTCGATGTGAATGGAGACGGTCGTCCCAACGAGGAGGAGACCGACTACGTCCGCCGTCGAATCATCGAATGGGGTGGCGAGGTCGTCGAAGGCGACCAGCTCACCGGCGACCTCGACTTCCTGGTCCTCGGTGCCCAGCCGCCGATGCCCGCCCCGCTGCCCCCGGATGCCGGCGACGACCAGTTCCGTCGCTTCCTGAAGCAGCGTGAATCCCGCGAGCAGTACGACCGGCTCTTCGAACAGTCGACCAAGGCCCAGATCCCGGTTCTCAACTGGAACCGCTTCGAGATGCTCACGGGAATGAACTCCCGCTGATCCCAGCCTCGAACGAGCACGTGCCACTTCTCGCGGACCGGACCGATCCCTCGGTCCGGTCCGCGACTTCTTTCCCGAGGAGCACCTTCCACCGTGTCGACGCCGCGGCAGCATCCACAGACCGATCCGCTCGGGACGCTCCGTGATCTCGCGGAATTCCTGCCGCTGCGGGCCCTCGGTGCAGCGATCCAGTGCGTCGACCCGGATCAGAACCTCCGAAGCGCCTCGACCTTCGGGACGATCTACGGACGACTGACGTCCAGCCGCACCGCGCGGGCGAAGGCCAACATCCTCCGCTCGCTGCCGGAGACCTCCGAGTCGGAAGCGGATCGGATCGCCATCGAGTCGATCCGGTACATGTTCAAGCTCTTCCTGGTGGACAGCCTCGCCATGCCGCGGCTGATCAATCCGTGGAGCTGGCAGCGGCACGTGGAACTCGACTCCTTCGCGTCCGGCGCGGAACTCCTCGCCACCGACAAACCCGCCCTTTTCATCACCGGCCACTGCGGAAACTGGGAGCTCCTCGGCTTCACCCTCGCCGCCCTCGGCTTCCCGATGACCGCACTCGCGAGACCGCTGGACAACCCCTTTCTCGATCGCTGGTTGCTCGGACTGCGAGAGGCTCGCGGCCTCCGGGTGCTGACCAAGTGGGGCGCCACGGACAAGATCATCTCGATGCTCGAGGGCGACGATCCGGCCGGCCGTCGAATCGGCTTCATCGCGGACCAGAACGCGGGCGACGGCGGGCTGTTCGTCCCATTCTTCGGACGACTCGCTTCCAGTTACAAGTCGATCGGCCTGCTCGCGATGAAGTACGAACTCCCCGTGGTGGCCGGATTCGCCCGCCGGCTGGGGGAACGCTTTCAGTACCGGCTCGAGTTGGTCGACTACTTCGGTCCCGAGGACTGGTGCGATCAACCCGATCCGCTCTTCTACATCACCGCCCGATTCAACCGGGCGATCGAGAAGATGGTGCGTTCCGCGCCCGATCAGTACCTGTGGATCCATCGCCGCTGGAAGAGTCGCCCCCGCTGGGAGACCGCCGGCAAGCCGATGCCGAACTCGCTGCGGACCCGCCTCGAAGGCCTGCCGTGGATGGATCAGGCGTCGCTGGACCGATTGATCGCCGATGGAGGAACCTCATGACCGCGACGCCGGGGCGATTCACCGGAACCTGCATCCTCGTCGTCGACGACGATCCGGACGTCCTCGAGTCGACCAGGCTCGCGTTCATGGCGGAAGGCGCCGAGGTGGCGCTCGCGGCGGATGGAAACGAGGCGGTGGCGAGATTCCAGGAACGACGCCCCGACGGCGTGGTGCTCGACATGATGCTGCCGGCCCGCTCGGGATTCCTCGTCCTCGAGAAGATCCGAGCCCACGAGGATCCACCGCCCGTCATCATGGTGACCGCGAACCAGGGGCGTCGGCATCTCGCCTACGCGAAGAACCTCGGGGTCTCGGACTACCTCGTGAAACCGGTGCCGCTCCAGCGACTTCTGGCCTCGATGGGCGACCTCCTCGACCTGGATTGACCCCGATTTCCACGATCAAGGTCCCGCCTCGTCGAGTTTGTGCGGTATTCTCCCGATCCGAAAGGCGGTCATGGCGAAGTTGACGCACTGGAGAATCCACAGTCCGAAGCCCGCGGATGCGGAAGGCCGGGCGGCGAAAATGGCCTCGCGAGCCGAGCTCGTGGCCATGTTCGCGCCGTTCAACATCGGTCCCGAGGACGGGTCGCCGGAGGCCGAAGTACTGCACGGACCGGGGGTTCGCATGCACCTTCCGTTCGAGGATCCGGTCCGACAGATCCTCGTCGAGGAGGACGACGACAGCATCGCGCCCTTCGTGCTCATGGCCCTCGCCCGCCGGTTCGACTGGAAGTTCACGGACGTCGACACGGACCGCACCCTCTATCTCTACCGAGGCGACGACGAATGACCGCGGAATCGGTGCCGGACGTCATCGTGCAGGGGACCACGCTCTCGGGCGCGGAACCGGAATCGGTCCGGGCCGCGATGGACCACGCGTTCGACTACCGCGGGGACGTCACGATCGTCCTCCGCGACGGCTCGACGATCGAGGGATACGTGTTCGACCGCCGGAACGAGCGAACCATCGAAGCCTCCCGGGTGAGCATGTTCCAGGCCGGCTCCGACGCCCGCATCGACATCGGGTATCCCGAAATCGCGGAGATCAGCTTTTCGGGGCGGGACCCCGCCGCCGGCCGGAGCTGGGAGAACTGGGTTCGACGCTACGCCGAGCAGAAGCTCGCCGGCGAACAGGCCGGCATCGACAGCGAACGTCTCGATTGATCCGAACCCGAGGGGCTTCAGGAACGCCGCAGCAGATCGTTCGCCGTCGGTGTGGTCTCGATGGTGGCCGACTTCCGCTCGGCATCGAGCGCGTCGAGCCGGGCATCCACGGCTTCGAGCATGTCCATGGTGCCACGATGACTCGCGTCGAACGTGTCCCGGCCGGTGACTTCCTTGATCGGGTCCACTCGACTCGCTCGTTCCAGTCGCCCTCGAATCAGGCCGGCATCCCGCTGATTCGCGGAGATGGTCCTGACCAACGTCGCCCGCAACTCGAGCAACGCCGCTTCCGGGGCGCTCACCGGCCCCGCGGAGGTTCCGGAAAGGCGGAGCCGCGGCGTGGCGGGATCGGTCTCAGCGCCATCACGGGCCGAGTCGAGGCTGGAGGGGGCATCGCTCATCGGGGCGGAATCTTCCCCGCAAGCCGATGAAGAGGCAAGTGACCCGAAACGGCCAAAACGTCCACATTCGCGATTCACGCTTACAAATGCCATGAGGAGGTCATCGGCATCTCGGGTTTTTTCCAATAAAGAAGAGCCGGTTCGACGCATCACGCTCGCATCACCGCGGAACACCGACGGTCAGGAGGGTGCGATCGGATCATCGCCGAGCCGGTCCGAATCCGCCTCCCGACCGAATCGCCCGAGCATGATCGATGCAAGCCCCCCCGCGAGCACGAGGCCGATCGCGCCGACGAGCTGCATGCCCGAGGGCGTGTAGACCGCCGTCGGCCGGTACTTCAACTCGACCGCCTCGGCCTCCGACATCGTGGCGATCGTTTCGCCCCGGATGACGCTGCCGACCTCCGGAAGCACCGCCGCCCGGAACGGCCAGAGCCCCGCGACGGCCCCGAGCAACAGACCGAGCAGCACCCCGAGGGTGATCGCCCGATGCCGCTCGAGCAGCCATCTCACCACGTTGCTGACGAGGACGATTCCCAACAGAACGCCGACCCCGATCGCGGCGAGCGGCCATGCCGCCTCGACGACGGCGGCCAACTCGCCACTTCGAACCGCGATCTTGAAGGCATCGATCGAATCGAGCACCGCCACGTACTGTCCCAGCACCAACAGGAGATACCCCCCGCTCACGCCGGGCAGGACCATGGCGGCCGCGCCCGCGAAACCCGCGACGAAGAGCCCGCCGAGACCGCCTCCCCCATCGGTGGCGGCCGGCTGCATCTCCTGGACCAGCGCCAGCACCACCATGCCCACGAACGAAATGACGGTCGCCACGACCGCGCGAGCCGGGATGGGTCGCAGCATCGCCCACAGCGTCGGCGCCCCACCGAGCGTGAGCCCGATGAACAGGCTGTACGCGATCCATCGATGCTCGAGGACGCCGTCCCGGACGGTTCCGGCCAGCAGGCCGATCGCGACGACGGCAGGGACGCCCACACATGCGAGGACGAGCCAGGGCCGAAGCCGGCGGGCCAGCGTCGTCGCCGCCGCCACCGCCTCGACGAATGCCGGATAGACCCCCGCGGCGAGCAGCATCGTCCCGCCGGAGATCCCGGGGACGAGGTTCGCGAGCCCCATGAGGATGCCCCCGATCGCGAGTCGCCCCACGAACACCGGACTCAAGGAACGCAATTCATGATTCGTCGCCACGAAAGGAACTCCCGGGGATCGCTGAAGGAGGAACCTGCGGAACCCGATTGATACCATCGGGCCGTCCCTCGCTCATCGGCTCCACCAGCGTGGAACCTCAACCCTCCATCGAAAAGGCGACACAACAAGATGATCTCCCCTCCAACTCGGATCCTGGTGACCGGCGGCGCGGGATACATCGGTTCGCACGCGTGCCTGCGGCTCGTCGAAGCCGGCCTCGACGTGGTGGGGCTCGACGACCTCTCACGCGGACATCGCGGCGCGTTCGAGGCGATCTCGGCGGCGGCGGCCGGGCTGCCCGGCTCGTTCTCGTCGGTCGAAGCCTCGATCTCGGACCGAGCCACCTGCGTCGCCGCCCTCGGCGACCACCGGATCGAGCAGGTGATGCACTTCGCGGCCCTGGCCTACGTCGGCGAATCCGTCGACGAGCCGCTCCGCTACTACGACAACAACACGGGCGGCGCCATTTCGCTGCTGCAGGCGATGAGCACGGCCGGCGTGAGCCGATTCATCTTCTCGAGCACCTGCGCGACCTACGGAGAACCCTCGGCGGATCGGATTCCGATCGCGGAGGACTGCCCGCAGGCCCCCATCAATCCCTACGGACATTCCAAGCACATGGTCGAACGCGTGCTGTTCGACCATGCCTACGCCCGCCGCGCCGCGGATCCCGCCTTCGCCTTCGCGGCGCTCCGGTATTTCAACGTCGCGGGAAGCGATCCCGAGACCCGCGTCGGCGAGGACCACCGTCCCGAGTCGCACTTGATCCCGATCTGCCTCGAGGTCGCCGCCGGGCGACGGGAGGCACTGGTGATCCACGGCGACGACTACCCGACCGACGACGGCACCTGCATCCGCGACTACGTCCACGTGTGCGATCTCGTCGACGCCCACGTCGCGGTCATGAATCGCCTCGCACCGGGTGATGCTCGCACCCTCAACGTCGGACTCGGACACGGCTGGTCGGTGCGCGAGGTCCTCGAAGCCTGTCGGAAGGTCACCGGCCATCCGATTCCGGAACGCCCCGGCCCCCGACGTCCCGGCGACCCGCCCCGCCTCTTCGCCGATTCCACCCGGATCAAGGACGAATTCGGCTGGACGCCGAACTTCACCGAGCTCGAAGAGACCGTGGCCACCGCATGGGCATGGATGAAGGCCCGTCCCGACGGTTACCCCGACTGAGCCGGCTCAGAACGGCAGACTGATTCGAGCGGTCACCGCGAGCCCGTCGACCCCGAAGTTGGTGTCCGTGGTCCGGGCGTTCGACAGGTGATACCAACCGACCCCCAACAGGAGCCTGGTCCGCGCATCGAGGGCGATCGAACATCCGACGCCCACCTGCGGCGTGAAGTCGAGGCGGCTGCCGTCCGGGGGGACCGGCGACGTGGCATAGACCAGCCCGATGCCGAGATCGGCATAGAGCGTCCACGATTCGTTTCTCAGGAAGTGCCACCGCAGCATCACCGAGACGCCCACGAAGGCGGCATCATCACCGGCATCCTGACCGACCCAGCCCAGATCCGCATCGAGCCCCAGGCTGAAGGCGTCGATCGGGAACCACTCGAGCCCGCCGCGAACGCTGGCGATGCGTTCGTTCTGGAAGTCGGTCGCCACCATGCCCCCGATCGACCACCGGCGGTCGCCCTGATCCCCGTAAGCGGGCACCACCTCGGCCGAGGTGGACGCAGCCGCCTCCTCGGACGGCGGCGCCGTCAGCAGCGTGAGGGCGTCGAGGGGCTCACTGAACGTCGAATACCGAAGCCCCGCGGCAGCCGGCTGGGCAAGAACACCTGACATGGTGACCAGGAAGAGCATGAGGGCTGGGATTCGAGGGTTGCGCATCGAGTCTTCCGCTTTCGTCAGGTTGAACGCGTTCCGAAAAACGAAGTCTCGCAAAAAAGACCGCCCGGTCGCTCCGACACGACCGGACGGGTTTCTCAACCATGTCGCCATGGCTGCGAAGAAGACCTCGAATTACCACCTCCGTACCGGAGATGGCTGGCGGGGATCGCTGAAACCAAGGTTTCTCGCTGAATTCAGCCTGAAACAGGCCATATCACCGCATTATGAACGAACTTAGGCACATTTCGCCGCAGGTTCGCGTAAATTCATCTCCGCAGATCTGGAATCGCGTTCCAAACCTGCCAAATCCAAGTGCATGCCGGTTGCGAAACGTGCCTGAAAGCGTGTTTCGCACCGAAATCCAAAGGACCCCGGCACAGTATCGGCATGGACCGGGCTTGGTCAACGCCTGAGCCGCACCTTCTCGAAGTAAAATGTAACTCGCTTAATACAATTGACTTATGAGCACAGATCCTGCAGCGAAATTCACCCGAGTCTCGATCGCCGCCATCCTCCGGCCTTCGAATCCAGCCGAACACGAACCCGCCGCCGTCCTGGCGGCGTGGCGACCCGAGTCGTCGATTCGCGGCGGCGTCTGGGAGCTCCCCGGCGGAAAGATCGATCCAGGTGAGACCGCGGCGCAAGCCGCGGTACGCGAGGTGCGCGAAGAACTCGAGATCGACATTCGCGCCGGTGATTCGATCGGCATCGCGGAAGACATCGACGAAGACCTGCAGCGCGAACGACACGTTCACGTCGAAGCGGTGATGGCCACGCTCGTGGGCGATGCACCGGTGGACGGCGCGCGGACCTGGCGTTGGATTCCGATCGATCGGTTGCACGAGTTCGAGTGGCCACGCGCGAATCGCGCCTTGAATCGGATGCTTCAGGCGCGATTCGATGTCGAACCGGCCGAGGAGTCCGGCTGATTTCGCCGGTCTCGTGCTACGCTCTTGAGCGAGGTCACGTTTGCGTCACGACCGTTCCTCCCCGCACGAGAACCCCGACATGCCCCAAGACGAGAACCACCCCCGCGAAGGGGACCGAAGGCGTGATGGCGTCTCCAGACGTCGTTTCTTCCAGACCGTCGGTGTCACGGCGGCCGGCACCGCCGTCGAACTCCAACACGCGAACGCCGAATCCGCCCTTCGCGAAGACGGCCCGAAGATCCTCGGGCCGAATCCGGTCCGCACGCGACTGAACGTCAACGGACGACCGGTCGACTTCGTCGCCGAACCCGCCACCACCCTGCTCGAAGCGTTGCGAGAGCGATGTGACGTCACCGGCCCCAAGGAGGTCTGCGATCGCGCGGCCTGCGGCGGATGCACCGTGCTGGTCGACGGTGAACCGATCGCGAGCTGCATGATGCTCGCACTCGATGCGACCGATCGACCGATCACCACCGTGGAAGGGATCGGATCGGTCGAGAATCCCGATCCCCTGCAGGTCGCCATGGCCGAATTCGACGCCATGCAGTGCGGCTTCTGCACCCCGGGCGTGGTGACCGCCGCTCGAGCGTTGCTCGATCGAAATCCGAAACCCTCCCTGCCGGAGATTCGTTCGGCCCTCGCCGGGAACCTGTGTCGCTGCGGCACCTACCCGAACATCTTCAACGCCGTGCTGGTCGCCAGCGGGCAGCCGCCGGTCGACGAACCGACCGATCGCGGCGCGACTGGAGGCGAACGAGCATGAGTGGATCGAATCCCGACCATCGCGCGATCAATGCGGGGCAGTCCCTCGCCGACGACGCGACCAGACTCGACGGGCTCGCCAAGGCCACCGGGGACGCCCGCTATTCGCGCGATCACCTTCGCGACGACATGCGATGGGTCCGGCTCATCCGATGCCCCTGGGGCAAGGCGACGCTTGAATCCCTCGACCGGGACGCGGCACTCGCGGTGCCGGGCGTGACGGAAGTCGTCGTCTCCGGTGATGCCGGCGACTACGACGGTGATTCCATCGGGTACGTCGTCGCCGAGAACCGCCGGGCCCTCGAACGGGGACTCGACGCCCTCGACGCTCGATGGGCTCGCGCCGCCTGCAAGACCGGCATTCTCGAGGATGAACGGGTTCGCGCCCCGATGGGCAAGCCGGAAGGCGATGCCGCCGACGCGATCGAGGCGTCGGAATTCACCTTCGAAGCGACCTACACCACGCCGGTCCAGACCCATTCGTCGCTTGAGACGCATGGCATGATGATCGAACCCGACGGCGAGAACGCGACCGTCCACGCCTCGACGCAGGGCACCTTCCTCGTCGCCGATCAGATCGGCCGTTTCCTCGGGAAGCGACGATCACGGGTCGTGGTGGACTGCGAGTACATCGGAGGCGGATTCGGGTCCAAGTTCCAGATCGGCAAGGAGGGCGCCGCCGCGGGCCTCGCCGCGAAGAGTTCGGGCAAGCCCGTCTACTCCTTCTGCGACCGTCGAGAGGAACACCTCGACACCGGCAACCGCCCCTCCCTCCTCTGCAAGGTCAAGCTCGGCCACGATGCCGACGGGACCATACGCGGGGCCCGACTCGAGACCTTCGGAGGCACCGGCGTCTCCAGCCGCGGTGGCGGCGCCCGGGTCCCCAGCGGACGCTTCGATTTCGGCGCCGTCGACGGCCCGAATCATCAGAACGTGCAGTTCAATGCCGGCGGACCTCGCGCGATGCGCGCCCCCGGCTGCCCCCAGGGTGCCTTCGTCGAGGAACTGATGCTCGACGAGATCGCACACCGGTGCGGCGTCGATCCCCTCGCCCTTCGTCGCCGCCTCGACGACTCGAAGCGACGCGGCGAGATGTACGACGTCGCGGCACGGCTGATCGGCTGGTCGGCGCGACCCGAAACGGGATCGCAGGACGGACCGATGCGGACCGGCTACGGCATCGCGACCTGCGACTGGGGCAAGGGCCGGGTGCCGGCGAAGATCGAAGTGGTCGTCCACCCGGACGGCCATCTCGAGGTGCGGACCGGCACCCAGGACGTCGGAACGGGACAGCGAACCGCGATGGGCGCCGTGGTCGCCGAACGAATCGGCGTTCCGCTCGCCAACGTCTCGGTGGCGATCGGAAACTCCAGACTCCCCTCGGGCCCCGCCTCGGGCGGCTCGGTCTGCACGCCCAGCACCGCCCCCGCGGCGATGGCGGCGGCGGATCTCGCCCGCGATCGGATGCTCGCGGACGTGGCCAAGCGCGACGGTCTGGATGTGACCACCCTTCGAATCGACGACGGCGTCGTGAAGTCGGGAGACCGAGCGATCGTCCGCTGGGAGGATGCCTGCAAGCGTCTCCCCGAGCCGATCTCGGTGATGGGCGAATTCGATGCACGACCGAACGCCTATTGGGGCGACGGATCCTCCGAGGGGGTGCAGGCCGCCCGCGTCGAGGTCGACTGCGAGACCGGCCAGGTCTTCGTCCGCGAGGTGGTGGCGATCCAGTCCTGCGGCCTTCCACTGGTTCGCAAGCCCGCCGAGAGCCAGATCATCGGTGGCGTGATCCAGGGTGCGAGCTACGCCCTCTTCGAGGAACAGATCCTCGATCCGGCGACCGGCGCGGTGCTGAACGCCAACTTCGAGAGCTACAAGATCCTCGGCTCGAAGGACTGTCCGAAGATCGTCCCCGTGCTCTGGCGGGACGGTCAGACGGGCGCTCGAGCGCTCGGTGAGCCACCGGTCATTCCGACCGCGGCCGCGATCGCCAACGCCGTGTTCAACGCGATCGGCCGACCCGTTCGAGATCTCCCGCTCCGCCCGGATCGGGTCCTCGCGGCCCTCGCCGAACCGGTACCGGAACGCGTCGCGACCTCGACCAACATCAAGACGGAGGTGCGGGCATGAATCCGTTCGCGTACACCAGTCCGAAATCCACCGGTGAAGCCACGTCGCTCGCGACGTCGAAGGACCACTCGCTGCCGGTGCTCAAGACGGGCGGCATGGACCTGCTCGACCGAATGAAGGAAGGGATCGAGAATCCGGGTCTGGTGATCGACCTCACCCGCATCGACGATCCGGCCCTCGACCGGATCGAGTCGGGACGCATCGGCGGGCGAGCGACGCTCGCCGCGGTCAGCGACTCGAGGGCCATCCGCGACTCGGTTCCGATGATCGCCGAGGCCTGCGGCAGCGCCGCGACGCCGCAGGTCCGCAACGTCGCCAGCGTCGCCGGGAATCTCCTGCAGGAGACGCGATGCTGGTACTGGCGGATGGAGCGGTTCGACTGCGTCCGCAAGGGCGGCGAAGGCTGTCCCGCCCGTGAAGGCGAACACCGCTTCCACGCCCTGTTCCCGGAAGGGCCGTGCCTGATGGTCCATCCCTCGAACCTTGCACCGGCCCTGCTCCTCCTCGATGCCACCATCGAGGTCGCCGGTGGCGACCGGGAATCGATCCCGATGGCGGATCTCCAACCCGACCCCACGAAGGACTGGCGCTCGACCAGCGTGCTCGCCCCGGGCGAGGTGCTGACCGGCATCCGGTTCGATGCCGCCCCCAATTCCGGCTTCGTCGCCCTGAAGCAGAAGCAGTCGTTCGACTGGCCGATGGTGAGCGGCTACGCCGTGCTCGACCTCGACGGCGATGTGATTCGATCCGCCCGGACCTGCGCCGGCGCCGTCGCGCCTCGCCCACGACTCCTGCCCGCCGTGGACGCGGCCCTCGCGGGTGTCTCGATCACCGACGAGGCGGCGATCCGGAAGGCGTGCGATGCCGCGACCGAAGGTGCGGCACCGTTGCCCGGCACCACCTACAAGAAGACGCTGCTTCCGGTGGCGATCCGCCGGGCGGTGATGGCGGCCGCGAACCCGGGAGGTGACGCATGAGCGATTCCGACAACGATCCCACCGTCCACCTCGACCTCGTCGAAACCTGCGTGAACCTGCGTCACAAGAACATGTACGTGATGCTCGAGCACATGCATCGGGGGCTCGTGGACGACTCCAGCACCACCCGCTGCTTCTGGTGCGTGGTGAGCCAGGACGACCGCGGCCCCGATCGCCAGGGCGTGACCCCGGGCGACTGCAGCGGCGGTCGAGCCTGCCACGAATCGGCGTGACGGACGCCGCGAGAATCCCCGCCCGCACGATCGCGGTGCTGCTCGCCGGCGGGCGTTCAGAGCGGATGGGTCGCTGCAAGCAGACGCTTCCCTGGTCGAGGGAGGGCCGCCCCACCACCGTCGTCGCGGCGGCCTACGACACGATCGCGGCGGTGGCCGACGAAGTCGTGGTCACGGTCGGACGGCACGCGACCGACATCATCGACGCCCTCGAGGGCCGACCCGCGACGATCGTCGACGTCGACCCCGATGGAACGATGCTGGACTCCGCCCGCGCGGGGATTCGCGCGGCGCTCGCCGCGGACGCGGGCCGGATCGTGCTTCATCTCTCGGATCATCCCGCGGTGGCGACCACCACGGTCCGTCATCTGGTCGACGCGGCCGAAGAAGCGGACTACGTCCACCCCCGGCGCGGTGATCGAGGTGGGCACCCGGTGGTGCTTTCGAGGGCCATCGCGTCGTGCATCCTCGAGACATCGCTTCCGGACGGCCTGCGATCGGCGCGGGATCTTCCCGGGTTCCGGATCGAGGCCGTGGACCTCGACGACGCCGGGGTGCAGATCGATCTGGACACCCCCGAGGACTGGCGCGACGGCTCGCCGTCGGCATGACGCCGAGGCCTTGCCCGCGCCGGCTCAGCCGCAGAGTTCGTCGAGCTGCCGGCGCAGTCGCGGCCGGGTCTCCTCGACGTATCGCTTCATGATCCGCTGTCGATTCTCATCCTCACCGACCGGCCCGAACGGCTCCGGTGAATCGAGCCACGATGCGGCGGCGCGAAGCCTGGCGCACTGCTCGGCGGTGGGCTTCACGGCCCCGTCCTCTCGAAGAAGATCGGTCAGCCCCCAACCGAAGGAGTCGACGGTCGCGAGCGTCGCGATGAGTCCGCGAGGCACCGATCCATCGAAACCATGCGCGATCCGCGGCAGGTTGGCCATCGCGACGATCACGTTCATCGCCCGCGCCTGATCGTCCTGAACCAGGGCGTAGCGAAGATCCGCCCAGAACGTCTTTCCGATTCCTCGGATCGCCTGCGGTCGGATTCCCCCACCGCCGGCGGGAACCCCCCAGTCACCAGCGAGGTCGGTGATCGGCGTGTTGAAGACCCGAAGGTCCTCGATCAGCACCACCACCTGCGGATCCCGCGGCTCAACCGGGGGAAACCGAGCGTCGAGCCACTGATCGAAGCTCGACCGCACCACCGAATCCGACGCGACGATCTGCGAATTGCCCTTCTTCGGCCAGGCCTGCAGTGCCGTGCTCCACACGGCGGCGCCCGCGGTCGTGCCCCCCGTCGCGGCGGGCCCGGTGCCTGCGACCCCGGATGAGACGCCCACCGTGATTCCGGATCCGGCGTCGCCGCATCCGGCCAGTGGAATCGCGACGGCGGACAAGGTGGCGACGAGCAGTGCGTTGAGGTTTCTCATCGACGTATTCGACCCGGAGATCGCGCGTCTGTAAAGCGAACCGGACTCAGCCCCCGATGCTGCTCATCGCCCGATCACCGCGTTCGCCGTGGACTTCCGGCTTCATCGCCGTGCAATCCCGGAACGCCCGGTGAAGGCGATCATCCACGTCGCCTTCCTCGGCGGTGCGGAGCAACGGGGCGAGATCCACCTCGCCACCGTCGAAGAGACAGCTGCGGAGGACGCCGGCGGCGGTGAGCCGAAGCCGGTTGCAGTTCTCGCAGAAAGGCTTGCTCATGGCATGGATGAGCCCGATCCGGCCCCGACCGCCCGGCATCGCGAGGAGTCTTGCGGGGCCGACGCCCGGATCGGATCTCGCGTCGATGGGCTCGAGCCGGCCGTGGACGGACTCGATCGAGGCGACGATCTCCTCCGCTTCGACCAGGTGCCCCGCGGCATCGGCGTCGGCGAAGACACTCGACCCGAGCGGCATGAATTCGATGAATCGAACCGTCCAGTCGCGCTCGCGGGCGAGCGTCGCGAATGCCGCGACCTCGTCGTCGTTCACGCCTCGGATCACCACCACGTTCAACTTCACGCGGTCGAATGCGGCGGCGGTCGCCTCGAGCCCGCGCTCGAAGACCTCGTACCGGCCCCCACCCGTGATCTCCCGATATCGATCGGGCCGGAGACTGTCGACGGACACCGTCACCCGGTCGAGCCCCGCCTCGCGAAGCGGTTCCGCGAGACGATGCATCTGAAGGCCGTTGGTCGTCATCGAGATCTCGGAATCGCCGATGCCTCGAAGCCGACGAATGATCTCCAGCAGTTCGCCACGGACCGTCGGTTCGCCACCGGTGATCTTGAAGTGCCGCACCCCGATTCGATGGGCGTAGGTCGCGATGCGCTCGAGCTCGGCGACCGACAGCAACGCGTCCTTCGGCTCGAAGGCGACGCCACCATCGGGCATGCAGTAGCCACAGCGAAGGTTGCAGCGGTCGGTGATCGAGATCCGCAGCATCCGGACCGAGTCGAGGGATCTCGGACCGGCCGCGAAGCGAGGCCTCGAGGTCGTGGCCTGCAGGACGTCGAGCGGGATGTTCGAAGCGGACGTCGTCACATCCTGATGGTACTCCCCCGAGGATCCGGAGGGCACCATGATCCTGACGAGTTCAGGCGGCCGCGCCGGGACGCGTGATCGACTGACCGGGAACCAGCGCGAGTTCGAGCTGCCGCTCGATGGCATCGCGGAGGGGCGATGCAAGAAGCGGCTTGGAGACCACCTCGATGCCGGCCAGCTCGTCGATGCCGCAGATCTCGAGGCTCGCGGCACCGAGTTCGCTCAGCAGCACGACGGGCGTCGTGGATCGGGTCCGGACCCGGCGAGCGAGGACACCGCCGTCTCCGCCGGGCATGTTCAGGTCCGCGATGACGAGGTCGAAACGACTTCGGGCGAATTCCCGCCAGGCCGTGGCCCCGGTGGTGGCGGTGATGAAACCGCATCCAAGTCCACTCACCACGTTGACGATCGCCTGGACGTCCTTGCGGTCGTCGTCGGCGATGAGCAGGGTTGGCCCGGTTCGATTCCGCATGGCGGTCGATTTCCCGTTTCCCCGGCCTCGATGTCCGATCATCCGATGCGGCCTGATCTCCGAAAATCCGGACGAACAGGGCCGTACGGGCCGTATCGACGGACGATGGCCCCGTCTTCACGGGTTCCTTCGAATTTCAGCGTGATCCGAGGCGTGGAGTTCAGAAGCCGCGGCTGGGACCGGTCGACGGGTCCATCGACGGATCCACTCCGGGATCCGCACCGGGTTCGAGTCCGGGATCGGCCGCCTGCGGAAGCCCGGGATCGGCGACGCCGACCGGCGCTGGAGCCCCCTCCACCGCGGCCCCGGGCGTTCCGGTTCCATCCTCCGCTTCGACCTCCTCCGCGAGCCCGCGGGACGTCGCATCCGGCGCGTCGGCCTGAGCCTCGGCCCGTTCCGCCGCCACCTTGTCGCGAGCCGCTTCCGCCCGCAGCAGCACCTCGTCGGCGTCGTCGGACTCGACGACGAGCTGGAAGTGCCAGACGTTCCGACTCTCGATCTCCGCCGGTACGAGTTCCGCGAAGAAATCAGGCCCCGGAAGGTCCCAGACCGGTGCATTCGCCGACCGGCCGGTCATCACCGGCTCCCAGCCCGGCTTCTCGACGCGAACGTCGTACTTGCCGTAGTGCAGGATCTCGACCTCGCAGGGCGTCGACCCCACCTCACGATCGTTCATCCAGACCACGGCGCCATCGGGATCGGAGGTGATCTGGACGACCCGCCGGACGCACCCCGCCCCGAAGACCAACATCGCCCCGAAGAGCATCATCGAGATCGAGCGCGGAATGTCGGCGTTTCTGGTGTTCACGACTCGGTTGTAACGGGCCGCGCGAGGGCTCGCAAGCCGTCGCCGGAGCCGACCGCCGTCCCCGGTTAGAATGACCGCAGATGGCACTGCTCGAAGTCCAAGATCTCCAGAAGACCTACAGCGGCCGCCGCGTCGTCGACGGTGTCGGATTCACGGTCGAAGCCGGCGAGATCGTCGGACTGCTCGGCCGGAACGGCGCCGGGAAGACGACTTCCTTCCGCATGGCCATCGGCATGCTGACCCCGGAGAAGGGCCAGGTGATCTTCGACGGCCGGGACGTCACCACCGAGCCGATGTACAAGCACGCCAAGGCCGGCATGGGATACCTCAGCCAGGAGCCGAGCGTCTTCCAGAAGCTCTCGGTCGAACAGAACGTCATGGCCATCCTCGAGACCCGGGGGCTGGACCGCGATGCTCGACGCCGACGATGCGACGAACTGCTGGAGCAGTTCGGCCTGATCCACAAGCGGAAGGAACAGGCACGAACCTGTTCGGGCGGTGAACGCCGACGCCTGGAGATCGCCCGCGCCCTCGTCACCCGCCCCCGTCTGATGCTGCTCGACGAGCCCTTCGCGGCGGTGGACCCCCACACCGTCGAAGAGCTCCAGACCGAAGTCCGCAAGCTCGCCGATGAAGGCATCGCGATGCTGGTCACCGATCACAACGTGCAGCAGACCATGCGGATCTGCGATCGCGCCTACATCATTCATCAGGGCAAGAACCTGCGGGACGGCGATCCGCGCACGATCATCAACGACCCGGTGGTGAAGGACGCGTACCTCGCCAGCACCTTCCGCGGCGACGAGTTCGACTGATTCCCGTTCGACCTCGCCGACTAGCCGATGAACCGGAACGTCATCGGATAGCGGAAGAACTCGCCGTCCCGCCCGGTCGCGATCGCGCCGCGAATCCCGGAGATCAGCTGCACCGGGATCCAGACCAGCAGCGCGAGCCATCCGATGATCGGAATCACAATCAGCACGACGAACGTCAGCATGACGTTCATGAGTTCGCGGCCCTGATCGTCGACGAGCCTGGAGCGATCCTTCAGAATCCCCCAGAAGATGATCACGCCGATCCAGAGCAGCGGAAGGGTTCCAGTCACCAGACCGATGATCGGCCAGAGATGACTTCCGACCAGCACCGTGCGAATGGTGCTGCAGACTTCGGACTGGCGGAGCTTCCCCGACGGATCGACGATGAAACCGTTGGAATCGCCGTCTCCGTCACGATTCCAGACCGGCCCCGCGTCGTTCATGATTCCGGGTCCTTGCATGTCGTCTTGATGGGAAACCGGACGGCCCGATTTCATGACTCCGCCGCATCTCGGGGGATCAGGCCTCGGACCCGTCCTCGTCCACGGGTTGAAGCCTCGTGACGGCGACCCGCTCGATCCTGGTCGGCTCCGCCTCCAGCACCTCGAACCGCAGACCGAGATCCTCCACCGTCTCCCCCGTTTCCGGAACCCGCCCGAGGCGCTCGAGCATGAACCCCGCGATGGTGTCGAAGTCGTCGTCCTCGGGCAAGGTGGTCTCGAGCATCTCGTTCAGGTCGTAGATCTGGAACCGGGCATCCATCTCCCACCGATCGTCTCCGACCCGGGCGATGGCCGGCGGGAGTTCCTCTTCGGTGTCGTGCTCGTCCTGGATCTCGCCGACGATCTCCTCGAGCACGTCCTCGATGGTCACCAGCCCGCTGGTTCCGCCGTATTCGTCGACGACGATCGCCATGTGGACCTCGCTCCGCTGGAAGTCGCCGAGAAGGTCCTGAACGGGCTTCGTCTCCGGGACGCGGATCGGCTGTCGCAGCAGCCGGTCGAGCCGGAAGTCCTCGACCTCGGTGCCGAGATACGGCACGAGGTCCTTCACGTAGAGGATGCCCCTGATCTCGTCGAGGTTGTCGCCGTAGACCGGAATGCGGGAGTGGCCCGCCTCGATGATGGTCTTCCGGATGGCGGCGAGATCGTCGGTCGACTCGATCCCCTCGATCTCGGTCCGGGGCGTCATCACCGTGCCCACTTCCGTGCTCGTGAAATCCACCACGTTTTCGAGCATCTCCGCGGCGACCTCGTCGAGATCGCCGCCGAGCGTGGTGTCCTCGATCGAGCGACGCAGTCGGTCGCTCGCTTCCGCCGCCTGCAGGTTCGCGCCGCTGAGCCGGCGAACCGCCTCGTCGATCACGCCGCTGATGCCGGCGAGGGGACCGAGGACGAGGTCGACCACTCGGAGGATCGGAAGCGTGCGGACGAGCAGCGAGGTGCCGAGATGCGTCGCGAGGGCGCCCGCGATCACCCCGGTGAGCAGCCAGAGCGTGAACGCCGACACCAGGCCCGCGATCACGAGATCACCGGCGTCGAGCGACGCCTCCGTGCCCCGGTCGGCGAAGATCACGAGGTACGAGACGGTGACCGCGACGCTGCAGATGATCCGCAGGAAGGCGAACTCCGTCACCAACCTCGATCGCCGCGCAAAGATCCACTCGACCCGGGGCGTCTCCGCCGAGTCGTCCGCGGTGCCGTTCCGCCGCCGCAGTCGATGCTCCAGTTCACTTCGGCTCGGATCCTGCAGTGAAAGACGCATGGCGCTGCACCACGCGGCGACGATGCCGCAACCGACGAGGATCAGCGCGAGAAGGCCGCTCATGCCCCTCCCCCTTCCACGCGATAGACCGGCCCGACGCCGATCTCGGTCAGGAGGCGGTCCTCCTCCGCGTGCATCCGGGCGTGGGCTTCGGGATCGTGATCGTCGTGCCCGATGGCGTGGAGCACGCCGTGCACCACGTAGAGCAGGAGTTCGTGTGTCGCGTCGTGTTCGAAGGAGGCGGCCCGCCGGGACGCCTCGTCGAGGCAGGCGAGCAGGTCGATCTCGAGCCCGTCATCCGCCTCGGAGACGAAGGTCAGCACGTCGGTCGGACCGGACACCCGGCTGAAACGTTCGTGCGCCGCGGACATCTCGGCGTCGTCGACGATCCGCACCGTGCACCGCTCGATGTTCCCGTCGTGTTCGGCCGCGATGCGGTCGATGACCGCCCCGGCCCGATCGCGGATCCAGGCCACGTCGATCGACGCGCCCCCGGAGGCGGGGCACCTGACGTCGACGATCGTCGACATCGGACTCACCGGAATCCCACGAGGGGATCCCGGTTCCGGAGGGTCGGGTTCGGCGGAGGGCTCTGAAGCCGATCCGCCATCGGTCTCGCCGTCGGCATGCATCGTGGTTCAGGCTCCCGCGGTGACCGTGACCGGAACGAACTGGGGCTTCACGCGAGCCTCGAATTCGCCGCGATACTTGTTGACGATCGTGCGCACCGCCCAGTTGTTTCCATCCGCGAGACCGCAGATCGTGGTTCCGGGCGTGAGTCCCATCGAGCCGGCGACCTCGAGCAGGAGGTCGAGGTCCTTCGTGGTCCCGGCACCGCGTTCGATGCGGGTCAGGAGCTTCAGGACCCAGCCGGAGCCCTCGCGGCAGGGCGTGCACTGACCGCAGGATTCGTTCTTGAAGAATCGGGCGATGTTGCGGGCGACCGCGACCATGTCGGTGTCCTCGTCGAAGACCGTCGGGCACGCGGTGCCGAGGCCGAGGACGTCGAACCGGCCGATGTCGAAATCCATCGGGGCGTCGAACTGATCCGGGCCGAGCACGCCCATCGAGACGCCGCCCGCGATCGCGCCCTTGAAACGCTTGCCGTTCCGCATGCCCTTGCAGTGCGTCTCCACGAGCTCCCGAAGCGGGATGCCGAGATCGCACTCGTAGACGCCCGGACGCTCGACGTGGCCCGAGACGCCCATCAGCTTGGTTCCGTAGCTGGGCGGGCCGCCGGCGGCGCTTTCGCAGCCGTGCCCCTTCCACCACTCGACGCCGTGTTCGATGATCGGCACCACGGCCGCCAGCGTCTCGACGTTGTTGACGATCGTCGGGCGACCGAAGAGTCCCTTCACCGCCGGGAACGGCGGCTTGATCCGGGGCCAGCCCCGCTTGCCCTCGACCGCCTCGAGCAGTCCGGTCTCCTCACCACAGATGTAGGCGCCCGCGCCTCGGTGGAGGTGGCAGTCGACCGCGAAGTCGGTCTTGCCCTTGAGAAGTCCCTGCTTGCCGAAGACTCCGTGTTCGTAGGCTTCATCGATGGCACGCTGCATCACCTTCGCCTGATGGTGGTACTCGCCGCGGATGAAGAAGTAGGCGGTGTCCAACCGGCAGGCGTAACACGCGATCGCGATACCTTCGAGCACGAGATGCGGATCGAAGTCGCAGAGCAGCCGGTCCTTGAAGGTCCCCGGCTCGGCTTCGTCGCAGTTCACCGCGAGATAGCGGCGACCGCCGTCGGCGTCGGGCAGGAACGACCACTTCAGTCCGGCGGGAAAACCGGCGCCGCCGCGGCCTCGAAGCACCGCGCCCTTGACCTCCTCGATGATCTCCTCGGGCTTGCGATCGAGGGCCTTCTCGAGGTTCGCGTACCCGCCCGTGCGGACGAACTCCTCCAGACCGACGGTGTGGCGGTCCTTGGGATCGCCCCAGGGGTGGGTGGGGATTCGCTTGGTGAGGACTGGCTCGTTCATGGGCATTCCGGGGATCTCGAATTCGGGGCCTTGGTTCGCGTCGTGCTGGTTCGCGTCGTGTTGGTTCACGTCTGGTCGGGTTCGTTCAATGTTCGCTGCTGGAGTCGTCGTTCGTCCCGGCCGGAGGATCGGCCTTCGGATCCGGCGGTCGGTCCGCGGGCATCTCGACCTCTTCGATCGTGGTCCGGCGGAGCACCACGTCGCCCCGCCGTTCGGTCTCGACCTCGCGGCGGACCTCGGTGGTCTTCGGCGCCGAGGGATCCGTCCGGATCCCCTTCGCCACGTGCCCGACGAACTCGCCAAGCGAACGCATGATCGACTTCGGTTCCTGACCGGTCATCCGGGCTCAGTGCTCCGATTGGCCGCCGACCTGCCGCGCCTCGGCGATCAGGCGGTCGATGGTGGGAATGTCGAGGTTCTCGTGGAGGGTCTCGTTGAACAGCGCCACCGGGGCGGTGTCGCAGGATCCGAGACATTCCATCGCCAGAAGCGAGAAGAGGCCGTCGCCGGTGGTCTCGTGCGGATCGATGCCGAGTTCGTCCCGGACGTGGTCGAGCAGCGCCTGGTGCCCGCAGACCTCGCAGGCGATCGACTGGCAGATTCCGATCACGCACTTCCCGACCGGCTCGACCGTGTACTCCTCGTAGAAGCTGACGGTGTCGAGAACCTCGGCGGGCGGGATCTGAAGGAAGCTCGCGAGCTCGATCATCGCCTGATACGGAACGTGGCGGTACGCGTGCTGGACCTCGTGGAGGATCGGCATCAGCGCGCCGTGCCGGGTCTCGTACCGCGGGATGATCTCCGCGGTCCATCGAGCCTTCATGGCCTCGGTGCACCACGGCTCGTCGCGCTGTTCGATCTTGGCGTTTCCGGAATCTACGATCTTCCAGGACATCGATTGACCTCTCGCGGCCCGACCGACGATCGGCCGGGGTTGGGGTTCGGTGCGATCAGCGGTCCAGTTCGGCCGCGATGACGTTGAGGGATCCGAGCACGGCCACCACGTCGCTCACGAGGTGTCCCTCGATGAGCTTGGCGAACGACGAATAGTTGACGAACGAGGGCGGACGCGTCCGGACGCGGGTCGGATACTTCGTGCCGTTCGCGACGATGTAGTACCCGAGTTCCCCGTTGGGGCTCTCCACGGCGCCGTACATCTCGCCGATCGGCGCGTCGACCCCGCGGTTGTGCATGAGCAGCTCGAAGAGCTGGATGGTGCCTTCGATCGAGCCGTAGACCTCGCCCTTCTCGGGAATGCGTGCCTTCGAGTCGGCGAGGGTGTCGATGGGCCCGGACGGAATGTCGTCGATGAGCTGCTCGATGATCCGCACCGACTGCCGGAGTTCCTCGAGCCGGACGAGGTAGCGGGAGAACGAATCTCCGTCGGTCGAGATCGGCACGTCGAACTTGACGGCCTCCGCGCCGCGGCCGTCCCAGTTGTCGGCGTAGCACAGGTACGGGTCGGACTTGCGGATGTCGCGGGTCAGACCGCTCGCCCGGCCCACTGGCCCGGAGAGGCTCCACGCCATCGCGTCGTCGCGGCTGATGGTGCCGACGCCCCGCAGCCGGTCGTTGAAGATCCGGTTCCGGTTCAGGCAGGCTTCGAGATCGCGCTGGGCGTTCGGAAGACGGGTGTGGATGAAATCCTTCACCATCCGCTTGAAGACCTCGTCGTCGTCGATGTCCCGCCACGCACCCCCGAGCCTGGTCCAGTCGGGATGGAACCGCTGCCCGGAGAGGTACTCGACGATGTCGTAGATGAACTCGCGTTCGTTGAACCCGTAGAGGAATCCCGTGAAGGCGCCGAGGTCCAGCGCCGCCGCGCCGATCGACAGGAGATGGTCCTGGATCCGGGCGAGTTCGGCCATGATCGTTCGGACGACCTTGCACCGCGGCGTCACGTCGATGTCGAAGAGTTGCTCGCAGACCGTGTGCCACGCGATGTCGTTGCCGATCGGCGAGACGTAGTTCATCCGGCTCACCGTGCACACGTACTGGTTGTAGTCGTGATGCTCGCCGAGCTTCTCGAAGCCCGAATGCAGGTACCCGATGTGGGGCGTGCAACGGGCGACCCGCTCGCCGTCGAGCTCCAGCACCAGCCGGAGCGTGGTGTGGGTCGCAGGGTGCTGGGGACCGAAGTTCAGGACCCACCGGTCGGGGGCCTGGACATGGTCCTTCAGGTAGTCGGTGTTTTCGATGTCGAGGCCGTAGACCTCGTCAGGCTTCATCGTGTAGGGCATGGATCGGGCCCGAAGGAGACGAATCGCTCGCGGCGATCCGGAATGGGACAGTGACGAACGGGCAGTATAGATGCGACTCGGGGTTCAAGACGGGGTTTGAAACCCATTTCGAGCCCCTGAAAGCCCTTTTGAATCCGTCGCAGGCCCCGGCCGAGGGTGCCCCGCTGGGAAATCATGCGCGGAAGACCGCTCCGAGCTTCTTTCCGAGGAGCAGACTGGCCCCGGCGAGGGTGCAGGCGAGGAGGAGCATGGCCCAGGTTCCCATCGCCGAAGCGATTCCCGGACCATCCCCGAGTCGTTCGAAGAGCACGTAGATCGCCTTGGTGATCGGATAGTCGGCCTCGCGCTGGGCGAGGATCAGGCTGTCGCTGACTTCGAGCATGGAGAAGCTGAAGGCGAGCAACGCTCCCGCCACCAGATTGGCCGCCACCAGCGGCAGGACCACCCGGCGGAGCACGGTCAGTCGCCCGGCACCCAGCCCCTGGGCGGCTTCCTCGAGATCCACCGGGGTCTGCTCGAGACCCGCGACGGTCGATCTCACCACGTACGGAAGCCGACGGACGGCGTAGGCGACGATCAACAGCGGAATCGGATTGGGATTCGCACCGAGGATGTCGGCGGCCCAGCGAAGCGGACCGTCATCGAGGGACGCGAGCGTCGAGGCCGGCAGAATCGGGCCGAGGATCATCGCGACCCAGCCGGGCATCGTCCCCTGGAACGGCCATTCGAGGGTCATCGCGACGTACCCGAACGCCATGACCAGTCCCGGCACCGCCAGCGGAAGCATGCACAGGGCGTCCAGCAGGCCACGACCCCGGAGCGTCGTCCGCACGATCACCCGCGCGGCGATGACGCCGACCACGAGATCGAGCACCACCGCGATCGAGGCGAGGAACAGACTGATCCGGATGGAGCCGAGGGCGAGCGGATGCGACAAGGCCTCGGTGTAGTTGTGGAGGGTGAACGCCCGGGGCAGGATCGACTGGTACCACTGCCCTTCGACGGAGAGGCTCGCGAGGATCACCCCCACGTGCGGCATCGATGCGATCCCGATCACGGTGCCGAACAGCAGGGCGGCGAGGATTCCCGCCACCGGGCCGAGCCGGACCGAAGAATCGGCCCGCGAGGCCTTCGCGCTGGAGGCGACGCCCTTGACGCCGGGGAGCACGCGACCGAGCACGTAGAAGAGCGTCGCGGTCGACAGCATCACCACGGTCAGGGCGAACGGCTCGGCACTGGTCTCCATCTGCTTGAGCCCGTCGAAGATCTGCACGGGCGTGACCTGGCGGAACTCGAACATCAGCGGCGTGCCGAGTTCGGTGAGGCTCCAGATGAAGGTGATCGTGCAACCGGCGAACAGCCCCGGTCGGACCAGCGGAAGCGTGATCCGGCGGAACCGGGTCCACGCGGAAGCCCCCGCATCGCGGCCGGCCTCGTCGAGGGCCGGATCGAGGTTCGACAGGGCCGCGAGGAGATTGAGGTAGATGATCGGGTAGAGGTGGAGCGCCTCGACGATGATCACCCCGAACAATCCGCCGTCTCCGAGCACGTCGATCGGGGCGTCGATGAGCCCGAGATCCGAGAGGAGTGCGTTCAGCGATCCGGACCGCCCGAGGAGGTGACGAACCCCGATCGCTCCCACGAACGGCGGCAGGATCAGTGGGATCAGGACGAGGGCGCCGAACAACGCCTTCCCCGGAAACTCGTGCCGCGCACCGACCAGGGCCAGTGGCATGGAGATCACGATCGAGAGCAGCGTGGTGGCGGTGGCGATCAGCAGGGCGTTGACGAGCCCCCACCGGAGATTCTCGTCTCGAAACACGTCGAGGACGTGGTAGAGCGTGTATCCGCCGTCGACCGACGTGAGGCCGCCCCGGACGGTCAGCCAGATCGGATAGACCAGCACGATCCCGAGCAGCCCGATGAGCCCGTAGAGGGAGATGTACTTGCCGAGGGAGTTTGAACGCATGCTCCGCGGAGTCTACGCGGATTCGTGTCGGGCCTGCGAGCCGGTCGGCCGACTCATCCGGTCCACAGGGCGAGCAGGGCGCCGATGTCGCCGCCTCCGACCGAGCCGCTTCCGTCGAGGTCCGCCTCCGGGTCCGCGGTCCCCCACCGCGACAGCAGCACGCCGAAGTCGGCTCCGTCGATCCGACCATCCTGATTCAGATCCCCCGGCATGGATGCGTTCGCGGGCGGGATCCACCAGGCGATGGCGGCCCGCGTCGAGACGGAATTGCCGTCGAGCCGGCTCAGCCGGACCGCGTAGTCCCCCGGCGCGAGCCCGCGGACATGAACCAGTTCGACGTTGTCGACGCCGCTCGCGCTGCGGACGTTGCCGGTCACGAACGATGCGGCGTCCGCTCCGACGAGGGACTCGGGGGCCTCGTCGACGATCCTGAACAGTTCGAGATCGAGATCGGGGTGCGTGGCGGTGGCGAAGTTCGACGCCACGATCCGGTTCCAGGTGACCAGGATCCCGATCTCATCCGCGACGGAATCGATCGAGAAACGATGCCAGAGGATCTCGCCGTTCGACATCGACTCGAAATCCCAGCCGGGGCCGGCCATCGTCGCGGAGGCGGGAAGTTCGGCGTCGCCGGACTGCTCGAGTCCGGTGTAGATCGCGTGGGACCGGTCGATGTCGACCAGTCCCGCCCCATAGACCTCGTCGATCGGCCTCGAGGTCGATCCACGCTGCGGCCCCTTCGACTCGGGCGCGTTGGTCCACGTCTCGTTCCGGGACGCGCCGGCGAGCAGCACCGCCTTGATCACCTGGGGGAGATCGGCGATGGCGTTCCCGGAGAGCGCCGGCGTGACGTCGTGCGTCTCGTAGAGGAGGGCGGCGCATCCGGCGACGACGGGCGTCGCGAAGCTCGTGAAGTCCGCCGGGGCCACGAGCTCCGGCTTCATCCGCCCCTGCTGTTCGGTGCCGACGCCGGTGTCGGCTTCGGCATGATCGCCGTCGGCCTTTCCGACCGCGATGCCGTGATGCATTCCCGCGAGCAGCGGCGGCGAGTCGCTGCCCGCGCCGTTGTTCACGCCCACCACCCACAGCGTCTTGAAGGTGTTGGCGGCGAAGTCCGCGCGCCTCAGGACGTTGATGTCGGCGGAGGCCCCACCACTCCCGATCCAGCTGTGGTTGAAGATCCTCGCCCCACCCGGTGGATTGTCCGGCAGCGAACTCGAGCCGTAGCGGAGATGTCCCGCGCCGATGAAGTCGTTGACCTCGAACAGATTGACCGTGGGAATTCCCGGCGCGAC
>JAQWJM010000184.1:0-28160 GCA_029248335.1 Phycisphaerales bacterium
CCGGTGGGAACCGGGAACAGACGGCCAATCTGCTCGGCATCGGCGAGCGGACCCTCTACCGCAAGCTCAAGGAATACGGTCTCCGTTGACCACACGCGGTCCCGGAGGCTCGAACGCCCGCCATCGGCGGTGGCCGGTGAATCGACGGATGGTTCTCGGACGTCCCGTGGCGACCGTCGACACTTGGCCGGAAATCGGCCTTGAGAGTTGCCGGATGGCCGCAGCGCGCCCATCATTCCCCGGAGGCAAAGGGAACGTGGCGATCTACAAGAGTTGTTTTCACATCGGGTTAGCCGTCGGCTCGCTTCTGGCGATGGTCGTCACTGTCACATCCGCCTCGGCCGACGACGACATGGTCCGTCGCGAAGCGATCTTCGACGGCGGAATCGTGTCGACGCTTCCCCCCATCGAGATCGACCACGGCGTGGCGATCTGGGACGAGGCTCGCGGGATCGAGATCGCGGCCGACGAACCTCGATTCGACATGCCCCGAAACGGATTGAACGCTGGTCCCTGGCGGCCTCAGTGCGACACGATTTCGGTCGCATCGGTCGTGCTCTCCGGACGCTCTCGCGACGGTGGGGAATCAAGGGTCGCGATCTACGATCGTGGGCAATTCCAACTATCCGTCTGGAATGGAGACGACTTTCATCTGCCGCCAACGCATCGTTTCTCGCATCGCCGCGAGATCGACGAGCAGGTGGTGCCCGACGCCTTTCAAGGTTCGGCGTTGGAAAGACCCGATCGGACGCACCGCGTGGTCAGCGGCGTGATGCTGCCGGGCTGCATGTTGTTCCTCCTGCAGCGAAAGGATCGAATCGAGGAGGGGTCGAAGGGGGACGCGGTCAGCTGGCGGATCGCCGGGGTGACCGTCGCGGCGATGCAGGAGGATTCGACGGGCGAGTGGTCGTGGACCCACGCGATGGACATGCCGCCGCCCGACGACCCGGATGCGCATCTCTTCCAGCGGGGATTTCTCAGCAGCATGTCCGCGTTCTATCCCACGAGCAGGGGCGGTGATCTGCTCGAGGCGTTCGTTCCCCTGGTGGACTACATGAATCATCAAGCGGTCCGCAGGGCGACGGGCGGGCAGTGCGGCCTCTTTCGCGTCCGGCGGAGTTCGGTCGATGCCGCCTGGGAGATCGGGCCGCTCTACGAGGTCCACTCCAGCTGGCGGAGCGAGGGTGAGCACTTTCATGTGGCCGGCTGGACGTCGAACGGTGTCACCATCTCGATCGGCGACGCCACGAAGAGTCGGCTGGTTCTCGCGCAGTGCTCGGATTGGGAGCACTATGACGATCCGGCGAACTGGACCGTGATCCCCCGCTGGCAGGGGCAGCTCGAAGACGGGGTCACCCAGGTGACCACGAACCAGTTCTGGAGCTGCTGCCCGGGAAACGACGTCGACAGCCTGATCTGCGGCGGTGACAACGTCTCTTCGGCGATCCTCGATCTCGATGTTCCGACGTCCGCCGAAAGCCTGCCGGTCTTTCGCGAGATGCTGGGGTATCAGCCCTCGATCCTGGCGTACGGCGCGGCCGGTAACACCGTCGGCTGGCTGCAACGATCGACTCCGCAGACGAACGGGCCGGTGGTCGCGAGACAGGTCTTCGAGTGGAGTGGAAACGACACGTACAGTCGGGTCCTCTACAGCGCCACCGGCGAGTCCTTCGCCACCGTGGCCCGACTTCCGGAAGACGTCGAGCAGTACGCCGTCCCCTTTCTCGCGGACGGAGGTGTCTGCGTCCACCGATTTCGAGCACTTGGCCCGAGTGGAATCTTCAAGGCGGCGGTGCCGTCGGAGGATCGAACGCAGGCCGGCCTGCTTGCGCTGCCGGGCGGCGTCGACCTTCTGCGGGACGACACCGGGGCGCACCGTCCCCCGGACGATCTTCAGATCGGCAACGGGGTCTCGGTCGAGCGCGTCGAGCCTTCGGACATCCCCGGGGGCCACGGCCTCGGACTCGCCCCCGACTCGGTGTGCTACCGGGTCACCGGAAGTCCGACGGGCAGCACCCGGCTGCTGGCGGCCCGCATCGACGACCCGCACCCGCCGGGCGCGAACGCCACGTCGTCGACCGCCGTTCATCTTCAGATCTGCAACCTGCTGAGCGGGAAACTGCGAATCCAGACCCGGGTCTGGCGCGGCGGACTCAACTACGAACGAACGCACAACATCGTCTCGACAGGCGACTGGAACGACATCGACGCCTGGTCACCCACGCTCCTCGGCCCGCGGACCTCGACGATCGCCCTGTACAACCCGATCGACCCCGACTTCGCCTCGGTCGACTTCCTGCTGGTCATTCGAAGCCTGACCGATCGCACCGGCAAGCCGAACTGGGTCAGGGAGGCGATCACCGACGGCGTGGTGCCTTCCACCCGGGTGTCCCAGCCTCTGGGAATCCGAGGCGGCGAGTGGAGGGTGGGGGCCGAGCTTCAACTCCCACCGGACGGCCTGGATTACACGATCGGAACCCGCGTCGATTCGATGCCGCTCTGCACCTTCGAATTCGGGTCCGGGAGATATCTTCGACTTCGTTCCGGGATCAACAACGGATCGATCCTGATCGAATCGATCGCCGGCGGGAACACCTGGTACGTCGGTCAGATCGAGGATCTCCGCCTGAATCGCGGCGACACCATCAACGTCGATCTCAGTCGCCGAGGCGGGGTGATGTCGATCTCGGTCGTGGCCGCGGGAAGTCTCGGCGAGACACCGGCGACGGTGACGCTTCCGATCATCCATGAGACGCCGCCGACCCGATTCATGCTCGGTGACGAGAACCACGAACTGGTGTCGTCCCTGATCCTGCGTCGCGTCACGGTGGACACGCCGCGGTCGGCGCTGCCGGGGCGGATCGTGATCTCGGACGATTCGGTTCGATCGGGCGGTACCGCGGGTTCCACCGCGATCGACGAAGGGCGGCCGGAGATCCGGCCCGAAGACCTCGTGTTCGAGATCATGCGTGGTCTCGGAAGGGGCGCCGACGGTCGATTCGATCCACGGGACGTCGACGGGGACGGGACCATCACCTTCCTCGATGTCCGCCGGCTGCTCGCACCGCCCGCCGCCCGCGGACGATCCGGGCCACGCCGGCGCTGACGAGGATCGGTCCGGTGATCCGGAATCAGTCCCGCCGGATGGTGACGAGGCCGCTCACCACGCCGATGTCCAGTCTTCGGTGGTCTTCCCCGAGTTCGAGACGCATCGACGGTTTGTCGTCGTTCACGAGCACGCCACGGGCGTCGAAGCGGATGCATCGGTCGTCGACGTCCGTGACCACCCGGATCCCGGCGAGATCGGTCGTTCGCGGGTCGTCGAACCGAACCGTCCAGGCATCGCCATCGCCTCGGACGATCGACATCGTTCGATCGGCGTCGTGGACGAGCGACCAACCGAATCCATCCGCATCCACGACCAGCGCCACCGGATCGGCGGGATCCGAGATGGTGCGGTAGCGAGCCTGTTCGAGATCGTCGCGCAGCATCATGGACGCGGCTGCGAGCCGCGAGCCGGCATCGTTCCCGAGCATGGGGATCGCGAGCCCGGCGATCCCGAGGACCACCACGACGACCGCCATCGTTTCGATCAGGGTCAGGCCACGTCGATTCATGAACCCCTCCGACGGCCGATGCGCCATTCACGTCGCTTCATACGGATCTCGGCCCGGCTCAGGCCGGCCTGTCGCCAACCGCGCCGCAGTTCCCGAAGGGTCTGTTTCCAGTCCTTGTCGGTGTTGCGGTTCGACTGATCGAGCGACACCACCGGTGTTTCGAGTTCCGCCGCGATCGAGTCGACCGCGGCGGCGCTGGTTCGATCCTCGACCTGGAGGGCGGGCAGGAGATCGCCGTCCTCGTCTCGATGAGGCCCCTGCGGCGAGGTGAGACCGACGACGCTTCCGTCGTCCGGCGCCGCGTAGACCACGGCACGTCCGCCGATCTCGATCGCGTCCGCGACGATTCGTCCATGAAGAAGCACGTCGTCCTCGACGCGGACGTCCGCATCGGGGGCGATCACGACGGCGGTCACCATCGCGTCGCCTTCCATCACGATGGTGCATCCCGGGCCGCCGGTGAGATTGACGGGCCTCGGATCGACGTCGACCGGCAGCATGCCCGCCGGAGTCAGCGCCTCGCGGTCGGTCGCGTCGCGCGGGCCGATGCCGCCGTCGTCGATTCGAAGTTCCCGGCCGCCTCGAATCAGCAGCCGCCCGGCGGGGGCGACTGCGATCTCCGCGTCGTGGATCGAGACCAGGGCGTCCCCGTCGATGACGAGGGTGCCGCGGGCGACTTCGATCTCGGCACCGGATTCGATCCGGAAGTCACCGCGACTGTGGAGGATCCGGTCGCCCTCGATGAGCATCCGCGTGCCGGCCCGGATCCGGATCGAGGGAGCGTCGATGTCGGTGACGGGAGCCGCGTCGAGCACCACCGCCGTTTCGGTCCGGCCTTCCCGCACCACGGGAATCGCGGGCGCGGAAATCGGCGGGAGCGGGTCGGGAATGAGTCGGATTCCGGCGGTCTCCTCACCCATCTCGTAGCAGCGAGCATCGACCATGACCACTTCGCAACCGCTCGTGATCGCGGAATCGGTGACCTCGAAGTCGTGCGGGTCACCACCGAGGGTTCCCACCACGAGCGGTGCGGCGGGGCCGCCGTCGGACCCCGCCCACGCGAGCAGGGCCGCATCGTCTTCGACCCTGATCGCCGACTCCGCGAGCAACGCGGTCTCCCCGAAGGCGAGATCGAGGGGACGGTCGATCATCGGTGAGATGTCGAAGGTCTCCTCGGCGACCATCGCGAGTCCGTCGATGTCGGCGGTGCAGGCGATCCGGATCTGCAGCGTTTCGTCGGTGGGCGGCAGATTCGTCGTCGCATCGAGCACCTGTGCGGTGCAGAGGCCGTCGGCGATCCTGAAGGGCGTGTCGAGCGAGCCCGATGCGACGTCCTCGATCCAGTCGTCGGAGGCCAGGATCGACGACAGGACCAGTTCGAGTCCGCTGTCCGCGGTCCGCCTCGCCTGGGCGGCGTCGCTGATCCGAGCCGAGACCGGCACGGATTCCCGTCGTCCGTCGAGGAAGGTCGCGACCATCATGAGGCCGATCGCGAGGGCGACGAGGACCAGCACGAGGGCTGCGCCACGTGGCGTCCGTCGATGAAGTCGATGGTCGGTCGGATGCATCGTCATGCTCCTCGTGCTTCTCATGCCTCTCATGGTCGCCATGCCTCGGGGTGAAGGTCGTGGCAGGAGACGATCGCGGTCGCCTCCAGCGGACCGGTCGCGAGATCGAACGTGAGGTCGACGCGAATCTCCCGGGACCGTGGATTCGAGATCGTGGATCCGATCACGGTGTCGAGAAGTCCGTCGACGAGCACGTCCCGGTGCAGGATTCCCGCGTCGTCGGCGTGTCTGAACGCCTCGTCCAGTTCGATCGCCCCGGAGATGGGGCGGTCGTGTTCGGCGCGTTCGAGCGGGGTCCAGTCATCGGGGAACCGGATCTCGGAACGCAGGAGTTCGCCGCGGATGGGATCGAATTCGAGCCAGCGAAGTTCGCTCGGCTCGACCCGACCACCGGGAACGAGATCGCCGTTCCAAAGCACCATCGCCCGGCCGTCGTCGCTGCGTTCGAGAACCGATGCGATGCCCGAGAGATCCTCGGTCAGCCGGCCGTGAGTGGCCGCGGTGGCGAGGAGTCCGGTCCTGGTGTCGGAACCAAGCGCGATACCGGTCGCGATGCCGCCGAGCATCGCCGCGACGCCCGCAGCCACCAGGACGGTGATCGCGAGCGAGAGGACCAGCTCGAGCATGGTGAATCCGCGTCGTCTCATGAATCCTGTTCCGGGTCGGGAATCCAGCGAGAGATCGATCCGGTGGTCCGTTCCTCCCGGTCGAAGATCTCCACGACGACCAAGCGGCCGGGGATCTCGATCGACTCGAAGAGGGTCCGCCCCCGTCTTTCGATCCGCACACGACGTCCGACGCGCTGCATCGCCGGGGCGAGGAAGACGCCTTCGGCATCCACCAGTTCGCCGGGGGCCTCCTCGTGGCCGTTCCAGTCGTCGATGCGATCGGAATCGGAGCCGAGCACGCGGGCGAGCAGATCCTCCGCCGCCACCGTGGCCGCGAGTTCGTCGGCGGCGACCTCCGCGTGGGCTCGACCCGACGCGACCGCCGAGAAGACCGCGGTGATCGCGACCGCGAGAATCGCGGAGGCGACGATCGATTCGACGAGCGTCAGGCCGCGAGGTGCGGCTCCGGGACGTGTTCCACGCATGTTCTCCTCCTCAGGTCGGATTTCGAGCGGTCTCGAGCCGGCCTTTCTGGAATCGGCTCGATTCGGCCGGTGCCCGTGACGGCCCGGCCGGTCGTCGGCCTGCGGCGGGTTCTCGGGTCCTCGCCGCCGGGGAATCCCGCATGACCGGGACGACCGGACGTCCGAGAGCGACCGGCGCGGGCCTGCACGGCTTGCGACTTCGGCGTCCGGTCGCGACGATGCCGGGATGCTCCGTCTGCTCACCCGCTATCTGGCGGGAGAACTCCTCAAGACGATCCTGCTCACCACCCTCATTCTCGTGGCGGTGATCGCATTCGGCACCGCCATCAAGCCCCTTTCCCGGAACCTGCTGGGGGGGGCGGACATCCTGAAGTACGTCTTCTTCGCCGCGGTACCGATGCTGGAGTACGCCCTGCCGTTCGCGGCCGGATTCGGCGCGACGCTGGTGATGCACCGCCTCGCGACCGACAACGAGATCCTCGCGATGGGGGCGAGCGGGCTGTCGCCGAGCCGCATCTTCCGACCGATCTTCGTGCTGGCGGCGGTGCTGCTGCTGGTGATGCTCGCCCTCGTGGAGTTTCTCGTCCCGATGTTCTGGTCGAGGATGGAATCGCTCCTCGCCCACGACGTGACCCGACTGCTGGCTTCCGCGGTGGAACGCGGCGAGGCGTTCTCGATGGGGGACACCCGCATCTACGCCGACGATGTCGTCGTCCAGGAGGCCCCCGAGGGCTCGACCGCGGACACCCGGCTGGTCCTGGTCGGCGTGGCCGCGTTGCAGCTCGATTCCTCCGGGAGACCGGAGACGGAATTCACCGCCGACTACGCCACCATGGATCTCTATCGCCTCGATGGGCGATCGGTGCTGAAGCTCGTGCTGGGTGATGCGACGCTCTTCCGAGCGGGCGATTCAACCCTGGTCCGCCTTCCGACGGCCGAGCCCCGGGCGATCGACCTCGGCCGCGGCTTCCGGCTCGGCGTCAAGATGCTCACCCTGCCGGAGATGTATCGAGTCAAGGCGGAACCGACCCGGTTTCCCGGGCTCGCTGACAGCGTCGGTCGACTCGAGGATCTCCTGCGTCGCGACGCGACGCACCGCCTGCTCGCGGATTCGCTCCTGGCCGGTGAATCCATCGGACTCCGCGACGTCACCCGGGATGCGACCTGGCGGATCGTCTCGCAGGAAGGCATGACGTACGAGGACGGAATCTTCGAGATCGAAGCGCCGACGGTCGAACTGGTCTTTCCCGACGGCCGAACGGCCCGGGCGAGGGGTTCCGGTCTCCGGCTCGAGGAGGCATGGCGCGACGGTGAAGTGGTGTTCGACGCCGAACTCCTGGAGCCCGTCGCGGTCGACGCAGGTTCGGCCGGAGGACGGGTCGTCCCCGCGAAGATCCGGAACCTGGTCGTGCCCGCGGGCCGCGTCGACTTCGACGAGGAGGCGGCGCCGGCGGAGATCGTCGCCAGCGCCCGCGGCATGGACGTGGCCTCGATCGCCTCGGCGTCACTCAGCTCGAAATTCGAATCGACGCTCGCGGCCCATGAGGATGCGGTTCAGGATCTGATCTGGGACATCGACGGTCGGATCCAGCAACGGCTCGCGCAGGCCTGCATGGGGCCGCTGCTCCTGATCCTCGGATCGATCCTCGCGGTCCGGATGCGCACCTCGCCGCCGCTGACCGTCTACGTCTTCGCGTTCATCCCCGCGATTCTCGACATCGTCCTCATCTCGGGTGGCGAGCAGGCGCTCCGCCGCGAGCCCGACCTCTGGGGATACGTGCTCATCTGGTCGGGCAATCTCATCCTCGGCGGAACCTGCCTCTTCGCGTGGTCCCGCCTTCGCCGCAACTGAATCGAAGTTCATGCTGCTTCTCGACCGTCACATCATCCTTCGATTCCTCGGGAACTTCGCCCTCCTGTTCACGCTGTTGTTCGTGTTCGCGATCTCGATCGACGTGGTCGTCCAGTTCGACGAGTTCATCGAGGCGGCGGAGTTCGTGGCGGAACGAGATGGTCGATGGGTCCCGGTCGTCTTCGCCGAGGCCGTGCTGGATTTCCACGGCCCGCGGATCTTCCAGTTCTACGCGTTCATGGTGGGCCTGGTCGGCGTGGCGGCGGCGGGGTTCACGCTGGTGCAGATGCACCGGAGCCGTGAACTGGTCGCGATCATGGCCGCGGGCATCCCGTTGCACCGGGTCGCCGCCGCGATCATCGCGGCCCAGGTCGGCCTGGTGCTGTTGCAGCTGGTGGATCAGGAGATCATCCTTCCGAGGCTGGCCACGAAACTGAATCGCGTCCACGATCGCGTGCTCCAGCCCGGGGTGGAGACCTTCGAAGTACCACTCGCCCGGGATGCGCAGGGCGCGCTGCTCTTCGCGTCCTCGGTCGATCCCAATGCCGGAACCGCGCGGTCGATGCTGGTCCTGCGACGGGGCGAGACGGGCGTCGCCGAGGAACGGATCACGGCGCCGTCCGCGACCTGGGACGACGAGATCGAGGGATGGCGGCTCGAGGGCGGCCGCGTGGTGGGGACCCGCACCGGGGACGACGGACGTGTCGCGCTGCGAAGCGAGATCGACGTCTGGGAGACCGATCTCTCGCCCCGGAAACTGCTCGCGCGACGCAGCAAGAACTTCGCCCAGATGCTCTCGGTCAGTCAGCTTCGATCGATGCGGGGAGACGGCGGGGCGTCTGACGGTGGCCTCGACCGGGTGATCTTCGGACGGTTCAGCGGCGCGCTGGTCAACCTGCTGGTGATGGCGATCGTGGTGCCGTTCTTTCTCGAACGAACCGCGGCCGTGAACATGCTCGGGCAGTCGATGAAGGCAGCGGTGGCCGCGATCGGGATTCTCGTCGGCACGCTGGCGGCGACCACCGTGGCGATCGGCGACCTCCCGCCCGGCGTGGGGGCGTTCCTGCCGGTCGCGATCCTCCTCCCCGTCGCCTTCGGTCGGCTCGCGTACCTTCGAAGCTGAGCCACCGAACCCGAATCGCGTCATTCCCCGGGGGGCATGCTCCAGCGAAGCGAGGGATCGATCGGATCGATCGCATCCGCCGGGACCATTCGCCGCGCGAGTCGATCCATCAGAAGTCGCTCGATCGCGAGTCGCGCCGCCGCCTCGGCCTCGGGCCTTCCGGCATCGAGGGGCACGCCGGTTCCGGGCCGCTCCGCCTCCACCAGGATCAGCAGCGTCCGGCCGTCGATTCGGACCGGGTCGGAGACTCGTCCGATCTCGGCGTCGAACACCGCCTTGCGGAATGCGACCGGCCAGGAGGGATCGAGGCGACTCACGGGCGCGAGCAGGCCGCCTCGATCCGCGCTGGCGTCGAGACTTCGTTCGACCGCGACGGTCGCGAACGGCGTCCCGGCATCCAGTCGGCGACGAGCGTCCGACGCAGTGCGGAGATCCTCGACCACCACGATCCGCGCAACTCGTCGCGGACCATGGGCCAGATCATGGGCGCCCTCGAGCGCCGCATCGGTGATCTCGACTTCGTCGGCGACCAGTCGCCTCAGCAGCGCGGTGCGGCGGAGCAGGGCTTCGAAGCGAATCGGTCCGAGACCGCGACTCCGCCGGAGTTCATCGAGCAGGCGTTCGGCGCGATCCGGATCGTCCGCGAGGGTCGCGGTGAGAAGATCCCGTTCACGCTGGAGATCATCGGCATCGATCACGATCCCCTCCCGGGCGGCGGCGCGGGCGAGTCGGGCGTCGAGCACCTGCTCGCGAACGATCCGCCCCCCGACGGCCTCGAGCAACCGGGGTTCGATCTCCTTGATGGTGACGCGTTCGCGATCGACGATGGCGATCGGACGGGGCGGCGGGGCGGCCGGGACGTCGTACCGGGCCGTGCCGTTCGACGGAGGGGCGTCGCATCCGCCGAGTCCGAGCATGGGGAGCAGGAGTACCACGGGAAGACGGAGGGCCTGGATGCGGCGGACCTGGCTGCGGCGAACCGAGGCCAGGCGAGGTTGGAACCGTGCGGGGAGGATCGGCATGCGTCGAGGCTCCCACGGGGGGCCTCCATTCGTCAAGCGCGTCGAGGTGACGTACGCTCCGGGAATGTCCGAGTCGAAGTCCGGAAAGGTCGTGGTGTGTCCGTATTGCGGGAAGGGTCAGCCGGCGTCCGGCGCCTGCGTGGCCTGCAACGGTGAATTCTCGCCGCTCAGCCGCCAGGCGACCCAGAACGAGATGGGGCCCTGGTTCATCCGCGATGAATCCCGGCCTTTTCGACCGGGGGTCGCCTACGAGCGTCTCCTCGCGATGATCGACGAGTCGCGGGTCACGCGATACACGGTGCTGCGCGGGCCCACGACGGGACAGTTGTGGACGGTCGCGAAGTGCGTGCCGTGCGTGGCACACCATCTCGGCGACTGTCATGCCTGCCGGGCGAAGATCGAGCCGCATCTCGCGTCGTGTCCGGCGTGCGGGGTCCGGTTCGGCGCGTGGCTCGATCGAAATCACCTCGGGCTTCCGGACATCCGCCCGCTGCCATGGGATCCGGACGGCAGCGAGGACTGACCACGACATCGCGGGCTCACGGACGAATGACGAATCCCCGGGTTCCGAACACCGCCACGGGTGATCGGCTCGCCGCGATCGCCTCGATCAGTTCGGCCGTGAGCAGCGGATCCGACCAGCCGGCCACCCGCCACCGATCAAGCATCGCGCGGTCCACGTAGACGTGGGTGAATCCCGCTTCGGCGAGGGCGTCGAGGGCCGCTTCGGCCCGCACCGGCTCGGGGGCGTCCGGGTCGATCCCCTCGAGGATCCGCTCGAGCGGACCACGGGTCCAGACGGTCTGGTACGAGAGGCGGTCGTGGCCTCCGGTCTCGTCGCGGAATCGGAGGTGGAAAGGATCGGCGCGACCGACGAGGAGCACGCGTGCGTTCTCGTCGAGCCCGTGGTTCAGGACCCATGCGGGGCTCGCCGCGTCGATC
Source organism: Phycisphaerales bacterium (assembly GCA_029248335.1). Classification (GTDB taxonomy): domain Bacteria; phylum Planctomycetota; class Phycisphaerae; order Phycisphaerales; family SM1A02; genus UBA12014. Next base: position 11,218 of record JAQWJM010000184.1, read on the forward strand.
AGTTCACGTCGGCGGGCGGGATCGACCACCTCCATCAGATTCGATTCGAGTCCGCCGTCGAAGAGTCCCGGATTCTCGATCGCCGCGGTCGGATTGCCGGCGCGTTCGGTACCCAGCACGATCGCGGGGATCAAGGACAACGTCCACGCCGCGACGACGAGGCCGAATCGGACCGGCGGGCGCCGATCACCGAGCCACCGGCTGGCGCTCGCCGCGATCGCCGCGGCGAGGAGTGGGGCGATCGGCAGCAGGAAGCGAGCCTTCGCATGGGACAGGAAGGCCCAGAGCAGGATCATGGCGACGGTCGCCGCGAACATCGCGACGCCGCGTCGACTCGAAGCGGTTCCGCGGACGATCACGACCATCGAGACGAGCCCGGCGATCGGAAGCCAGACCCATTGCGGCCGCCACGGATCGACGCCCGACGGTCGCCACCAGTCCTCGACGAGGAACTCGGTCGCGATCGCGCGGATCCCCTCGGTGATTCCCGTCTGGTGACCGAGGTTGAACCGATCGATCTGGGTCGACGTCCAGTCGCCACCGCCGAGGAGCCCGGTAACGAAGGGGAACACGGGGTTCCCCGTCCAGGCCCAGTTTCGAAGAAGCCAGGGGAGGCAGATCGCGACGCCGAGGATCGCGGTCCAGACGACGACCACCGGCCATCGGCGACTCGGAAGAAGGATCGCCGCCGCGAGTGCGACGGGTGGCAGCAGCAGCAGTCCTGAGGACGCCTTCGCAAGCACCGCGCCCCCGAGCAGCAGGCCGAGGGTGATCCCCAGCCTCGATCCCGGCGTCTCCGTTCGATCGGTGAAGATCGCGGTGAAGGCGGCGGCGCCGAGCAGGAGCACCGCTGGTTCGTCGTACGCGAGTGAACCGACGACGACGACCCACGGCGTGGCGAGCAATGCGACGAAGGCGAGTCGTCGAGCATTCCGATCCGTGTCGCGGTCGTCGCCGAGCATGGTGGTCGCGAGTTCCCCGGTGGCGAACGCCGCGGCGAGCACGAGCAGCATGGCGAGCATCTGGCACGATCGGGCGGCCGCGTTCGGATCACCCACGAGGGTGTTCAGGTGGAGGAAGGCCGCTTCGACGCCGTTGGGCAGGTATCCGTACGCATTGTGCGGCGTCTCGACGATCGCGCCGGCGAGCCACCATTCCCGAGGAAGTTGAAGGTGGTAGGAGAGTGCGTCGTACCCACCGAACTCGGTCTCCCACAACCAGCCGGGAACACTGACCGCGGCGAGCGTCATCGTTCCGATCGGAATCGCGGCGGCGAGGGCGACGCCCGGCACGCCCGGACGCCAGCCGCGAAGCGACCAGACGCCCACTGCAGCGAGTCCGATCGTGATGGGGAACATGAGCAGGCGATTCGTCCCGATTCCGGACCAGCCGAGCGTCAGATCGACGGCGAGCAGGGCCGCGACGCCGATCGCTCCGTCGCGGATCCGACGCCCGCTCGAATCGTCCGGACCGGGGCCGATCAGCCGGCCGAGGGCGTGTCCCAGTCCCGCGGCGGCGAGCATCCACAGGACCGCGGGCCAGCCTGATTCGATCGCCACGAGCACGCCCACCGGCCCGATGAGGCCTCGGTCGTCGCCGGCCCCGAGCAGCAGCATCGTCACGATGACGATCGCCAGGCCGGCCAGCATCCCCAACGAGCCTCGTCGGTCGTTGCTGGAGCCGGGGCTGGATTCGAGGGTGGAGGTGGACGGTCGAGGCACGGACGAAGGGTAGGGGATGGCAGGCGGGTCGTCGATGCCGTTCAAGCGGCCCTGGGGCCACCTTCCGTCGGGATTCGAGGTGGATTGGCACGGGATGTGCCTCTGCTTGGGGTCTCTCACGGAGGATCCGCATGAAGACGCACCATTTGCGCATTCGAAGTCTCATTCCGCTGTTCGTTGGCGCGTTGTCTGCGCTGACCTGCATCGAGCTGGTGGAACCAGCCGCGGCCCAGACCCAGCTTCAGACGCTGCTGACCGCCGATTTCGAGCGTCAGGAGGAACTGTCCGGCATCGGACTGGTCACCGGCCTGCTCGGAACCGGTGATTCGAAGGGCAACCTCGCCGCCGCGAGCCTCTATGCCCAGCGACTCGCCGACGCCGGATTCGGGGACGAACCGCTCGAAGCGATCAGTCGCGGCGAAGGCGTCGCCCTGGTGCTCGTCACCGCCCAGCTCCCGCAGGTGTGGAGCGAGGGCATGGAGTTCGACTGCGAGGTCGGCATCGCCGGGGGCGGCGCGACGTCGCTCGTCGGCGGGCGACTCTGGACCACGCCGCTCAAGCGGGCGATGTCCGGCATCTTCCGCGACGCCAATGGAAACGCGCTCGATTTCGATGTGGTGGCGTTCGCCGGCGGTCAGATCCAGGTTCGCGACCCCGACGGCAATCCGACCGCGGGTCGGATCGGCGACGGTGCCCGGAGCCTCGGCATGCCCGAAGGCCTTCGGGAGTACTACGCCGCCCGTCGTGAATTCACCCTGAGCGTCACCAAGCAGGCCTTCCGGACCGTGGTGATCACGAAGCAGATCGTCGACCTGATCAACGACAAGATGTCCGAGCAGGGATTTAGATCCGGCCGTGGTTACTCGGAGATCGCGGCGTTGCTCGGCGACGGCATGATCCGGGTTCGCATCCCGGACGACTCCGACTACGACCCGCTCACCCTCGGGGCCGAGATCCTCGCGTTCTACTTCGACTTCGGCCAGATCGAGACGCCGGCGGAGATCAGGTACTCGAAGATCAAGCAGAGTCTCACGGTCTCCGGGAACACCGAACTGCTCGACACGCTGATCACGGTGAACGGCCTGACGATCCAGACCATCGCGCCGGAGCCCGAGCCGACCATCCGGAATCCGAAGGTGGTCACCGAGCGATTCATCGCCCTCACCGGCACCGACGTTCCGCGGCGGTCCCTCGTCGCCTTCAAGTCGCAGCTCGATCGCCTCGGCATGCCGCTCGCGGATCAGGCCGCGGTCCTGCAGCAGATGTGCGTGATGGGCCGCATCAACGGTCGGTTCATCGACGAGGACCTGAACGGATGAGCGGCATCGACACCAGCATGACGGCCCCGCCTGCGGTCGGCGAGCAGTGGACCGGTCCGTTGCCCGCGACGTTCGGCGCATCGCCCGCCGGTCGCACCGACCGTGGCGAGGCGGCACCCGACCAGGCCGCGTTCCTTCGGGGGATGGTCCGTGAACTCGGCGGCGATCCCGATTCGGCCGAGGCCACCACCCGCGAGGGAATCGTCTCGGTGGCCGCGCGGCGGCTGGTCGCGGACGCCTTCGTCGAACCCATGCTCCGCGAGGCCCGGGAAGCGGCGCAGCCCACCGGCATCTTCGCGCCCGGCGCCGGCGAGAAGCGCTTCTCGCATCTCGTCGATCGGGCGATGGCCGACCGGATCGTCGATGGACACCGGTTCGGACTCGTCGACGCCCTCGAACGAAGCCTGCAGCGTCAGGTGACCGGACTCGCCGCGCCCGCCGAGGCGCGCGGGCTCGACTCGGAGATCTTCGCATGAGCACCGACCCGAACACCCCCCCGACCGAACCGAGGATCGAGACCGTTCCGAGCCTGGTGCGCGGACTGGAATCGACGCTCTCGACCCAGATCGAAGGCTATCGCCGGTTTCTCGAGACCATCGGTCGGAAGCGTGACGCGATCAAGAACGCGGAGCTCGACCGGGTGCCGGAGATCGCCGCGATCGAGGAACAGATCGTGGATCGACTGGAACGACTGGATCGCCGCCGGACCACCGAGGCCCGCCGGCTCGCGGAGACGCTCGGGATCGATCCCGAAGCGACCGTCTCCGAGGTCATCGCGACGCTCGACGAGGCGGATGGTTCGAAGCTCGCGGTGCTCGCCACCCAGCTTCGCGAACTCGTCGAACGGGCGAAGCGGGAGCACTCCGTGGTTCGAGCCGCCGCGGATTCGCTGGCCCGTCACATGGCGGGCATCGTGCAGAGCGTCACGGGGGCGCTCTCCGGCACCGGAGTCTATGGACGGCAGGGAAGGCTGCGCGACGGATCATCGCTCGCGACCGGCCTCGACCTGACCACCTGAGGAGGCAGCCATGGGATTGAACGGAGCACTCCAGATCGGCCGCTCGGCCATGCTCTCCAGCCAGGCCGCGATCAGCGTGACCGGCAACAACCTGGCGAACGCCGCGACGCCCGGATACCACCGGCAGATCGCGGGTCTCACGCCGAACGGTTCGAGCCCGATCGGTCGGAACCAGTTCGTGGGGACGGGCGTCGCCCTCACCACGATCAATCGCGCGATCGATTCGGCGCTGCAGTCGCGACTGCGTGACGCGATCAGCGACGAGAGCGCGGCCGCGATCGACGAGCGGTTCCTGTCCTCGGTCGAGGCGATCCAGAACGAACTCTCGGACAACGACCTGTCCTCGAAGCTCTCCGCGTTCTTCAACGCGTTCAGCGAGCTCGCCAACAATCCGATCGACAACGCGGTCCGGTCGGTGGTGGTCCAGCAGGCGGTGAGCCTCACCGATCACGTGAATCTGCTCCAGGACCAGTACACGATGCTCCGGACCGAGTCCGATCGCGCGATCGGCGCCTCGGTCGAACGGGTCGACGGCCTGCTCGGCGAGATCGCGGTGCTCAACGGCCAGATCGCGATGGCCGAGGGCGGCGGCGGTGGCGGTGGCGCCAACAGCCTCCGGGATCGACGCGATCAGTTGATCGACGAGGTCTCGGGTTTCATCGACATCGACACCGTTCCCCAGGAGAACGGCTCGGTCGACATCCTCGTGGGTTCGATTCCGGTGGTGCTCGCGGGCAAGAGCCGGGGCGTCACGATGCGGACCCAGAGCGGGCCGAACGGCCTCGAAGTCTCGATCCGCGTCGAAGAGGACGGCACGATCCTCGACGCGAAGTCGGGTTCCATCGGCGCGCTCCAGCGACAGCGGGAGGAGACGATCCTGCCCGCGATGGCGACGTTGGACGATTTCGCCTCGCAACTCGTCTTCCAGGTCAACGACATCCACGCCCAGGGCCAGGGGCTCGCCAACCGGACCGAGGTGAGCGGATCCGTGGTCGGGATCGATGCGGACGAGAATCTCAACGCGACCGGCTCGGGGGTTCCCTGGGAGATCCGCAACGGCGTCTTCGAACTTCACGTGGTGAACGCCTCGACCGGGCTCCGGGCGACCTATCAGGTCGCGGTGGATCCGAACGAGATGTCGCTGCAGGATCTCGTCGATCGGATCAACGTGGATCTCGGCGTCTCGGACGCGACGGCGTCGATCGGACCGTCCGGCGAATTCCGGATCACCGCGGGCCCCGGACACGAGATCGCGTTCTCCGACGATTCCTCGGGCGTGCTCGCGGGACTGGGTGTCAACGGCCTGTTCACCGGCAGCAACGCCCGGGAGATCACGGTCGATGCCGCGCTGCTCGACGATCCCTCGCTGCTCGCGACTTCGAAGGACTTCACCTCCGGCGGAAACGACAGTGCGCTCGCCATCGTCGAACTCGAGAATCGCGCGATCGACGCGTTCGGCGGCCGCAGCCTGCGGGAGAAGTGGCAGTCGGAGGTCAACACCCTCGCGGTCGCGACCGGCGCCGCCCGCACCCGCTACGAATCGAGCGTTCTCGTCCGCGAGAGCCTCCAAGCGCAGAACCAGGCGGTGAGCGGGGTGAGCATCGACGAGGAAGCCATCGATCTCATGACCCTTCAACGTCAATTCCAGGCCGCAGCCCGATTCATCACCGTGATCGACGAGGCCATGCAGGTCCTCTTGAGCATCGCCTGAACCGACGGAGCGTACTTCCCATGAGCAGCATCTCATCAGTCATCGGTCGCGTGCCCAACCTGCTCTCCTCGCAGATGATGGTGGGTTCGATCAACCGGAGCAACAGCCAGCTGCTCCAGTTGCAGATGCAGCTCGCCTCCGGTCGCGCCGTCAACCGCGCGAGCGAGGATCCCGTCGCGTCGGGGACGATCACCGTGCTCGACGACCTCGTCGAACGACGGGAACAACGGGTCCGGAACCTCTCGGAGGCCGGGTCGCTGCTCGGAACCATCGACTCCGCGCTCTCGGAAATGGGCGATCTCCTGCTGGAGGCCAAGAGCGTGGGGCTTTCGCAGATCGGTCTTGGAAGCGACACCCAGACCCGACGGAACCAGGCGCTGGTCATCGACTCGATTCTCGAGGGGATGCAGTCGCTCGGGAATCGCGAATACCGCGGCATGTACCTCTTCGGTGGATCCGAAGTGGGGACCAGGCCCTTCGACGGACTCCTCGGCGGTGTCCAGTACGCGGGTTCGGGCGACGGGATGATCACCGATCTCGGACTGGGATCCTCGACGCCGGTGACCCTCGCGGGGGATCGGGCCTTCGGGGCCCTGAGCGCACGCATCGAAGGTGATCGCGACCTCGATCCCGGCGTCACCGGCGACACGCTGCTGGCGAACCTGAACGGGGGACGCGGTCTCGGCATCGCCGCGGGTCCGATGATCCTGACCGTGAACGCGATCCAGGTCGACCTCGATCTGAGTGATGCGATCACCGTGGAGGATGTGCGGACCTCGCTCGAGAACGCGATCCAGACCGTCGATGCCGGCGCGACCGTCGACATCGATCCCGGCAGCGGCGATCGATTCCGGATCACGCCGAGCGTGGGCGTCGACGTCAACATCGCCGACTCGATCGAGGGTACGACCGCCGCGGATCTCGGACTCACCGGCACCTACGCCGGAGGTTCATCGACCTCGGGCGCCGATCTCGCGCCGCGATTGACCTGGAACACGCGGATGGACGCCCTGGACGGCGTGACCACGCCGCTGGGAAGCCTGCGGATCGAGAATGCCGGCCAGGTCCGGGTCGTCGATCTCGCCGGGGTCACCACGATCGGAGACCTGCGGGACACCGTGGAGCTGCTCGACATCGGGGTGCGGATCGAACTCGGGGCGTCGGGCGACCGGATCGCCGTGAAGAACGAACTCTCGGGCGGCGCGATGTCGATCTCCGAAGTCGGTGGCGGGGTCACCGCGACGGAGCTCGGCATTCGAAACTTCTCGGCCGACACGCTTCTCTCGGACTTCAACGACGGTCGTGGGGTGGCGATCCGAAGCGGATCGGTGGACCCGATCTCCGGAAACCTCGATCCCGACGCGGACGTCGATTTCACCGTGTCCCTCCACGACGGCCGATCCTTCGACGTCGATCTCGCGGGTGCCGAGACCGTGCAGGACGTGCTTGACGCGATCAAGGGCGCCGCGGGCGGGATCGGGCTCGTCGTGCCGGGCGAATTCGACGCCGGACTCGCCTCGGATGGCAATGGAATCGCCTTCACCGATCTCACGGTCGGAGGCGACGATCTCTCGATCGAACGTCGGAACAACAGCACCGCCGCGGCGGACCTCGGCATCCAGGGTTCGACCGCCGGCGCAACTCTTGCCGGGACCGACCGCGCAACCGTGGCGGTCGACGGCGTGTTCGGGCATCTGAAGGCCCTTCGCGATGCCTTGTACGCGGATGACGAGTCTGGCATCGCCTTTGCAGTTCAACGATTGGAAGCGGACATCGCTCGTTCCACCGAGGCAAGGGCCGAAGTGGGCGTGCGGGCCCGGCGTGTCGAGGACGCGACCATTCGGGAAGAGGACCTGCAGGTGCAGGACCTCAGCCTGAAGTCGACCCTGCAGGACCTCGACTTCACCGATGCGGCCATCCGCTTCTCGCAGCTGCAGCAGCAGTTGCAGGCCGGGCTCAGTACCGCCGGCCGGATCACGAGCCTCACGCTGCTGGACTATCTCCGGTAGCGATCAAGAAATCGGCGCCGAGCGGCGCCAACATCGAGCCCACCTCCACCGACCGGATGGGTTCGAGGACAGGAAGTCCACGCCGGACGGATCCGGCGGGCACCAAGGATTGGTGGTCGGTAGACCAGGAGCTCGACATGCAACTCGAGACCACTCGTTTCGGAAACGTCGAAATCGACGAGGATCGCGTGATCACCTTCCCCTCCGGCCTGCTCGGGTTCTCCAGCTACACGGACTTCGTGCTGCTGCAGCCCGACGAGCAGGGGGTCTTCTTCTGGCTGCAGTCCACCGAGACGCCGGACCTCGCCTTCGTGGTGACCGACCCGGCGCTGTGGGTACCCGACTACAAGGCCAACATCCGCCGCGAGCAGATGGAGGATCTCGGCATGAACGAGATCGCCGACGCCCAGGTGCTGGTGGTCGTGAACAAGCGCGACGATCTGCTCAGCGCGAACCTCCAGGGACCCCTGGTGGTGAACGTCGACGGCAAGGCCGGCATGCAGCTCGTCCTCGCCGACAAGAAGTGGAGCACGCGACACGAGCTGCTCCGGGTCACGGAACCCGCGAAGGCCGCGTCGGCCTGACCGCGACGGTTCGGACGTGAGCCGCCGGGCGAATCCCGGGGGCGGACCCGCGAGCTCGAGACCCGGTCCCACGGAGTTGGGACGATACGGGTATCCATGGAAGGAGCCGGCACATGCTGGTGCTCTCTCGACAGCGTGATGAAACGATCATGATCGGAGACGACGTCGAACTGACGATCGTCGACATCCGGGGGGACAAGGTGCGAATCGGCATCTCCGCGCCCTCCAGCGTCTCGGTCCACCGCAAGGAGGTCTACGAGGCGATCAGGACGGAGAACGAGCAGGCCGCCGCGATCAGCGGCGGGTTGAACGCATTTCACTCCGGGGCGTTCCCGCGAGTGAATCAGGGCGGGACAATCCCGCCGTCGGCAGCGCGACTCGTCGCGGGGACCGACATTCGGCGGGTGACCGCCTGAAGCTCGACCGGTTCGACGGCGGACGAGGATCGTTTCCGCACCGTTTCCGGATGGATTCAAGCCGAAATCACGGAGGATCTCCATGGCTCGGATCAATACCAACGTCTCTTCGATGATCGCTCGAAACAACCTCGGGCGAACGAACGAGAATCTCGCGGTCAGACTGCAACGGCTCTCGACGGGGCTCCGGATCAACCGGGGTGCCGACGATCCCGCGGGCCTGATCGTCTCGGAACGTCTTCGCTCGGAGATGCGCGGCATCGACCAGGCGATCGACAACTCCGAGCGAGCGAGCTCGGTCATCGCCACCACCGAGGGTTACCTCGCGGAGGTCGCGGACCTGCTCAACTCGATCAAGAGCCTGGTCGTCGAGGCCGCCAACACCGGCGGCGTCAGCGACGAGGAGGTCGAAGCCAACCAGCTCGAGATCGATTCGGCCATCGCGTCGATCACCAGGATCTCCAACACCGCGAGTTTCGCGGGGCTGCAGCTGCTGAACGGCAATCTCGACTACACCACCAGCGGCGTGGATTCCTCGAACATCGAGGGAATCCAGATCGACGGCGCCCAGTTCGGCTCCAACGGGGATCTCGACGTCAGCGTCGAGGTGGTGAACGCGGCCGAGACCGCGTCGCTCTTCCTCTCCGGGAACGCCGGCGCAACGTCGGGGGAACTCGACGACAGCGTCACGGTCGAGATCGCGGGTTCGCTCGGCGTGCAGTCGGTGACCTTCGCGTCCGGCACCACCATGTCGGCGATCGTCGCGGCGGTGAACACCCTCTCGGACACCACCGGCGTCACCGCGGATCTCGTCTCCGCATCCGACCAGAGCAGTGGCCTGGTCTTCAGTTCGACGGGCTACGGTTCCGACGAATTCGTCTCGGTGACCAAGGTCGGACCGGGCGGCACGGACTTCGACACCCTCGACGCCCAGGGCGGCACCGTCACCCAGCGTGACGAGGGCGTGGACGTCACCGCGGTGGTGAACGGTGCGGTGGCGGTCGGCGACGGCCTCGAGGTCTCGCTCAACTCGCCGGCGCTCAGCGTCCAGCTCGATCTCTCGCAGAACTTCGCGACCACGGTGTCCGGAACCGCGAGCGTCTTCTCGATCACCGGCGGTGGGGCGCAGTTCCAGCTGGGACCGACGATCTCGGCGACCCAGAACATCGGGGTCGGGGTGCAGTCGATCGCGGCCACCCGGATCGGCGGGACGACGGTCGAAGGCAGTCGCTTCTTCCTCGACAGTCTGGTGGGCGGGAAGGACAACTCTCTCCTCTCGGGCAACTTCAGTGATGCCAGCGACATCCTCGAGACCGCCATCACCGAGGTCTCGGTCCTTCGTGGTCGGCTCGGCGCGTTCGAGCGGAACACGCTTCAGACCAACGTTCGAAGTCTCCAGATCGGTCTGGAGAACATCACCGCCGCGGAATCCAAGATCCGTGACACGGACTTCGCGGACGAGACCGCGCAGCTGACCCGGGCCCAGATCCTGACCCAGGCCGGTACTTCGGTGCTCGCCACCGCCAACGCCTCGGCTCAGAACGTGCTCGCGCTCCTCCAGTAGTCCTCGAGGACCGGCGACGATCGCATCTCTCTCGACGACCCCCTCCCAGGAGGGGGTCGTTTTCTGCGCATGCCGAATCCGACGGAGGGAAGCATCGACGTCGCGACCCCCTTGCTGATGCCTTGAACGCCGAAACGGTCCTGGATTGCGCGGCGGGCGGCAGATATGACGCGGAATTTCCGGGTCGAAGTGAATTCGCGCTTTCGTCGGTTCGATGAAAACTCCGCGGTCGGGCCGAAACATCGGACCCGATCGACTGAAGCGGAGGCCGGAGGCCGCCGGGCATTCAATTCAGTCGGTTGCGGAGGATCCGCCCCGATGACCGGTCCCCCCGCGTGTTGCGGGGGGCGTCACTGGATCGGCCAAGGACGCTTAGGGGCCGGTCGAATCTCGGGTGGTTCGAGCAACGGGACACTCGCTCGAACCTGTTCACGGAGGATCTCTTCCCATGAGTCGCATCAATCAGAACATTTCCAGCATGGTCGCTCAGCGAACCCTCGGTTCGCAGAACTCGGGCCTCAACAAGAGCCTTCAGCGGCTCTCGACCGGCCTTCGGATCAACCGCGGTGCGGACGATCCCGCGGGTCTCATCGCCAGCGAAAACCTTCGCAGCGAGAAGGCCGCCATCAACTCGGCGATCAACAACGCCGAGCGGGCCGAGCAGGTCGTGAACGTCGCCGAAGGCGGCCTCCAGGAGGTCTCGAACCTGCTGGTCGAACTGCAGTCGCTCGTTTCCTCGACCGCCAATGAAGCCGGCGTCTCCTCCGAGGAGAAGGCCGCGAACCAGCTGCAGATCGACTCGATCCTGCAGACCATCGACCGGATCGCGAACGCGACGTCCTTCCAGGGCGAGAAGCTGCTCAACGGCAACTTCGACTACCAGGACACCGCCTCGGCGGACGCCACCGAGCTTTCCGACGTCAAGATCAATTCCGCCAAGCTCGCGGATGACGGCACCGCCCTGTCGGTCGACGTCACGGTCGACACCGTGGCCACCACCGGTACCGCCGCGATCGTCGGTGGCACCGGAACCGGCAACTTCGACGCCGGCACCGACGGCAACGGCGACGACGTGGGCAGCTACACCATCGAAGTGACCGGTGCGAAGGGCAGCCAGCAGTTCACCTTCGCCGACGGCACCGCGATGACCGAAGTCAGCAACGCGATCAACTCGTTCGCCGACCAGCTCGGCGTCAGCGCCAGCCTCAGTGCGAACGCCGACGACGTGGTCATCGGCTCGCAGGCCTTCGGCGGCGACTCGTTCGTCCGGGTGAAGGAACTCAACGACGGCACCACCGACGGTTCCGGCGGCACCTTCATCGGCAACGAAGCCAGCGCCTCGGGCAGCTTCAGCGCCAACGCCGACTACAAGGACTACGGCAGCGATGCGGTCGTCCTGATCAACGGCAGCCAGGCCACTACGGACGGCCTGACCGCCCGCGTCTCCAGCGCCGGCTTCGACGTCGAGATCACCCTCGACGCCAACAACGGTGGCAACACGCTCGATACCTTCAGCTTCGACATCACCGGTGGCGGTGCGAACTTCAACCTCGCGCCGAGCGTCGATCTGTCCAGCAAGGTCTCGCTCGGCATCGGCACCGTGACCACGGGCAACCTGGGTTCCGGCTCGGCCGGCTTCCTCTCCGACCTCAAGTCGGGTGCGGGTGCCAACGTCCAGAACGGCGACCTTTCGAAGGCCCAGTCGGTGATCGACGACGCCATCAAGCAGGTCTCCAGCCTCCGTGGCCGGCTCGGCGCGTTCCAGAAGAACACCGTCGGTTCGACCATCAGCTCGCTGGGCATCGCCCTCGAGAACACCGCGGCGGCTGAAAGCCAGATCCGTGACACCGACTTCGCGGCGGAGACCGCGGAGCTGACCCGAGGCCAGATTCTCCAGCAGGCTGCCATCCAGTCGCTGTCCCTGGCCAACTCGAGCCCGCAGGCCGTGCTCTCACTGCTCGGCTGATCGAGTTCGATCCGCTTGGAACTCTGACCGGCGGTCCCTTCGGGGGCCGCCGGTTTTTTCATCGTCGGTTCAGGGGCCGGCTTCCTCGTGATCGGCATGGTCGCTCGGTGGAAAGGACCAGCGAATCCGCCGAGGCTCGAAGCCGATCCGGTGGGCGAGCAACTCGATGACCTCGCCCACGTCGTCGATCGGAACCGGACCGGTCACCGGTGTCCAGACTTTCTCGCCGTGGCGGCGAAAGCCGAGGGAGGCGCCCGGAGTGGGACAGGTGATCGTCGCGGCGCGTCCTTCGGTACGACTTTCGATGGTCGGCATCGCCGCCGCGGTTCGCGGCTTGCGGGACGCTCCGTTCCAGAGCCGGTCCCGGACCATCGCCCCCTCGTCCGCGATCAGACCGAGGTCGCCGGTCCGGTCCATCCATGCGTCGAGCCGGGTTCGCATCTCGTCGATCCTCGTCCGATGGGCCGGGTCGTCGATGAGATTCGCCACCTCGTGTGGATCGGCGACGAGGTCGTAGAACTCCTCGTCGGGCTTGATGGGATCGACGAGCTGCCACTGGTCCGCGGTCGCGCGGCCCGAAGCGCGAAGCGCATGGACGTCGCGCATCATCGAGACGTTCTCCGCGTAGGCGACGTTGTAGAGCCGCGGTCGCTCGGGCATGAGGTTCCGGACGTATCGATATCGACCGTCGGTGACCGCACGCGTTCGATCCCGCACGGAGTCCATGCGATCCGCGTGGATGAAGGCGAGGCCGGTGCCCGGCTCGGCGTGCGTCCCGGCGAAGGCGACGCCGGACATCCAGGCGGGGGGGGCGACGTCGCAGATCGAGAGGGCGGTCGGGGCGAAGTCGACGAACGAGACCACGCGGTCGTCGACGCCCCGGCGATCGAGCGCCTGCGGCCAGCGAACGATCAGCGGCACCCGGGTGCCGGAGTCGTAGACGCATCGCTTCCCGCGCGGCAGCCCGACGCCGTGATCGCTGAAGAACATGACCACGGTGTGCTCGAGGAGGCCCGCCTTCTCGAGCTCCGACAGCAGACCGCCGACCTGACGATCCAACGCGGCGATGTTGTCGTAGGTCCGCGCGAGGTCGGCCCGGGTCGTCGCGGTGTCCGGAAGATAGGGGGGGACGGTGACCGTCGCGGAGTCGCAGGTCCTGGCGGTCGGCTTGCGGGCGGGGAACGTCCCGCTCTCGTGCGTGACGCCCAGGTTGAACACCGCGAAGAACGGCTCGTCGGGGTCGGGCCGTCCCCGCCAGTGGGCGCGTCCACCGGATCGATCCCAGGTCGTCGCGGGGGCCACGAACTGGTAGTCGGTCTTCGAACGGTTCGTGCAGTACCACCCGCGGGCCCGAAGCAGCTCCGGAAAGCACCGGACCGCCGGGGGCGGCACCGCTTCATAGTTCGGAATCCCGGCGTAGGCCTCGGCATTCCTGGAGAGCGCTGCGTTGCTCGGCTTTCCGGTCCGCATGTGCATCGAGCCGATCTCGGTCGCCCAGCATCCGGTGATCAGGGTGGACCGGCCGGGGGCGCAGACCGGGGTCGTCGCGAAGGCGTTCGTGTATCGCACGCCTTCCGCCGCGAGTCGATCGAGGTTCGGGGTCGGGACGGTGTCGTCGCCGTAGCACCCCAGCCAGGGACTCATGTCCTCGGCGGAGATCCAGACCAGATTGAAGGGGCGGTCCCGGTCGGTGGTCCCCGACGCGGCGGCGGGCCGGAACACCGCGTCGAGGAGGAGAAGCACGAGCACGAGCGGCGTGGATCGAATCATGCCTCGAGGATACTCCTCGATCACCCCGGGGTCCCGGGGAGGCGTTCGGGCGCAGAAAAAACGACCCCGCCGGATGGCGGGGTCGTGGTGCTTGAGGTCGATGTGCGGCCGAGGCCGCGAGGGTCACTTGACCGCGACGGTCGCGCCGGCCTCTTCGAGGGCGGTCTTGAGCGCCTCGGCCTCGTCCTTCGAGACCTTCTCCTTGACGGCCTTGGGAGCGCTGTCGACGATCTCCTTGGCTTCCTTGAGACCCAGACCGGTCGCTTCGCGGACGGCCTTGATGCACTGGATCTTCTTGTCGCCAGCGGCTTCGAGGATGACGTCGAATTCGGTCTGCTCGGCTTCGCCGGCAGCCTCTTCACCACCACCACCACCGGCCATCATGACGGCACCACCAGCGGCGGGCTCGATGCCGTAGGTGTCCTTCATGTAGTCGGCGAGGTCGACGGCTTCCTTCAGGGTCAGGCCGGCGATCTCGTCGCCCATCTTGGTGATCTTCGCGTCAAAGGTCTTTGCTTCGGTTGCTTCTTCGGACATTGGAAACTCCGTTCCACTTGGGTTGCCCCCCGAGAGGGCTCGACCGTTCGAGCTTTAACCCTGGGGCCAGTCGGGGCGGCGGGAATGGGACATGATGAATCAGAAGGGGATGGATCTTCGCGGGGTCAGCCGACCTTCGCGACGGTCTCCCCGTTTTCGAGCATCTCCTCGAGCGACTTGACGACGCCCATCAATTTCGAGCCGGGGCTCGTCGCCGCGCCCACCACGTTGCGGTAGGGGGAGAGCAGCAGGGTCACCACGGTGCCCTGAGCCTCTTCGCGGGTCGGGTACTTGGCGAGGGCCTTCACGCCCGCTTCACCCTCGAAGAACACGCCGTCGATCGAGGCGGCGCAGAGTTCGAGTTCCTTGACCTTCTTCGCCCAGGCGACGATCTCGCGGGCGACCTCGACGGGGCTTTCAGCGCCGTAGGCGATCGCGGCGGGGCCGTTCAGGGCGGGGAAGAGGGCTTCCAACTCGGTGTCTGCGAACGCCTTCTTGGCGAGGGTGTTCTTCAGGACCGTGATGTTGATGGACTTCTTCCGGAGTTCGTTGCGGAGCACGTTGTTGTCCAACGCCTCCATGCCACGAATCTGGAGGATGACTCCACCTTCGACGCCTTCGAACCGGCGCCGGTAGTCCTCGATGATCATTTCCTTGACGGTCTTGCTCATGGTTCGTCTCCAGCGGGGGTCAGACGGCGATCTCGACGCCGGGCGTCATGGTGCCTGACACCACGACCCTCTTGAGGTACACGCCCTTGGTGGACGCCGGCTTGATCTTCTCGACGGTCTCGAGGAAGTAGTTGAGGTTCTCGAACAGGTCCGCCTCGGAGAAGCTCATCTTCCCGATGACGAGGTGGATGTTGCCACCGTCGTCGTTGCGGTACTCCTGCTTGCCCGCCGCGAACTCCGACACCGCGGTGGCGACGTCGGGGGTCACGGTGCCGGCCTTGGGGCTCGGCATGAGTCCCTTGGGGCCGAGGACCTTGCCGAGTCTGCCGACGAACCGCATCATGTCCGGACTGGCGATCGCCACGTCGAACTCGGTCCAGCCGCCCATGACCTTGGTGACGAGTTCCTCGCCACCGGCCTCCGCGGCACCGGCCGCGACCGCGGCTTCGACCTTGTCGGTGTTGCAGAACGCGATGACCCGGGCGGATCGACCGATGCCCTTGGGCATGGCGATCGAGCCTCGCAGGGCCTGATCAGCCTGCTTGGGATCGATTCCGAGACTCGCGACCACGTTCACGGACTGATCGAACTTGGTGGCCATGAACCCCTTGAGAACCTTCACGGCCTCTTCGGCCGGGACGGGATTCTCGGGGAGCATGTCGAGGTTGGCTTTCTGTCGCTTGGTGAACTTCGGCATGTCAGTTCTCCTCCACGTCGACGCCCATCGAACGCGCCGTACCGGCGATGACCTTCATCGCGGTCTCGATGCTGCCCGAGTTCATGTCGGGCATCTTCTCTTCGGCGATCGCCCGGAGCTGGTCCTGGGTGAGCTTGCCGACCTTCTTGATGTGGGGCTCGCCCGAACCGCTCTCGAGCTTGAGCGCATCCTTGATGAGGATCGCGGCCGGGGAGGCCTTGAGCTCGAATTCAAAGGAGCGATCGTCGAACACGGTGATCACACAACCGACGATCTTGCCGTTGAGATCCTTGGTTCGATCGTTGAATGCGGTGATGAACTGTCCCGGGTTGACGCCGTTGGCGCCGAGGGCGGGACCGATCGGGGGCGCCGGCGTCGCCTTGCCGCCGGGAGCCATGATCTTGAATACCTTGGTGACCTGCTTGGCCATGATTCCTACCTCCCACCGGGTTCCGGTCGGCCTCTTCGGAGGCTCCGGGAACGACGGCCGGTCAAGCGGGACGTCGAAAACCCTGTAGTTCCTACGGTCTGAGTTGAGCCGAGCACTGTAGCGAAACCCCGGCCGGGTGCCAAGCGGCAAAACGACGGATTCCGGCCACGAGGACCGGAATCCGAGGAATGGACCGGGTTTCGGGCGTCGATCAGGGCATGTCGCCCCACGCGACGAGGAGCAGCCCGAGATCGGCGCCGTTGGTGGTGCCGTCGCCGTTGAGGTCGGTGGGCCCGGGTTCGCCCCAGCCCGCGAGGAGCAGGCCGAGGTCGGCGCCGCCGACCGTGCCATCCCCGTTCAAATCCGCGGAAGGGGCCCCGCCTTCGCCGTAGGACCACATCGACGCGGGAATCACGTCGTAGGGCATGCCGGGGCCGCTGGCCCGGACGATGCAGCCCGCACCGCCACCACGCTCGAAGAAGTCGACCATGATCGCATGCCGACCCGCCTGCAGGCCGATCGAGCCGGTG